>JBAPSB010000178.1:0-20318 GCA_049281435.1 Desulfobacterales bacterium
ATTTTCTACCCAACAAAAGCCAGTTTCACCTGGAAACCGAGGACGGCGCGATTCTGACTGTAGATGTGGACCAGCTGAAGGCCGTTTTTTTTGTAAGGGATTTGGCCGGCAACAAACAGCGGGTCGATGCCTATCAGGACGACCTCAGCGGCTGCGGCCGCAAGATACGCGTGAAATTCCAGGACGGTGAGCAAATCGTCGGCTACACCACCGGCTACTCGCCCGATCGCCAGGGATTCTACATAACCCCTGCCGAAAAAAAGAGTAACAACGAACGCATCTTCGTCGTAAAGGCGGCCAGCGAAAAGATAGACTTCTTGTGATGCTCAATCGGCCGCATACGCCTCTGTTTCCTTGGCGGGTGAGGCTTCGACCCGTTTCATGATCTCATCGACCTTTTCCGTGCCGAGCCACTCGATCTTTCCGGTGCCGACATCATAAATGGCCCCGACCACTTTGGCCCGGCCCTCTTTCACGATCGCGCGCACCGCCGGGCTTTTCGTGAAAAGGTCTTCGACGCCCTGCCACACGTTCTCCTCGATCGCATAGGGAATGATCGCTTCGCCGTGCACGTCCGCGTGCTTTTCGATGGCGCGTTTAACGGCCGGCACGATGTTGTCCACCAGGGCCGGGATGTTGCGCTCGAGCTTGTGGCCGTGGCCTTGAACGGCTTGCGTGACCGCCGTGACGGCACCGCACTGGGTGTGACCCAGCACCACCAGCACCGGCGTGTTGACGTGGGCCAGACCGTATTCGATCGACCCAATCTCATCGGTGTCGCACACGTTGCCCGCCACCCGGATGACGAAAATGTCCATGACACCCGCATCGAAAATCAATTCGACCGGCACGCGGGAATCCGAGCAGGTAATCACCGTTGCATAGGCGTAATCGCCCTGGTTTTCCCGGCCCGCGAGGGCCAGCCGGGCCGCATCGGCCTGGGGGTGGGACGCTTTGCCGGAGTAAAACCGCTTGTTCCCGGATTGGAGCAGTTGAAGCACCTCATCGGGACCGGGTTTCTGGAGGCGTTTTTCGGCTTTTTGACCGGTTGCCGCCGGATGCGCCGCGGCGCCATGGTCATCCATTTTCTTTGTCACCGCCGCCGTGGTCGGAAACGGCGCGGGACCGGCCACCTGGACCTCGGGAGATCGAAAAACCAGAATAAACAACAGGTAAACCGCAGCCAACGTGGTTGCCACCAGCAGGGCGCTTGCCATCGGTGAGCCGTCTTTCTTCATTTTTTTCAATCCTTTCTTTTCCTTTGAATCGACGGTGCAGATCACCGGCAGGTCTTCGAGTGTCGCCCCCGTCTAAACCATTTACAAGCCGCTTGTCAATCGTCCTGTCGATCGGCGGCGGCAGCCCTCAGGGGAGATACTTGACAAAGATGGGGAAATGAGGTCAAATTTCTTCGTCGGAATCGATCCGGAAAGCGTGACCGGGCACGAAGAGGCCATTCAAGAATGGAGACCAGATCAGCTTGCCATGACAAACGACAGCGTATCGCCCGGCCCGCCATCCGGTAAACTGCTGAAACTTGCCGGACATCTGGGCATCGACCCGGAAGATGCGGAAACCTTCGCCACCGACATCATTCCTTTGCTGACGCGCAAGTTCGCCCTGCTGTCGCGGGCGGCGCCCGCCGGCGAGCCCATCGAAAACCGCGTCGAAACAATCCTCGAGGAGGAACTGCCGCGGGTACTGTCGAACTACGCCCTCGATGAACTGAAAACCAACAAGAGCGTGATGCTTTTTCTAGTCAAGCTGTTGGCGCCGGAATTGAGCGACCTGCGGATCAAGCAGCTCGTCGACCGCCGGGCCGGCCGTCTCGATCAGTCTCTGGCCGATCAACTGGCCGATCAACTGGGAATCCGGGCCGATCAGGCCCAGCACTTCCGGGAAAAAGTGATTCCGAAACTCAAGCAGTACACCAAGTCCATGTACCGCCGGAAAGCACAGAAAAAGGAGGTCATCGAGGATCCAAGCGCCTTCAACCAGTTTATCATCGACAATGTTTTTATCGACGAATTCGAAAACCACCCCTACATCCGTTCGGTGACAGACCGGAACAACCAGGCCATCTTGCTGCCCGAGACCAAATCGGTCGCCCTGCAACTCATCACCGCCTGGATGAGCGAGGTCATGGCCGAGGAAAACCGCGGGTAACCGCGCAGCGCGCCCGTTTGTCCGCGTCCTCACTTTTCTCCGGTCACCACCCCTTGCGATTCCTCGAACCAGTCGATCAGCCGGCGGGCAATGCTCCATCGGCCGGGGACTGGCGGCAGGGCGCCGGCGGAAAACCAGTCGGCGGCGGCGATTTCCACCGGATTCAACCGTAGCTCCCCTTCGGCATACCGGGCGGTGAAGGCCACCATCAGCGTGTTCGGAAACGGCCAGGGCTGGCTGCCGAAGTAGCGAATCGCGGTTACCCCCAGGCCGACTTCTTCACCGACCTCGCGGCGCACGCACTCCTCCAGCGTTTCCCCGGGCTCGACAAATCCGGCCAGCACACTGTAAAAACTCGCGCCGACCCGCGTCGAACGGGCCAGCAGGATGCGGCCGGCATCGATGACCGCGACGATAATCGCCGGCGACACCCTCGGGTAGTTGACGAGACCGCAGGCCGGGCACTTCTTGGCGCGCTCACTGCGCGCATCACGGGTCGGGTGCCCGCAGCGGCCGCAGAATCGGTGGGTCTGCGCCCAGTGAATCATCTGGTTGGCCCGGCCGGCAACCGCCGCCAACTCATCGTCGATCACGCCCAGCAGCCGCCTCACCGGCCGCATTTCGACCCCGGCGGGCAGCGGCGTGTCGGATGCCAACTCGGCCGCGAAGCAATCGGTACCGTCGAGGCGCCCGAGGTACTGCGGGTGTAACTGCGCCGGGTCGACGAATGACACGTCGGTGAAGTACGGCAAGACGCTCTGGTCCTGGCAGTACCGGACCAGGCTGCGGTCACGGCAAAAGAGGAACCACCAGCGGGGAGCCCTCGAATCGGCCGCCGGATGCACGGCGGGATCGAAGGTCATGGCGGGTTGCCTGCGGGAGCGGCGCCCAGTGAAGGGTGACAGCCGCCGCCGTCATCTTGTAATAAACCGGAAGACATGGTGTTTCATTATCCGGGATCAGCGCCCGATTTTTTAAAAGAAAGCCGGCGGAGCCTAAAATTCACACCGCCCGGTGTAATTCTCCGGCGAAATCTTCAGGAGTTCGGCTTTGACGCCGGCGCTCACCTCCAGTCCCTGGATGAATTCGGCGATCACACGTTGGTCGATGCGGGCATGGGTGCGGGTCAACGCCTTCAGGGCCTCATAGGGTTCGGGGTATCCCTCGCGGCGCAGCACGGTCTGAATGGCCTCGGCCACCACGGCCCAGTTGTCGCGAAGGTCGCGGCCGATCGCGTCCTCGTTGATGATGAGCCGGGCCAGGCCGCGCAGCAGGCTTTTGAGCGCGATCAGCGTGTGGGCCAGCGGTACGCCGATGTTGCGGATCACGGTGGAGTCGGTGAGGTCGCGCTGGAGCCGTGACACCGGGAGTTTAGCGGACAAATGTGAAAACAGGGCGTTGGCCACGCCCAGGTTGCCTTCGGCATTTTCGAAATGGATCGGGTTGACCTTGTGCGGCATGGCCGAGGAGCCGATCTCGCCCGGCTCGATTCGTTGTTTGAAATAATCGAGGGAAATGTAGGCCCAGGCATCCCGGGCCAGATCGATCAAAATGGTGTTGATCCGTTTCAGGGTATCGCAGAAAGCCGCCAGGTTGTCGTAGTGCTCGATCTGGGTCGTGGTGCGGGAGCGTACCAGGTGCAGGCGGTCACGCAGCAGGCGGTCGGCGAAGGCAAACCAGTCGACGTCGGGATAGGCCAGGACGTGGGCGTTGAAGTTGCCCGTCGCACCGCCGAATTTTGCGGTGAACGGAATGGATTCGAGCAGGTCCAGCTGACGGTTCAACCGCTCCACGAAGACGTAGATCTCCTTGCCGGTGCGCGTGGGAGAAGCCGGCTGGCCGTGGGTGCGGGCGAGCATCGGTATGTCTTTCCAGGCACGGGCCCTGTCGGTCAACGCCGCGATGACCTCGATCAGCACCGGCTTGACGACCTCCAGCCAGGCTTTCTTCAGGCCGTACGGCACGGCGGTGTTGTTGACGTCCTGGGAGGTGAGCCCGAAATGAATGAACTCCTTAAAGGGTGACAGCCGCAGCTGGTCGAACTTCTCCTTCAGGAAGTACTCGACCGCCTTGACGTCGTGATTGGTAATCTTCTCGATGTCTTTGACGCGCGCGGCATCCGAAATTGAAAAATCGGTGTAGATCCGGCGCAGCACCGCCGCTTGCGCGCCGTCAAACGAGGCCAACTGCGGCAGCGAAAGTTCGCACAGGGCGATAAAATATTCCACCTCGACCATGAGGCGGTATTTGATCAGCGCCGCTTCCGAAAAAAAGTCGCTCAGCTTTGCGGTGCTGTCGCGGTAACGGCCGTCCACCGGTGAAATCGCCGTCAGGGGTGTCAGCGGGGTTTCCATTGAATTGACCTCAGCGGGTTACGGGTTGCGGGTTGTTGAAGTGGAGATGTCATCCTGTTTTCGCAATAACGGTTTATGGCCTTTGGGTCGACTGCGCCGCCAAAGATGGGATCGGCATTAACCGGGGCACGGCGTGCCGTGCCCCTACGATTTTAGGATCACCACCAAAAAGCAGAGCGCAGCGGCCATGATTTAACCACTGCGCTCCGTTGATCGAAAGTAACAGCCGGACGGTCTTCTGCGGGGAAACCGGCACCGCCTGCTTCCAATTTATTTAGTCGAATTAGATGTCGAGCCACCTTTCCTGGAAGCGTAGCCGTCGGCGTACCACCCGCCGCCCTTGAGTTCAAAGGAACAGGCCGAAATTATTTTTTTGGCCTTTTTCCCGCATTTCGGGCAGATAATCGAGCGGGTATCCATCTTCGCCAGTTCCTCGGTCACCTGGCCGCAGCGGCATTCAAATTCATAAACCGGCATGCTCATCTCCTCCTCGTTCACTAAAGCGCCAGAAGGCGTCAAGGTCAATTTCAACATATAAGTTTTAGCCATATTTCCTGAAAAGTCAAGCTGAAACAGCGGCGAGCCGCACCGCCGGCAAGCGGCCGCGACCGGCGCGGCACCGTCCGCTGTGCGGAAGTCCCGTGCGGCAGATCAGATTTGACACGGACAGTCGATATCACCTATGTAAATCGTTTGCTTTCACGGAGCTGCCGGCGGCAAGGTGACGAAACCGTAATGTTGCGGTCATCTTGCGGTCATCTTCATGGGTTACCTTCCTTCCTCAGGAATATGGCTGCATATTGACGCCGACAGGTTGCCAGGGCCGATTCGCGACATATATTAGAGCGATTAAAGGCATCACGGTACGACAATATCACCCTGTCGGCTGCCAAACCCCGTCCAAGACTGCCGCACATTTTGGCAGGAAGCGTATCAACAGAAAGGAAACCGTATGAGTCCGTCCCGATTCAAAGCCAACAGCGCCGGTGTTTACGCGTCAATCGTCATGATCGCATTCCTGGTGGGCATCGCCGCGCCGCACCTCCAGGCCGCGGATACCCCGCGAATGGTGCCCGAAAACTTCAGCCACCTGGCCGAAGTCGCCCGGCCGGCCGTTGTCAACATCAGAACCGAGAAAACCGTCCAGGGCGGCGGCAAGGTGTTCCGGCACTTTTTCGGCAGCCCTTTCGGCGGTCGGGAGCGTGATCCGTTCCGAGACTTTTTCGGTGCCCCCGAAGAAGGCCCCTCGAAAGAGTTCAAGCAACGCAGCCTCGGATCGGGCTTCATCATCGACAAGCAGGGCTTTATCGTCACCAACAATCACGTCGTCGAGGGTGCCGATCAGATCAAGGTCCGCCTGGCCAATGAGAAAGAGTACGATGCCACGGTCGTGGGCCGCGACCCCAAAACCGATTTGGCCCTGATAAAAATCGAGGGCGCCACCGACCTGGTGCCGCTGCCGATCGGCAATTCCGATGCCCAGGCCGTCGGCACCTGGGTGGTGGCCATCGGCAGTCCTTTCGGGCTCGAGCAAACGGTCACGGCCGGCATCGTCAGTGCCAAGGGACGCATCATCGGTTCCGGGCCTTACGATGATTTCATTCAGACCGATGCGTCGATCAATCCGGGCAACAGCGGCGGCCCGCTGGTCAATATGAACGGCGAGGTGATCGGCATCAACACGGCGATCGTGGCCAGCGGCCAGGGCATCGGATTTGCCATCCCGATCACCATGGCCAAGGACATCATCGACCAACTGAAGGCCAAAGGCGAGGTGACCCGCGGCTGGATGGGCGTCGGCATTCAGGATCTGACGCCCGAGTTGGCCGAGTATTACAAGGTCAAAGGCGAAACCGGAGTGCTGGTCACCCAGGTCTTCGAAGGTGACCCGGCGGACAAGGCCGGAATCAAGGTCAATGACATCATCAAAGCCGTCAACGGGCAGCCGGTCACCAGCAGCCGGGAGCTGTCGCGCGGAATTGCCGCCTTGGGCGTCGGCCAGAAAGCCGACATCACCATCCTGCGCGACGGGCGGGAAAAAACGGTGACGGTCGAAACCGCCAAACGTCAGGAAGAGCAGGCGCTGGCCAGCAAGGATTCGGAAAGCGACGACAAGCTGGGATTGAGCCTGCAGGCACTGGAGCCGGACATGGCCGCGCGGCTCGGATACGAGGAGTCCGAAAAGGGCGTGCTGGTGACGGCCGTCGAGGGCGGCAGCAAGGCGGACAAGGCCGGCGTCCAGCAGGGTGATCTGATCAAGGAGATCAACCACAAGCCGATCGGCGGCATGGAAGAATTCCGCAAGCAGATGAACCAGGTTAAAAAAGGCGAACCGGTCATGCTCCTGCTGAAGCGGGGTCAGTCCGGGTTCGTCGTTGCCAAAATGACCCGCTGATCGCAGAGCGCGGGTCCGACCAATCGGTCGTCAGTCATATCCCTGCCGCAGTGCGGCAGGGATATCTATTTTATGGCCGGGTTGATGGCCGGGCCCCGGGAAGAATCGGCCCCCGCCAACCGCTCCTTGAGACGGGTGCAGCGTTGCCGGGGCTCGGAATTTTTGACGGCGATGGCCAGGGCCTTGCGGGTGCCGACCATCACCACGAGGCGGCGCCCGCGGGTGATCGCCGTGTACATCAGGTTGCGTTGCAGCAGCATGAAATGCTGGGTCGCCACCGGGATGATGACCGCCGGGTATTCGGACCCCTGGGACTTGTGGACCGATATCGCGTAGGCCAGAACGATTTCATCCAGATCCGAAAACGCGTAGGTCACGGCCTGGTCTTCGAAACGAATGACAAGCTCGCCGCCGATCGGATCAATGCGGCTGACCCGCCCGATGTCGCCGTTGAAGACGTCCTTGTCGTAATTGTTTTTTATCTGCATGACCTTGTCGTGCAGCCGCACTTCGCGATCCCCCCGCCGGATCAGGTCCCGGCCGGAATTGAGCGCCTCCTGCAATCGCCGGTTCAGGGCGTCGGTCCCGATCACGCCGCGATGCATGGGCGTGAGCACCTGGATGTCGTCGAACGGATCGAGCCCGAAGCGCCGCGGAATCCTGTCCCTGACCAGCTCCAGAATGATGTCCGCAATCTTATCGGGGTCTTCCTGCTGGATGAAATAAAAATCCGATGGCGCCGCACCGGCCGCAGGCGCCGTCATCCTTTCCGGCAACAGGCCGCTGTTGATCCGGTGGGCGTTGACCACGATGCGGCTGTGCCGGGCCTGGCGAAAGATCTCGCTGAGTTCCGCGACGGCCGTTATCCCCGAATCGATGATGTCCTTGAGGACGTTACCGGCCCCGACCGACGGCAGCTGGTTGACATCGCCGACCAGGATAAACGTGGCCCCTTGCGGAACGGCCTTGAGCAGGTGGTACATCAGAACCGTGTCGATCATCGAGGCCTCGTCGATGACCAGCAGGTCGCACGTCAGCGGGTCCTTTTCGTCTCTCTGGAACCCGCCCTTGGCCAGGCTGTATTCCAGCAACCGGTGAATGGTGCGGGCCGCGTGGCCGCAGGCCTCACTCATGCGTTTGGCCGCCCGCCCGGTCGGGGCGGCCAGCAGGACCCTGGCGCCCATCCGTACAAAAATCCGCAGGACCGCAGTGATGATGGTGGTCTTGCCGGTTCCCGGCCCGCCGGTGATCACCAGCACCTTTTGAGTCAGCGCGGCCCTTACGGCAGCGACCTGATTTTCGGCCAGTACAATCGCCAGCCGCTGCTGCACCCACTTCAAGGCCTCTTCGCCCCGGACGGCACGCAGGCTCTTCGGCGCCGCGTGCAGAGCCTTGAAACGCTCGGCCACCCCGGTTTCGCACACGAACAAATGGGTCAGATAGACCGCCGTTTCTTTGCGCGCGGTGCTGCCCTCGTTTTTTTGTATTTCTTCGACCACCACGCGCCGGGCGCCGGCCAGTTGATCGAGCGCCTCGAGAACGCCCCCACCATCGATGGCCAGCACCTTGCGGCACTCGCTCACCAGGTTTTCCAGCGGCGCGTACACATGGCCATCGCCGGCCAGAAGGTCGAGCACGTGCAGTATCCCGGCCGCCACCCGCAGCTCGGAATCGGGCGCGAAACCGAGTTGCTGCGCGATGTGATCGGCCGTTCTGAAGCCGATGCCGAAGATCTCGTTAGCCAGCCGGTACGGATTCTGCTTCACCACCGCGATCGACCGGCCGCCGTACTGCTTGAAAATCTTGGTGGCATGGCCCGAACTCACGCCGTGGGATTGCAGGAAGATCATGACATCCCGGATTTCCTTCTGATCGTTCCAGGCCGCCTTGATCAGGGCGATGCGCTTGGGGCCGATGCCCTCGACCTCGGCCAGGCGGTCGATGGCCCCTCCAATGATCTCGAGCGTCTCGCGGCCGAATTTCTCGACGATCCGCTGCGCCATGGCCGGCCCCAAGCCCTTGACCATCCCGGATCCGAGGTAAATCCGGATACCGTCGGCCGTAACGGGCACACTGCTCTGATACCGCTCGACCCGGAACTGTTCGCCGTACTTGGGGTGGCGTACCCACGCGCCGGTCATGCGCAGAACTTCGCCTACCGTCGGAGCCAGGAGGGTGCCGACGACGGAAACCGGTTCACCCCGGCCCTCGATCTTGACGCGGGCGATCGTGAAGCCGGTTTCCTCGCTGGTGTAGGTAATGTGGTCTATCTGACCGACGATTTCGACTGGCATGGCTGCGTTGCCGGCGGCTGCCCGGGCTGGCCGGAGCGGTGAAGGCTCAGTGCCAGGCGGGAACCCTGACCGGCCCTTGGTCGTCGTAAGGGAAAAAGGACTTGATGTCGATCACCGGCGAACCGTCGTCGGCATCGATGCGATCGACCAGGAGGCTGTCGGAAGAGACCGTTAGGATGCGGCATCTCGACAGGGCGACAGGATTCGGCCGGCGCGGCGAGTGGGTCGCAAAAACGCCGGTCAGCGGATTGGCGGGATTTTTGCGCGGGTGGACCTGCAGGACGCCGCGCGCCTGGGGGGTGTCGTTGTGGTGCAGCCAGTAGAGCACGTAGATGTGCGAGAACCGCTCTAAGCCCAGCAGCCCATCCGTGAAGGCAGGGTAAATTTCGATCCGCACCCCGGCGTCCGTATGGCGAATCACGCCGATCGGACAAATAGCGTATGCCTCGGCCATCTCGACCTAATCCTCCTGCAACTCCTTCAGGTTGCCGTAGAACTCCAGGATGCCTGGATTGCTCAAGGCGTCGCGGTTCAGGACCGGCTTGCCCTCGATCATTTTTTTCACCGCCAGTTCCACCTTCTTCATGTTGAGGGTGTACGGGATAGCCGGGACGCTGATGATTTTCTTCGGCAGGTGGCGCGGCGAGGCGTTGTCGCGGATCATGCGCAGAATTTTGTTGCGGATGTCGTCGCTCAGCTCGCAACCCGGCACCATCTTGACGAACAGGATCACCCGCACATCGTTTTTCCAGTTCTGCCCCACCACGACGCTGTCTTCGACCTCTTCGACCTGTTCCACCAGGCGGTAGATTTCAGCCGTGCCGATCCGCACGCCGCCGGGATTCAGGGTGGCATCCGACCGACCGTAGATGACGACCCCGCCATGATCATTGACGAGAATGAAGTCCCCGTGCCGCCACACGTTGGGATAAACGTCGAAATAGGCATTGTGGTATTTGGTGCCGTCCGGATCGTCCCAGAAATAGATCGGCATGGACGGAAACGGCTTCGAGCAGACCAGCTCGCCCTGAACGCCGGTGACCGGGTGGCCGTTTTCGTCGTAGGCCTCGACCTTCATGGCCAGTCCCCGACACTGCAGCTCGCCGGCATAGACCGGCCCGATCGGGTTTCCCAGCGCGAAACAGCCGTTGAGATCGGTACCGCCTGAAATCGATGCCAGCTGCAAATCGGATTTGACCTCGTTGTAAATAAAATCGAACCCCTCGATCGACAGCGGCGAACCGGTTGACAGCAGGGCCCTCAACGGCGCGAGGTCGTAAGTCCGCCCCGGCTTGACGCCGGCATTCTGCAGGGCCGCAATATAGCCGGCGCTGGTGCCGAAAACCGTGACCTTTTCGTCCTGGGCCAGCTCCCACAAAGCGCCGGGATGGGGATGAAAGGGGTTGCCGTCGAAGAGCACCACCGTGGCGCCGACCGCCAGGGAACTGACCAGCCAGTTCCACATCATCCAGCCGCAGGTGGTAAAATAAAAAATTCGGTCTTCGCGCTTCAGGTCCGTGTGCAGCATCAATTCCTTCAGGTGATGGATCAGGATCCCGCCGGCGCACTGGACCATGCACTTGGGCAGCCCGGTCGTGCCGGAGGAGTACATGATATAAAGCGGATGATCGAAGGGCAGCTGTTCGAAATCGATGTCGAGGTCGGCTTGCGGGGCGAGAAAATCGCCGAACATCACCGCGTTGGGCACACCGCCGATATCCGGCTGTTCCTGCGTGTAGGGCACCACGACGACTTTTTCGATCGAGGGCAGCTGCTTCAGAATGTCACCGATCCGCTGCAGGCAGTCCAGCTGTTTGCCCTTGAACGAATACCCGTTGGCCGTAAAGAGCACCTTGGGCCGGATCTGTCCGAAGCGGTCGAGCACGCCCTTGATGCCGAAGTCCGGCGAGCATGAAGACCAGACCGCGCCCATGCTGGTGGCCGCCAGCATGGCAATGATTGTCTGGGGCATGTTGGGCATGAATCCCACGACCCGGTCACCGGCCCGGACGCCGGCCTGCTTGAGGGATCTGGCCAACCGGGCCACCTGGCGGTAGAGTTCGGCATAGGTGAGATAGGCCGGCTCACGCGCCTCGCCTTTGAAGACCAGCGCCACCCTGTTATCGCGGTAGCGCAGGAGATTTTCGGCAAAATTGAGCCGCGAACCTTCAAACCATTTGGCCCCCGGCATCTTGTTCAGGTCGTCGATCACCTGCTCGTAGGGCGCGGAGGCGATGATGCCGGCGAACTCCCACAGGGTGGCCCAGAAATCGGGAATGTTTTCGATCGACCATCGATACAGGTCCTCGTATTCAGTGAAATTACGGCCGAAACGGGCGTTGATCTCCGTCATGAAACGGTGCATGTTGCTGGCCGCGATTCTTGGCTGCGATGGTTGCCACAAGAGTTTGCCCATGAGTCGATTCCCTTTCCCCGACGAAGTCCCGATGATCATGTTACGGCCGGCGATGCCACGCCACGCCGCCTTAGTGAATCTTAGACAACACCTCTGACCTACGACCCACCAACCACCCCAACCCGCACCCCGTAACCCGTGCCCCACAACCCGTGCCCCGCAACCCGCACCCCGTAACCCGCATCCCGTCCCTGTCTTATTACACATGAATAAAGCGGTTCGTCAAGCAGCACCGGTTATCGCGCGTTGGTGCCGGCGTCGGTATAAATTTCTTGCCGGCCGGCTGCATATCTTTTAAGAGTGTCCATCCACATTGCGTAAAACTGACCCGACTTAAAGGGAGGAGAAGGATAAATGGCCCATCGACGAATCGACCTGAGATCCGACACGATCACCCGGCCGACGCCGGCCATGCGTCAGGCCATGGCGACAGCTGAGGTCGGAGACGATGTCTTCGGCGAAGATCCCACCGTCCGGCGCCTGGAGGAAATGGCGGCAGAACGGCTCGGCAAGGAGGCCGGGCTGTTCGTGGCCAGCGGAACGATGGCCAATCTCGTCAGTCAACTGACCCATTGCGGCCGCGGGGACGAAATGGTCCTGGGCGATCAGGCGCACATTTTTTATTACGAACAGGGCGGGTCGGCCGCGGTTGGCGGCATTCACCCGCGGACCGTGCCCAATCAGCCCGACGGAAAAATTCTCATAGAAGACATCGAGGCCGCCATTCGCCCCGAGGATGTCCATTTCCCGCGCACACGCCTGATCGTGCTCGAAAATACCCACAATCGCTGTTACGGCAGCCCGCTGGACACGGCCTACCTGCAGTCCGTCCGCCGGCTGGCAAACCGCTGCGGACTGAAAGTTCATGTCGACGGTGCACGGTTGTTCAATGCCGCCGCGGCCCTGGAAGTCACCGCCGCCGAGTTGGCGGCGCCGGCGGATTCCGTAAATATCTGCCTGAGCAAGGGCCTGGCGGCACCGGTCGGTTCGGTGGTCTGCGGGACGCGGCCTTTCATCGCGGAGGCCCGCCGGTCCCGCAAGCTCCTGGGCGGCGGCATGCGCCAGGCCGGCGTTCTGGCGGCGGCCGGGATCGTGGCCTTGACGGAAATGACCACGCGGCTCACCGAAGACCACGTCATGGCCCGGCGTTTGGCCGAAGGGTTGGCCGAAATAAAGGGCATCGCCGTCGAGCTGGATCGCGTGAAAACAAACATCGTCTTTTTCGACAGCAACAGGGACGATCTGGCGGCCGAGCCTCTGGCCAAAATACTCGCCACCCGGGGAGTCCACGTCCTGGCCACCGGAAAGCGCCGGTTACGGGCCGTCACCAACTACCACATCACGGCCGCCGACATCGACGAGGCCCTGGGCGTGTTCATCGAGGTAGCCGCCTGACACCGGCCCGCTCGTCGGCTCGAATGGTTCACATCGGGTTTACAAATGGATGCGCGCGTCATATCAGTAATGAATGCCTATACTTTCGCGTCGCCACGACACATGAAAATTTTGACCAAATGAACGTCGAACATCGACCATCCAACATCGATTGGTGAATGCGGAATCGACCGCCATATGAATTCGACCGCCGGAGCGAAACGACCGTATTGGACGTTCAAGCATTCAATGTTCACCGTTCGAAATCCATTTTCGTGTTAAACCTCGAACGTCACTCATCAAAGGAGGTATACCATGCGTGCTCTGATCGTTATCCTCGCCATTTTTTTATCCGCCACTTTCGCCTGGTCCGATACGGTCGCAACCTGGAAACACAGTGATGGTGCCGTATCCAGACTCAGCATCCGCGATGACCAGCACATTCGCATCGACACCGGTGAAAAGGACACCTACATGCTTCTGATGGACCAAAAGGTGTATATGGTACATAAGCAGGACGGCCAGTGGTCCGCATTTGACATGGATCAGATGGCCGGGATCATGAAGGGCTTCTCGAAAGGCGCCAAATCGTCGGATACACAAAATGACCGGATAAAATTCAGGGACACGGGCCGGACAGAAACCATTGCCAGCTATAAGGGTCAAGTATTCGAAATCGACCACACGGATGCCACGGGCCAGACCCAAAAAGATGAAATTGTTTTAAGCAACCATCCGGACATCAAAAAAATCAATCAGGGCTGGATGGTGTTTGCCGGGCGGATGACCCAGATGCTCGGCCAGGATTCCGCCCGTCAACTCGATCGATCTCTGAAGTCGGCCGACATGGAAAAGCACGGCGGCATGCTGCGGTATGGAAATGACATGCGGCTCGAGAGGGTCGAAAAGCCGTCTCTCGACATGGCCACCTACCAGCTGCCGGCGGACGTCAGTATGATGGAAATGCCGAATATGGGTAAAATGCCCGCCCGCCGGACACCGGCGCCCGCGCAAAAAGAAAATGGTGGTTTTGTGACGGATACCACGGAGAAAGCCGGCGACGCCGCCAAAGACCAGACCCAGGATTCCATTGTCGAAGGTGTGCGCGAGGGCGTGAAAGGCGTTTTCAAGAAAATCTGGTGATCGGCAAGCTGACCGCGGTTCGAAAGGAAAGCAGGGCACCAACCGAGCGCCTCCCCCCGCGCTCCGGGAACGTGCGCCGCCTCGAAACCCGTGCGCCAGCGGGTTTCGGATCCCGGCCCCCGGAACAGGCCCGGTGTCCGTTACGGCTGGCCATTCCGGAAAATGGCGGGGGGCTTGTTTCCGATTTTTGTTTGACAATTCGCCGCACGTCACGCTAAAAGGATGTGTGAACTGCTGGCGGAAAAAAATAACGCGATTTCCGCCGGTTGCACCCGCAAACCACTTGTCCGCTTAATAATTTGATTTTTATAGAGATACGCTCACGTCAGCCATCATCTCGACTGTATTGTCCCGGAAGCATACCGCCGGATTTGTGGCCTTTTCTATCAATCCGATTTCGGATTTGTTTTCAAAGTGAACTCAAGATGGTTGGATACTTTGGAGACTGAACAATGCAAACGGTAGGCACTTACCTCAAAAGAGAGCGCGAGTCCAAAAATATCAGTCTGGGTGAGGTCGCCCAGTTAACCAAGATCTCTCAATTTTATCTGGATTTCCTCGAAAAAGACGACTACGAGAAACTCCCGCAAGGTCCTTACATAAAGGGTTACATTTCATCCTATGCCCGGCTGATCGGAAGCAGCGCGGATGAGGCCCTCAAGTTATACAATTCCCTGCAGGAACAGATGAGGCCGGCCGAAGCCTTCCAGACCGAAAGGCCTGAGCCGGCCGCGCCGGCGAAACCTGCCGCCGTCGTGGAGGAAAAAACAGGACCTTCGATCAAGGATCGCCTCGCATCCGTCAAGTCAAGAACCAGAGCGTCAATGGCGGGATTCTTTGCATCGAACGCCTTTTCGGCCCCGGCTGAAAAAATCTCGGCCGGCGTGAAAAAAGCGGGCACAAACCTCAAGGCCGCAATTCCTTCTGCGACCGCGGTGACCTCGTCTTTGAGGGCCGCAGGCCGCTCGATGAGTGCCGGCGGCCGGCGGCTGGCAGCCGCTGGATCCTCCCTGAGAAATTCCGCTCCAATTCTATCCGCTCCAATTCTAAAGGCCCTGAAGGCGGCCGGCGGCATAAACCGCCTGATTTTCGATCGCCGCAAATGGCTCTATGCCGGTGGGATTCTGGTCGGCGCCAGCATTCTGGTCCTGGCCGGTTTCGGATTCTATCATCTGTTCATCTATCAAAAAAGTCCGCTCCCGACAGCCGCCGTGCAGACACCGCATGCTGGGGACGTAAAACCGACGGTTGCGGCCAGGCCCGAAGCGGACCGCGTTTCGCCGTTACCGCAACCGGCGCCTCCGGCCGCCGCCCCGCCGGTGGAAATCAAGCCGGGCGCGGTCGCTTCTCTGCCGGCCCAGGCCCCAGCCGATCTGAAAGCCCCGCCGCGTTCAGAAGCGGCGGCCGGTGTCTTGGCCGATGCCCCGGTTCCCGCAGAAAAGGACGCGGCTTCTCCGAGCGTTTCCGGCAGTAAGAGCGTTCAGCCGGTGAAATCCCCGGCGCCACCGGTCAAATCAGCCCCACCGGAAGCTGCCGCCGGCAAAGATACGAGTGTCAACTCGCGCCCGCAACCGCTACCGGCCCAACCGCCGGCGCGCCCGGCCCCGGGCAACCTGAGTGTCGCGCAAGCCAGCATTTCTTCAACCATCAAAGACCGGATGCCGGCCGGGGTGAGCACTTCTTTTCCCTGGTCGACGCAGCGCGTGTATGTCTGGAACCTGGTCAACGCCAAAAATTATCCGGCCAAGATCCGGCACATCTATTACTTCGGCGGACAAAAGATCAGCGATCTCGAACTGAACGTCCGGTCTTTCTCCTGGCGCACCTGGAGTTACCAGACCATCGCGGACAAGCGCTACAAAGGCATATGGCAGGTCGACATCGCCACACTCGATGGTCAGGTGCTGGAAAGCCTGCACTTCGAGGTCAATTGAGGATCGGGTTTCCCGCCGCGGATGTGTACTTGTCTTCTCACGGATGGGTACCTTCTTTTCTAGAGTAATCTCGCCACGTTTTTTTGCCTTCCCTTCTAACCTTCTGAAATTACATTTCTTATTTCCGTTTATGTTTTGGCATGGGTTTTGATAGAAATGCCCCTTAAACTGCCGCTATCCGGCACGATCCTCCGGGAGGCCCCGGTAACGGGAAAAAAACCACTCGTGGAGGGAAACTCGATTAAACCAGGCGGGTTTTCAGAAAAACTGCAGTGACAGTGAAAGGGGAACTTATGAATATCAAAGGCCTTTTGTTCGTACCGCTGGCAACCGCCATGCTGTGGACCTTGATCGGCTCCGCCATGTACATCATCTGGCAGGCTTACCGGCTTGTTTCGGCGGTAACCGGAATAGCGGCCGCTTGATTTTCTTCCAGGCGGAGAGCGGACGGCGTTTTGTTGGGGCTTTTCCCGCGCCGTCTCACCCTTTTTTCAGCACGCCGGCTGGTTCATCAGACCCGGCTGACCAAACGATCACTCGACACGTTCGATAACCGCCGGCATCGCCAGTCGACCGCGACGGCTTTCCTTGCCGGCGCTTTTTTTTGGCGCCGCATCGCTGCCGCCGCACCGCACGGTTCCGCGGCGCCGTTAGTGCCTGAACGAGCGCTGCCCGGTGAAGACCATGGTGGCATCGACCTCGTTGCACGCTTCGATGGACTGATAGTCGTTGGCGGAGCCGCCCGGTTGAATCACGGCCGAAACCCCTTCGCTCAGCCCGACGTCGATCCCGTCTCGGAAAGGAAAGAACGCGTCGCTGACCATGGCCGCGCCGATCAGCCCCCCCTTTTCTCTGGCGACCCGGTCGTCGATTTCGGCACGCTTGTCTTTGTCTTTCAGGTCGTTGTAGGCCGTGGCGTAGGTTTCGAAACAGTACCGATCGGCCAGCTTGCGGTAGGCCTTGTCGCGGGCAATTTCGGCCACCCCGACCCGGTCCTGTTCACCGGTGCCGATGCCGACGGTCACCTGGCCCTTGACGTAAATCACCGAGTTCGAGGTGATCCCCGACTCGACCAGCCAACCGAAGAGAAGGTCCTCGACTTCCGTGTCCGTCGGCCCGCGCTTGACCCGATACAGCTGCCCCTTGTACTCGCATTCGGCCGTTTTCAATGCCTCGCGGCTGCGCGAAACCGGCACAAAGGACCACTGCGCGACGATCCCGCCGTCGATCAGTGACTTGAACTCCACCACCCGCTGGCCGACGAAGGACTCCAGCCGCTCGATGTTGCCGATCCGGATGACCCTCAGATTTTTCTTGCGGGCGAAGATGGCCATGACGCCCTCCTCGAAATCGGGCGCCACGACGACCTCGGCGTATTGCTGGTTGACGGCTTCGGCCGTGGCCCGATCGACCGGACGGTTCAAGGCGATGCAGCCTCCGAAAGCCGCCACGCGGTCGGCCATGTTGGCCTTGAGATAGGCCTCCTCCAGGGAGTCTGCGCGCGCCACCCCGCAGGGGTTGTTATGCTTGACGATCACCGCGGTGGGCCTGTCCATGAAATAGCGCAGAATGTTCAGGGAATTGTCCGCATCGGTCAGGTTGGTTTTCCCCGGGTGTTTGCCCGACTGCAGCAGTTCGATGTCGGATGCCAGGTATCGGCCCGGTTGGATCGATTCCGCAGCCCCCAGGGCCAGGTTGCCATTGACCAGCTTGTAGAGGCCCGCCTCCTGACCCGGGTTTTCCCCGTAGCGCAGCCCCTTGTGCTCACCCTCGATGGTCCAGAGGACTTTTTCGTAAACCAGTGCCTGGCGCCCCTTTTCCTCTATGAAACTGATTTCCATTCGGGGTGGAAAATGATCGTCGACGATGGTGCGGTACATTTTTTTGAGATCTTCGGCCATGGTGGTCTCCTTTGTTAATGCGAAAAAATTGAGACTCGAAACTTGATACTTGAAACTCAGAACCCGCAACCCGTGGTGACCATAAAGTAAAACCGATGAAATCCGCAAACCGACTAACGGGCTCAACGGGCACAACCGACCAAACCTACTCCCTGTAGCACCTTTCGACGTCCTCGAAGCGGCGATCGGCCATGAAATCGGCGATCGCCCGGTCGTAGGCTGCCGTGTGCGCAAACGCCTTTGCGGCCAGCTCGAACCGCAGGTCAAGCGGCAGGCGGCCGCTGCGGGCCCGCAGCTCCGATAGGATGCGGCCGTAGTCGTCCGGGTCGACGATCGGCGCGACGCGGATAAAGTTCTTGGCGGCCGCCCGAATCATGCAGGGACCGCCGATATCGATATTTCCGCGGGCCTGCTCCAGCGTCACGCCCGCCCGCGCTATCGTCTCCTTGAATGGATACAGGTTGACCACGACCATATCGATCGGCACGCTGCCGGTCCGCTTCAGGTCGGCCTGGTGAGCCTGGTTGTATGTTTCGGTCAAAAGACCGAGGTAAATTTTGAAATCGAGCGTCTTCACCAGACCGCCCTGGGTTTCCGGCTGCCCGGTGTAGTCCGAAACCTGCGTCAGACACGACTCGGCCCGGTCACCAAGGATTTCCTTCAAGCGGCCGTAGGTGCCGCCGGTGGAAAAGAATTTCAGCCCCGGGGTGATCTCCAGCAACCGCGGGACGAAGGCCTCCAGACCGCTTTTGTCGGACACGCTCACCAGCACGTGCCGGATCGGCACCAGCGCATCGATTTTCTCGACCACATTGATACTCATCGTTTATCCCTTTCATTGACCCGTTGGCCCGTTTGCCCGTTTAGCCCGTTGGCCCGTTTGCCCGTTGGCCCGGGCAACCTGACGCCCACCGCATTTCCTGGTAGGGGCGGGCCTGTGTGCCCGCCCTTGTCATCGATTCATCCGCTGGCCGGTTGACCCGCTAGGCCCGTTTGTCGGAGCCTTGGGTGGGCGGTTGTGAATGGTGGCTGACTGTCTGACGCCGCTTACGGGCTCTTAGACCGGACCCGATATCGATGCCGTTTTAGATCCACCATACAAGGGGCACGGCATGCCGTGCCCGTACGGCCGCCGTTTGCAACCGTTCATCCGGCTGGAGATGCCCACCTCGATGTCGCAATTAATTCTATTTTCGAACGAGAGCCCATGGACCGCCGCTCACGGCGACGCCTTACCGGTCATCGTGTCGATCTCGACCTTGAATACCGCAATCCGTTCTAGGGTCGCCTCGGCATAGTCAAACGACCCCTCGGCATAATGGCGCATGACGATGTCGAGCGCCTCACGCCGGGCGGCCTCCGTCTCTACAAACACCACCCTTCCGAACCCGATGACGCTTCTGTACCGCATGCTGAAGTCGCAGGCTCTCTTGCCGGTGCGCACCGCGGTATCGCAGTCGAGTTCGAAGCACACCCGCGGGTTTTTCCTGAGGATGCCGAGCTTGCGGCCGTCGGCGGCGGAGTGAAAATACAGGGTGTTGTCCCTGAAGCCGAAACACAGCGGCACGAGGTAAGGCCCGGTCTCGTCCACCATCGCCAGCCGGCACACTGTAGCGTCTGCGATGACCGCTTCGATCTCCTTGCGCTCGGTGATCTCCTTGTCCTTTCGTCGCATTCACCCCCCCTTTCCGCCTTCCGACTCAACCCGCCGCCCGCCGATGCTCCGGCAGCGGTTTTTTGCCTTCACTTGTACAGGGGAAGAAGCGCCAATTTCAAGGATAAAATCGTCCGGAAACGATAATCTGGATGAGGGATTACATATTAACTGGTCGATTTTGCTTAATATCATCCACTATCATCCACCGGACTTTTTAAACATTAACTCCCATTAATCATTTATAAAAAATGTTTTCTGAGAATTGTTTTGCTTGACAATTCATCCAAAATACCGTTAAATTATAGCGAAAGTGGTTCAAAGTGGGTTTATTTGGAGATATAGGGCAAATACGTGTCTTTCCGCGGCTCTTCATATCACAACATCGACACCAAGGGACGGGTCATCATTCCGACCCGCTTCAAGGAGCCGCTTAAAAACGGAGACCGCCCCGGCGTCATGGTCACCAACCTGGATGGCGGCCTGGTGGCCTATACGTTCGAAGGGTGGGAAAGAGTCGAGGAAAAAATTCTTTCTCAAGCCAAAAAAGACGACGACCTGCGGCTCTTTCGACGGTTTTTAATCGGCAACGCCAGCGAGTGTTACTGCGACCGGCAGGACCGCATCCTGATTCCACCGCCGCTGCGGGAATACGCCGGCCTGGTCAAGGAAATCGTTCTCGTGGGC
>JBAPSB010000179.1:0-12397 GCA_049281435.1 Desulfobacterales bacterium
GCGGCGGTTTCAGCGGCGAGGGCACATCTCCCTTTAAGATGATGCGCCGCCGTCGCCGCTTGGGATCGGGCACCGGCACCGCCGAGAGCAGCGCCAGGGTGTAAGGGTGCCGGGGGCTCTCGTAGAGCGCTTCCGCCGGAGCCATCTCCACGATCAAACCCAGGTACATCACGGCGACCTTGTGGCTCACGTAGCGGATGACCCCCAGATCGTGGGAAATGAACACGTAAGAGAAGTGGAAGTCCCGCTGCAGGCGGACCATCAGGTTGAGGATCTGCGCCTGCACCGAGACATCCAGCGCCGAAACGGGTTCGTCGGCGATGATCAGCCGCGGCTGCAGGATCAGGGCGCGCGCGATCATGATGCGCTGCCGCTGCCCGCCCGAGAACTCGTGGGGGAAGCGTTTTCTGTGTTCGGGCAGCAGCCCCACGGTTTGCAGGGCCTCGGCCACCTGCGCGCGCCGTTGGTGCGGGCCGCCCTCGTGATGGGTCAGCAGGGGTTCCTCGACGATACGTTCCACGGTCAGACGCGGGTTGAGGGAGCCGAAGGGGTCCTGGAAGATCATTTGCATCTGCCGCCGCAGTCGGCGCTCCTGCCGGGGGGCGAGACCCAGCACATTTTGTCCCTCGAACCAGACCTGGCCGCCGGTGGGTTCGATCAGCCGCAGGATGGCGCGCCCGGCGGTGGACTTGCCGCAGCCCGACTCCCCCACCAGTCCCAGGGTTTCTTCGGGCTGCAGTTCCAGGGAGATACCGTCTACGGCATGCACGACCTCCCGGCGGCCTCGCAGCCAGCCGCGGCGCACCGGAAAATGCTTGACCAGGTTGTAGACCTCAAGAAACTCTGGCATCTTCCACCATCCAGCAAGCCACTGAATGACCGGGAGCCACCTCCCGCAGTTCGGGTTCCCGGCGCCGGCAGATGTCCCCCACCAAGGGACAGCGGGGGCTGAAGGGGCACCCCGACGGCAGGTTCAGCAGGCTGGGTACCGTGCCGCTGATCTCGTAAAGCTCGCCCTGGTCGCGATGCGAGGTGACAGCCGGGATGGCCCGCATCAGCCCGCGGGTATACGGGTGCAAGGGGGTGTCGAAAAGGGCGACGGTTTCGGCCGCCTCCATGACCTTGCCGGTATACATGACGACGACCCGCCGGGCGGTTTCGGCGATGACTCCCAGGTCGTGGGAAACCATGATGATGGCCGTGTTCAGGCCGCGGCGCAGTTGTTCCATCAGATCCAGGATCTGGGCCTGAATGGTCACATCGAGGGCCGTGGTGGGTTCGTCGGCGATCAGCAGCGCCGGGCGGCAGGCCAGGGCCATGGCGATCATGACCCGTTGGCGCATGCCGCCGGAAAGCTGATAGGGGTACTCCTTGACCCGCCGCCGGGGTGCCGGCACGCCCACGGTTTCCAGCATGGCCACGGCCTTCTCCAGGGCCTCGCCCTTGCCCATCGACCGGTGGACCTGAAACACTTCGGAGAGCTGATTGCCGATGGTAAATACCGGGTTGAGGGCCGACATGGGTTCCTGAAAGATCATGCTGATGCGGTTGCCCCGGATCCGGCGAATTTCCTCGGTGGAAGCTTTTAGTAGATCCTGGCCGTCGAACAGGATCTGCCCGCCGCCAAAGAAGGCCGGGGGCATGGGCAGCAGCCGCAGAATCGACAGGGACAATACGCTCTTGCCGCAGCCCGATTCCCCGACGATGCCCAGCACCTCCCCGGCGTCCACCGTCAGGCTGACATCGTCCACGGCGCGGACCGTCCCATGGGGCGTCAGGAAGTGGGTGCGCAGATGGCGAATGTCCAGCAGGGGCATTCGATATGATCTCCGGCGGATAGTGAATTTGATTCAATACTTAACGGAAGGAACAGAAAATTTCTGATGGTAAGTAACTCTGTAACCCAAGAAAAATATTCTTGTCAAGAATATTATGGGCAATTGATCTTCCTGAGAGGAATCACGGGAGCGATCGGAGGAAAAAGTTGCGGATGATGTCTATATTTTCAACGTCATCAAATCTCGGCAGCTACCAGAGCGCCTGCGAAAATTTTTCACGTATTTTCTTGTCCGCCGTTATCAGCACGGAAGATTGATCCTGCATTGTTTCGGCAACCAGCAATCGATCAAAAACATCCCTGGTCCAGGTAATTTTCAGGGCTTCTTCAATGATGGTGTTCAACGGGCATTCTGAAACTTTCAAATTGATTTCACTGGAGAGATTTCTTATCATTTTATCCGGCTTTATCTTTAAGCGTCCGATTTCATACAAGTATTGAAGCTCTAACCTTACGAATTGAGAAATGACAACGCTCCTGTCATCGATGCCGACCTTGGCGGTTGGGGTAAATTTGTCCACCAATCCCGCATAGAGCCAGGCCACAATGTGGGTGTCCAAATAACCTACAGATTGGCTTCTTCGTTCCATTCACCGACCTTCAGATCAATGAGTTCGTGCGGGTCGCCGACAATACAGCTGCGCTTTTTCAGATTATCGAATTTGCTTTTTTTATCTTCCAGCACAATCAGCAATTTGTGCCCTTTTCTTTCTATTTCCACGGGTATGCCGGTTTCAATAACCCGGTCGACTATTTTGAATAGTCGGCTCCTCAATGCCGTTAGAGTAACAGGTGTCATTTCAATCCTCATACAAGGTTTCAAGATAAAGATTTTGACCGGTTATCGGTCGTCCGAGTATGGCTATACAGCCTCCTTCCTCTATCCTCGCTGAAATAACATTATTGAAGTTCGTACATGTCCATACACTATGATATGTACTGCACATTGTCAAGTGGAGGCAAAATGGTGCGCCTTACAGATTATGGACAGAATTTCTGTTGATTTCAGGTCTGGATTTCCTTATCCTGCGAGCCTCATCAAATAAAAAGATCGAGCCCCTCACGGTAAATAACGTGGCGATGCAAAAGGAGACGGTGACATGCGGCGGGTGATTTTCAATCAGAAAGGCGGGGTGGGCAAATCGACCATCGCCTGCAACCTGGCCGCCCTGAGCGCCGCGGCCGGCAAGCGGACCCTCTTGATCGACATGGACCCCCAGGCCAATTCAACCCAGTACGTGATGGGGTCCAAAATCGATGAGATCGCAACCAGCCTGGCGGATTTTTACAAGGAGAGCCTGTTTGTCACCTTCTTTCCCAAGGGCATTGACGCCTGTATCCACCCGACGCCCTTCGCCGGACTGGACCTGCTGCCGGCGGCGGAGGAATTGAGCGACCTCATGTACCGGCTGGAATCGCGCTACAAGTTCGGCAAGCTCAAGGATGCCCTCGAGAAACTTGACGCTTACGATGCCATTTACATCGACACGCCGCCGGCCTTCAATTTTTATACCCTCTCGGCTCTCATTGCGGCAGAAAGGTGCCTGATTCCATTCGACTGCGACGAATTTTCGCGCCGCGCCCTCTACCGGCTGCTCGAACGCGTCGCCGAAATTCAGGCCGATCACAATCAGGGCCTGACGGTGGAGGGCATCATCGTCAACAACTATCAGGTGGGCGCCAACCTGCCGAAGACCATCGTCGGCGAACTCACCGACGAGGGGCTGCCGGTCCTGGAATCCCACATCTCCCATTCGGTTAAAATCCGCGAATCGCATCAAAAATCGATTCCCATCGTCAACCTGGCGCCGCAGCACAAAGTCGCGCAGCAATTCCGTGCTCTTTACGATGAAATAAACCGCTAATAGAATACTTACCCTGTGCGGCTATTTTGTCACTCACAGAAAAGAGAGGCGTTTTGGCAGCTGCGATGGTGCGTTATTTTGTTGGGTTGTCTTCGTTTCAAATGCTGGCCATGTTCCGTCGCGGCCTGTTTTATGCGTTCCTATCCATCTATCTGCGCCACCACCTCGGTTTGTCCGTAACCGAAACAACCCTTTTCGCCACCCTGCCGATGATCCTCAACGTGTTGGCCCAGACTTTTCTGTGGGGCGGCATTTCGGATCGTTTTCAGCTGCGGCGCACCTTGATCATTATCGGTGAACTCTCGGCGGCGGTCGGCACGCTTTTCGTCTGGTATCTCCACCGCCTGTTCTTAAGCCCGATTGCAGCGGGTTACACGATCATTTTTGGTCTGACCGTGATCGAATTCTTCTGGTCCATGTCCAACATCAGCTGGAGCGCCCTGGTGGCGGACATTTATACGGAAAAGGAACGCAGCCGCATTCAGGGGCAGCTCACCAGCATGGGCGGGTTGGGGCGTATGGCGGGCGTCTGGATCGGGGGGTTGCTCTATGACGGCCTGGGGCTGAAATATGACGGATGGGGATTTTATGAAGGCCCGCTCTTCTTTGTGGCTTCCGCCGTGATGGTCGTTTCCGCCTTGCCGCTGTTGCTTCTGCCCGAAGGCGGCATCGGGTTCAATCGCCCGTCTTTCGAGCCCGGCACGGTTGCCGACCGGGATGCCGGTTCATCCGCCGCGATTTACATTGTTTTTCTCGTCGGAATGGTGTTCGTCAATTTCGGCCGCAACTCGGTTGCCATCATCTTCACCCAGTACCTGATCCTGGACACCGGCCTGGCCCTCGACAGCCGGTCATTGTCATATGTCGTCAACACCATGGCCCTGGCTGTCGTGATCATCGGCTGGGCTGCCGGTTGGATTTGCCGGCGCCTGGGCAACGGCGTGGCGCTGCTGGTCGGAACGCTGGCGTCGATCGGCTCCTTGCTGCTTCTGGCCGGCACCACCGACCTCGCGCTGATCTATGTGAGTTTCTTTTTGCGCGGTGTCGGAGAGGCGGTCGTCATGGCCGCGGCCTACACCATTGCTTCGGTGTTGATACCGCCGCAGTCCCGCGGGCGACGCTTCGCCTGGTTCAACGGCACCTTTTTTCTCAGCTTCGGCGTGGGCGGCACTCTGTTCGCGGGGCCCATTATCGATGGACTGATTGCTGCCGGATATCCCCAGGCGTGGGCTTATCAGGTGTCATTCATGGCGGCTGCCGCCCTGACCACGGTCGGTTTTCTGATCCAGATGGTACTCTTTTATTGGCTGCGCCGCATGGGTCATCTTTAATGCCTATTTTACCGCAGTACATCACTTGAAAATCAAAACGCAGGTGAATACCCGCTGGCAGGGGTTTTCAAATCTGCAAATTCAGTTATTTCACACGCGTTCGGCCCCAAAAAGATAAAAAGGATTTAAGCATGATACAGCCCAGAAGCTTACAGCAGCGGTTTTCGCTGTTTATGATTTTGCCGGTGGCGCTGCTGCTTGTCGGCATGGGGGCGGCCGGCTTTATTTATGCCCGGGATGTGCAGCTGTCGCAGTGGCAGGAAGCCGCCATTTTGAAACTCAATCGTGGCGCTCACCAGGTCGATATGCACCTGAGCCGCATCCGGATTTGGATTCATTCGTTGGACAAGGCCGCCGAGAGCAGCCAGCCGGCATTGATCGTTCAGTGGGTGATTGATCAGATGAGGGTGCAGGAAGGCGTGGTGCGGGTTGATTTGACGTGGCCGAACGATATTTCCAGGGACATGATGCCGGGCATGATGGGAGACGGACCCGCCCGGAGCCCGGACAGGACGGGCCGCCGGGATGACATGAGTGAAATGATGCGGCGTATGCATCGTTTTCACCGGGCCCGCATCGGTGATATCACGACCCCCCGGTTTGATGCCCTTAAAGAAAATCAGACGGTGTCGCTGGTGTCGGACCTGCTCGATGATACCGGTCAGGTCATCGGACAAATAGCGGTGGTCCTGAGCTTTGAATATCTCGTGAAAAATGTCGTCACCAGCAGCTGGTGGCAGAGCAATGAAGGGTTTCTGGTGGATGAGAACGGGAAAATTCTGGCCGGAACGGTTGCGGGCCAACGAATGGTACTGGCCGAAACCAAAGAGCCTCTCGAAATGAGGACATTGGAGGCTATCAAAACGAAGCCATATGGCACGGTGCTGGGCAGCGGTCATCCGCCCTCGCGGGTGAGCGGTTTCTACAGGCTGCAGGAAGCCCCCTGGACCCTGGTCATGATCGCACCGGGCAGTGAAATCCTCGCCCCCATTTTACGCTTTCGTCTTTACTATCTTATTACCGGGGCCGTGTTTATCCTTTTGATTCTGTTGCTGATGAAGATGGTCACCGGACGGACGGTCTCGGCCATCAAGGAAGTATCCCTGGCCGCCGATCAAATCGCCCGGGGTGATTTCGACCGACCGCTGGTGGTCAAAACCCGGGATGAGGTCGGGCACTTGCGGCGAAGTTTCAATTCCATGATGGCGCAGCTCGAAGACCGGATCCGGCTAAAATCGTCTCTAAATCTGGCCATGGAGGTTCAGCAGAACCTGCTCCCTCGGCAGTATACGGCCATGCCGGGCCTGGATGTCGCCGGAGCCAGCTCTTATTGCAATGAAACCGGCGGCGATTACTACGACTTTCTGGAAGTGTGCTGCCGGGATTCGCGCCAGTTTGCCCTGGCGGTCGGCGATGTGTCGGGGCATGGCATTTCTGCCGCCCTTTTAATGGCCTCGGCCCGTGCCTTTTTGAGGTGCCGGATGACCCAGCCCGGCCGCGCCGCCGACATCATCACGGACGTCAACCGGCTGGTAAGCGCCGACACGCAGGAGAGCGGCCACTTCATGACCCTGTTCTATGCCGAAATCGATCCTTCCACAAAGATCCTGCACTGGGTGAGAGCCGGGCACGATCCGGCTTTTTTCTACGACCCGGTGACGGATGCCGTCGAGGAACTGCGGGGCGAAGGGGTGGCGCTCGGCGTCGATGCCGCCTTCACCTACCACCAGAGCAGCAGGAAAGGATTGACGCAGGGTCAGATCCTGCTGGTCGGAACCGACGGGATCTGGGAAGCGCGCGATGACGCGGGCCAGATGTTCGGCAAGGACCGCCTGACCGATCTCATGCGCGAGCATTCCTCGAAGTCTTCGAGCGACCTGCTCCAGGCCGTGATGGCGGCGCTGACGGATTTTCGGGGAGCGACGAGGCAAGAAGATGACGTCACGCTGGTCGTTGTCAAGCTATAGCCGTATTTTTCGCGCAGCCTTATTCGTTCCTGCCTCTCTGCGCATGCAGGGTGATCCACGTCAGTTCGGGCCGGCAGTTGATCCGGATCGGAACCGTGCTGAAACCAATGCCGCGGTTGACGTAAAGATGATTGCCGGGTTCGCCGTAGCCGGAGATCCACCCGCCGGCATGCACCTCGTCTTCCTTTACGAATGTCAGCCAACTCCACTCCGGGAAGCCTGGGACTCGGATCTGGCCGCCATGGGTATGCCCCGCCAGCGCCACGGGAGCCGATCCGGGCGGTAAAAGGCCGAAACTGTCGGGGTTATGCATAATGACCAGCCGCGGGGCTTCTGCCGGCAGCTGCGCGAACGCCTTGTCCGGACGGTCCAATCCCATCCAGTGCGAGCCGATGCCGACCAGGTAGAGCGGCATGGCATTACCTTCAGGGCTTGACGGAGCGCCCGGGGCCTGCGTGCCGCCTAATGAAGGGTCTGCACCCAACGAGACCGCCTGGTTGTGGAGAACGGTAACGCCGTTCTCCTGAAGCATCGTTTCCAGAAATGCGGCCTTTTCCCGATTCGGTTCGTCACCCGGTTCCTCGAGCGAATAGTCATGGTTTCCCAGAACCGCGTAGGTGGGAATTCCGGCCGCCGTCAGCGGCCGGAGGATTTCTACCGCCCGACGGATATCATCGTGGTCGTCTTCGGTGTGGTAGATGAAATCGCCCAGGATAACGGCCAGGGAAGGCTTTTTGGAGACGATACTGTCCACGGCGTCCCGGACGGCGTCTTCGTTGTCGAGCCACATTCCGAGTTGGAAATCGCTTATGCACGCGATTTTGCGCCCTTCCCACGCCGAAGGAAGATGCGGTATGGTGTACTCTCCGATCTTGGTCTCTTCCAGCCAGTCCGGTTCGATGGCCACACCGTAAGCCAGTAGGGCGAGGAAAATGACGAGCGCGAAGATTCCGACGCCCGCGAGCAGCTTACCGCGAGTTATACGCTTTCTCTTTGGCATGATGGCGAACCCTTATGAATGATTGCGACCTTGTCTTTGTCACCATGTAAAGATCACAGTACCAAATGACATTTTAATCTGCCAATCAGGTCAACTGCGTATTGACGACCGATAATTACGGTAACCATATCAAGCCGGGGGAATGGGAGTAAAATCCGTGTTGTTCAGAGAGGGAAGGGCGTCGGGGCTTCGGCGCGTACTGTGCGGGCGGGATATTATCAAATTACGAGCGTTGGTGACCGGATTTCAGCGAGACAGGTATGCGTTTCCTACCAGCTTGAAATCATCCGCCAAGTTTCTCACATATTCAAATCGGGTTTCGAGAAAAGTGCCCATAAGATCGGCATCCTGGCGATCGATCGGCTCTCTGAAGGCTGCAATGAGCCGGGAGTAAAGCGCCAGGATTTCTTTTTTTTCATCTGCGCTGAGGGTCGACGGCGCTTGATTCTCATTTATCGCAGCTGGGAGATCCAGATTTTCACCGATTTTTTCGGGATACAACAAGGAGTGGAGAAAAGAGGTGCAGAATTCGTTCAGATTATCGTGGGCATGCCCGCCCTTGCTGCCCTTGAAGAAATATTTTTCATTAATAAACGAAAAGAAGTCCGGCCCGCTTGTCCACACCTGGTTGCGGCGGTCGAATGCTTTTGAGAGTGAATAAAAAGAGTCATCCGCTGTGAAGACCTCTCCGCGCTTGAGGTCCCGGAATATTTCCCGAATGGCGGTTACCCGGGTAAAATCATACCGGTCCACGAGCAGGTGCAGCGTCTCGTGGCGCGCGATGATTTTAAGCTCCGAAATTGATTCGTTTCGGAAAGCCTCGGTGAAAAACCATAAATCCTGGTATCCCGCCCGGGTCAAAGCGTTGTGGATGCCGTCGCAGTCGATGAATTGGATGTTTTGGACCAGGTGGACCCGAAATGCCTTTTCGACTTCGGCAATGCCGTCGGCGATAGAGCGGAGCCGCGCTTCATTGTCCCGGATCCCGGGGTCCAGGTCATGGAGCCTGTCGCCGATATACCGCAACCGGTACGGACGGTTAACCTGACTCGGCGTGTTGTCCTGCGGTAGGTCCCGGTAACCGGTTTGATGCACCGCCACGGTCAGGCGGCCGCCACCATTCGGGATGTCGATTTTGAATCGATCGGCCCCACTGACCGGTTCACCGGTGATTCTGGGAAAAAACGAATACCCCTGGAAGGTAACGTCCGGCACTTGAACCGGGAAGCGGTTCGGATTCCGTCGATCCGGCACATCGAAATCGAAAATTTTCTCCGGGTCCAGTCTTCCGAAATAATTGAAAGACAGGCTGCCGTCTCTTTGGAGGGCCACTTCCCGCATCCGTTTGCCATCGAAATAGATGTCGTTATCCGCCTCGCTCAGCACCACGATGCCGGCAACATATCCGGCAATCCTTATCTCGGGGTCGTTGTGGAGTTCTGTGGCAGAATAGAAGGTTTTGCGGGTCCGACCGTTGTTGATGCTGAACAGAACCAGAATGGTCGGGGGGTGAGCGACGTCCGGGTGCGCATCCACATAATCGGGCTCAAATTCGCGGGCGGCGGCCGAAAAGCCATCCGGAAGAGGTCCGATCAGAAAAAGGAGCAAGACAGAAAGGGTCGCCGTCCACAAGAACGACGGCCTGTTAAGATGGAATGCGATCACCGCCTGGCTGCTTTGCATGTGAAATCCGAAAGAAATACAGGATAACCCTACCTTACAGGGTGGCGGCGAATTTGTCAAGAATTTAACAAAGTCTTGAATTCATAACAAAATATAGATACTCATCCTGCGCGCATTTTATTTTGGTAAATGCCATAAAATACAGGATAACCCTACCGTCCGGATTAAAGAACCGTCCGTTTCGAACACGTCTTTACTACGCTCTCACGGGCCCCGGCAGCCCTGCGTGAAGGCCGTGCGGTCCGGCTTCAGTCGGTCTGAAGTTCACCTGTCCCGAATTCGTGATCCCGCCCTGCGGATGCGGCGATTAATCGGCAACGGTAATCCGGCCCAGTCCAGGATTATTGTAGGGGCGAAAAATTTTTCGCCTTTAACAGCTGAATTCTTTGTCTCGAAGCCCGTGGCTTAAAATACCGGAAATTACCCATTGGCCTCCCGGGCGGGCTCCCGTACCCTTACGATACGTCTTTACTTATTTACCGAACACGCTTTCATACCGAAAAATAGACTATTGTCTATGAGGGGTTATCGATGAACGCTGAGCGTACTTCCAGCACGCAGCTTAATTTTTTCCGACGCCATCGCTGGCTGAGCGGATTGGCTATCGCCCTGATACTGGCGCTTCTGGTCATTTTTTTTCTTTTGCCGCCAACCATTAAATGGGGAATGGAAAAATGGTTGGAGGGCCAGGGGCAACTGAAGGCCGAGTTGCAGGACGTGGATTTCAACCTGTTTACCGGGAACCTGGTGGTCCACTCGCTGGTGACGCAGCGCAAAGGCGCCGGGGGTCTGCAGGCTCAGAGAGTGGCGCTTGAACTGGCCTTTTTTCCCATTTTCAAAAAACGGCTGCTGCTGGATGAGATGTCGCTAACCGATGTAACGCTCGAGGTGGTTCGGAAAGACAGCGGGGTCGTGTATGTCGGTGGGATGCGCATCGCGGGAGCTGAAGAAGACAAAAAATCAGCAAAAGACCGAAAGAACGACTGGGAGATCGGCTTCGGCGGCATCGATCTCCAAAACGTGACCATCATTTAATCGGCCCCCGGCTACTCGCGCCGGCTCATTGTTACGAAGGGTCACATCGATCCCCTGCAAAGCTGGAATCCGTCCTCGGCCGGCGACTTTTCGATGTCGTTGAAGATCGACGACGGCCGCGCAAACTTCAAAGGCTCCGTCAAGCCCTACGCCCCGGAGGCCGAACTGAAGGTCGGCATCGACATGCAAAATATCTCCCTGGCCTGGTTCAAGCCGTGGATGACCGCCGACGGCTTCGACATCGACCAGGGCACCTTGGGGGCAAAGGCGTCACTGGCCCTCCACGCCAAAGATAGGATCAACTCGGATCTGGATGGAACCATCACGCTGCGTCGCGTCACAGGCAGCTTGCCGCAGGCCGATGTCGGCCCGCTGACGCTCATCTGGAACGGCACCCTCCAGCTGATTCTTGGAGGTGACTCCAGCGGATCACCCCGTCTGCACGCTCAGGGATCGCTAACGGCCGAAGAGCCGAATATCCTGTTGACCTCCCGGAATGTCGAGGCTGATGCCGACTCGCTCCTCATCGAAGGCGAGCTTTCCGGCGACGGCGAAAAGGACGCGACCGCGACTGGTTTCGTATTTAACGGTCAGATGAATCTCGCTGCCTTTACGGTAAAGCAGGCCGGTCAAGACGTAGCCCTGGTGCGGGTGGACCGGATCGGTGTCGAACGCCTGAAGGTCGAAGGATTGGACCGGATCGGCGCCGAAAGAGCCCAGGCTTCGGGAATCAGGCTCTTTCAGCAGGCTGCCCCAGGCGGCGACGCGGCGCGGGAGGGGCTGGTACTGGGTAAACTGAATATAAAGGACTTCCACATCGATGCCCAAGAGCAGATCATAAAAGCAGGTTCGGTCGGCCTGCTGAACCTGGACGGTCGGTTGATCAGAAACGAAAAAGGCGAGTTCGAGACGATCACGCGGTGGCCCGAGGCGGCACCCGCGAATGAAACGACGCCCGCAACGCAGCCTGACCGGGAGTCTTCCTGGCGCTACGTGGTGGATGAAGCCCAAGTCGAAGGCGAGAGCGCCTTTGTCTTCCGCGACGAGAGTGTCGAGCCGCCCGTCGATCTGCGCGTCGCCAACTTAGATGTCGACGTGCAACACCTCGACAGCAGAACCGTCGAGCGCAGTCCGATCACCTTGAAAGCGGATCTGAGTCCCCACGGTCGCCTGGAGGCTCAAGGCGGCATCACCCCGCTGACCGATGCCATCGACCTGGATGTCACCGGCGAGATCAAGCAGTTCAGTCTGCCGGAAATAAGGGGGTATGCCAAAGAGAAGCTGGGCTACACCATTCGCAGCGGGCAGCTCTATGCCGATTTTCACTTGCAGGTCAAAAACAGCCAGTCGGATTCTCTCGTCAAACTTTTTATCAGCGATCTGACCATGCGCCGGGTCAGTGCGGATGAACTGGAAGAGTTGCGCGCCCAGCTCGGAATGCCGCTCAACGCCGCCCTGGACCTACTGCGCGACGGCGACGGGAACATCCGCCTGGCGCTGCCGATAACCGGCCAGGTGGACAGGCCGAATCTCGAGTTCGGCAGTGTGATTGCCAAAGCGCTCAAAAATGCCACTTTCAAGGCGATAAAAACGGCCGCCCTGGGGTATTTAGTGCTCGAACGGCTATCCAGAAAACTCTGTAATTGTTGACAAATACGCAGAAAAGAAAAACGAAGATT
>JBAPSB010000180.1:0-4111 GCA_049281435.1 Desulfobacterales bacterium
ACCGTTGGCCACCCGCACGACCCTCCGGCCGTCGGTGACAAGATCGAGGGCTCCGGTAACGGCGATCGTGCAGCCAAGTTCGGCCGCCAGGTCCCCGGCGGACCCGGCGGTTTCGTCCACGCCGTGAGTGGTGTCGACGCCCTTGGTTCTGGCGTCCTGGCCCTGCAGCGAAAGAATTTCGGAGGCGTTGCCCCGCAGGACGGTGACGCGGGTCTGGGACAGGATGCTGCGGGCCGATTGGGTCCGCAGGCCGGTTGCGCCTGCGCCGACCGGATCCAGGACGATCGGGATTTTCTCGGCGGTGGCCTTGCGGCCGGCAGTGATCATGGAGGCCACCCATTCCTCGCTGAGAGTGCCGATATTAAGAACCAGGGCGCCGGCATGCGCCACCATTTCTTCCACTTCCCTGATGGCGTGGGCCATCACCGGTGAGGCGCCTATCGCCAACAGGGCATTGGCCGTGTAGTTCATGACGACGAAATTCGTGATGTTGTGCACCAATGGTTTTCTCTCACGGACCGCCCTGAGATTTCGTGCCGCCTGTTCAGCCAAATTTTCCATAGCGCGCCTCCAAAAAGAAAAGCCGTTTCCCGCGGGGAAACGGCAGACATCAGCGGTCATTAGAACCGGTCAGCGGCGTCGTTTTCCCTTCGCTGGCATTACCCAGATCAGGTTCTAAGGGTATAATCTCAGGCCGTACGGCCACCCCGAAAACCGCGAGAATTTGAATTGATGATAATTGATAAAGTCGTTTTGGTTCTGTCAAAAATTAAGTAAAGGAAAAGAACATGTCAAGATTACACCTGACGGTCCCTTGGCGTGCGACCGGCACTGGTAGCGATCACGGCAGCTCGCTTATCAAAACCCCAACTCTTCGTTAATCAGAACAACCTTCACGCGCCCCTTCGGATACGATTTTTCCGTGATGGTCCACGTGTTGCAGATCCGATCGGGGCTCTTGCACTCCTCGCAGAACGAGGTCTTGACGCAGGGGGTCTTCATGTCCAGCCGCATGGCATTGACCGGCGCCACGTAATTCTTGATTCTGAAAAAGGCCTCTTCCAGGTCCGGTACGAGTTTGTTGCGTCCGACCAGGATAAGGACGTGGCGGGGGCCGAAGGTGATGCCGCCGATCCGGTTGCCGATCATGTCGAGATTGACGAGTTGACCGGCTTCGGTCACGGCATTGGTGCCGGTGATGAAAAGATCCACCAGCAGGGCCCGGCGGCGCCGCTCGAGCATCTCCTCGGCCGGAATTTTCTTGTCGAAGGTGTCGAGAACCTCGATATCGGATCTTTCTTTGAGGGCCGAATAGAGCCCCGCCGCGACAACGCTCACCGATCCCCCCCAGGCGATACTGGCCGGTTTGACCGTCGGCAGAAGGGTCTCTAAAACCAGCGTCTTGGCTTCAGCTGCGCTGTCGCTCAAATAAACCTCAAAATTGTTTGCCTCCAAAGCTTTTTTCAGTTTTTCCAGGCGAATCTTCCAGTAGATCTCAATCGGTTTGTCCATTAGATTGTCCTCGTTATTACTTCAAGTTTTTCGTAAAAACCGCAACAAACTTGGCCACGGCAATCCAACAGGTGAAGGTGCATGTAAACGATCGTTCAGCCAGTCTTAGCGGCAATATGCTGTGGAAAATTATTCACATGGGCGGTATATGAGGAGATTGGCATCAATACATAATGTAATTGATGCGCTGAGGTCAAGAAAACGTTTAGGATCGGCCTGATCGGCGGCGCGGTATTTTTTTTGACATTTCTGTTGTTTCATCCCCTCTGGTCCGTTTTTAATACCCCATCATCTTCCCCGGCCGCAGATGGGTACAAAGTATCCGTCCGATTCTATTCAAAGCGTTTAATCGGGTAAAAAAGTTACATACTGTTCTTGCTATTTTACTTGTCCGCCCTTATCCTTTTGTCAACAGTATCGGTGCCGGGCATCGACCTCCGATCGAAGGGAGCGTCGCGGATGGGCCCATGGCATCAGACTTGCTCCATGATCGCTCCATGCAGGTAGCAACGAAAATAAGCAAATTTTGGACCGGGGTTCCGGGGTTCATCTATATCGGCATCGCCGTCATCCTGATGCCGATATTTACGATCCTGACGATCGAAAACATCCACCGGCAGCAGGAAAATACCGTGCGGCTGCTCACCGAGGAAGGTGCCGCGCTGATCCGGTCCTTCGAGGCCGGGGCCCGCACCGGCATGCGCGGGCGGATGATGGGCGGATTCAAACTCCAGCACCTGCTCACCGAGACGGCCCGGCAGCCCGATATCATTTACCTGATGGTGACCGACGGCCGGGGAACGATTATCGCCCACAGCGACCTCGAACAGATCGGCCAGGTGTATGAGCGCAAGCCGGATTTCGAGGAAATCGAACGGATTCCGGACGTGCAATGGCGGCGCGTCCGGATAGCGGACGGCCGCGAGGTTTTTGAAGTATACCGGCGGTTTGATCCCATCGAGCCGAGCTGGCATCGTCCGGAAATGCATATGGGCCAGCACGGGCGCCAGCCGCCGATGCCGCCGCCGGAAGAGGGGGGAACGCTCCCACGTCAGTTTATTTTCGTGGGCCTGGACAACGCGTCGATTCTCAGTGCTCAGCGCGCCGACACCTGGCACACGATCGTGATGGCTGCCATCTTGCTCCTGATTTGCCTGTCAGGCATCCTGCTGCTCTTCATGGCCCAGGGCTACCGGAGCACGCGCGCGTCGCTGGCCAGAATCAAGGCCTTTTCGGACAACGTGGTGGAAAACATGCCGATTGGCCTGATCGTGCTCGACGATCGCCGGCGCATCGCGGCCGTCAATCAGGCGGCGCAGTCACTGCTCGGGTTTGCCACCGGGGCGGTTGTCGGAAACAGCGCCGATCGGGTCCTGCCGGCCCAAATCAGCCGGGACATCGAGCACCTGGCATCCGCTAAAGACGGGGTAGAAAAAGAAATCGACTGCCGGCTCGGTGACGGTCGGCGACTCCCGCTGGCGGTCAGTGCCAGCGTCCTTCGCGATGCCGAAGACCACCACCTCGGGTTTGTGGTGCTGCTTAAGGACTTGCGGGAAGTCCATGCCCTTCGCAGAGAAATCCTGCGCAACCAGCACCTGGCCTCTGTCGGGCGACTGGCGGCCGGTGTCGCCCACGAAGTGCGCAATCCGCTGAGTTCCATCAAGGGATTCGCCACCTACTTCAAGGAGCGCTATCGAGAAAAACCCGAAGATCAGCAGGTCGCCGGCATCATGATCCAGGAGGTCGACCGGTTGAATCGGGTCATCGGGCAGCTGCTCGATTTCGCCCGGCCGATCAGGATTGTTGCCCAACCGGCAGCGGTATCGCAGCTGCTGACCGACTCCTTGAAACTGGTCGAAGCGCGGGCAAAGGAAAAGGCGATAATGATCGAAACCATCATTGCGCCGCAACTCGGCCCGGTTTTTCTGGATGCGGACCGCCTCAAACAGGTCCTGTTGAACCTCTACCTCAATGCCATAGACGCCATGGAAGCCGGAGGGCGCCTTTTGGTGAGCGTCGCCGAAGAGGATCGCAACCGCTGGGTCGTTTTCAGGGTGACCGACACCGGCCACGGCATTGCCGCGGAAAATCTATCCCAGATATTCGATCCCTATTTTACGACCAAGTCGACCGGCACCGGCCTCGGGCTGGCGATCGCCCACAACATTGTCGATGCCCACGGTGGGCGCATCGCAGTCGAGAGCACGGTCGGTGGCGGCACGACCGTCACCGTCCGCATTCCCGGCCGCCGGCAGGAGGCCTCTATATGAACGCGCCTAACGTGGTCCTGGTGGTCGACGACGATGCGGCCCATCGCACCATGCTGCGGACCCTGCTCGGCGGCTGGGGCTACACGACATTCGAGGCCGACGACGGCCAAGCCGCCATCGCGCGGGTCAGGGAGCGGTCCTTCGACCTGATCCTCATGGACGTGCGCATGCTGAAGGTGTCCGGCATCGAAGCGCTCGAGACCATAAAGGCCTACAATCCGTCCATTCCGGTGATCATCATGACCGCCTATTCATCGGTCGAGGCGGCGGTCGACGCCTTGAAAAAAGGCGCCTACGACTATCTGACCAAGCCGCTCGATTTCGACAAG
>JBAPSB010000181.1:0-8342 GCA_049281435.1 Desulfobacterales bacterium
GGCGTGATGGCCCTGCTGGGCGCGATGGCCTTCTCGGCCCTCAAGAAAGGCGGGCAGCCGACCGACGCGGTGCCGGCCGGGCTGAAGGAAGCAAAAACAGACACGGAAAAAAAGGACCTGGAAAAGGAAGCCGGCCTTATTTTTCGCGCGATGATCAATGCCGCCAAAGCCGACGGGCAGATCGACGAGAGCGAAGTGAACCGGATCGTCGGCAAGCTCGAGGAGATGGGAATCGACGCGGAGGCCAAGCAGTTCGTGATGGCCGAGATGCAGAAACCGATGGACACCGATGGACTGGTCACTGCGGCCGCCGGTCAGCCGGGACTGGGCGCCCAGCTCTATGCCGCGTCATTGCTGGCGATAGAGGTCGACACCCCGGCCGAGCGTCAATATTTGAACACTCTGGGAGAACGCCTCGGCCTGAAGCCGGCCGTGACCGCTGCCCTGGAAGAAACGATCGGCTTGAAACGCGCGTGATGCATCGCGGCGGCACGGACCAAGGCCATTGCCGCCCGGCTTGGGACCGTGGGCGCCCGTAGGGGCGAAAATTTTTTCGCCCCTACACGGCATCGGGTCGGTTTTGAGGTAAAAAGGCATATCCGAAAAAGATGATGGTATTATCCAAAAAGACAAAACCGACAATACTGACCTAACCGACTCAGCTGACATAACAGTTACACTCATCTTTGGCGGCCCTCGGGCCGTGGGCGTTCAGGGGAGCAAATCATGTTCATACCGTTGGGTGACGATAACTCCGACCGCAGAATCCAGCCGGTCGTCAACTTGGCTTTAATCGGCCTGAACATCCTGGTGTTTCTCTTTCTGCAGGGGATGGGCAGTAACACGCAGTTCACGTATTCGCTCTCCACGGTGCCGCAGGAAATCCTCACCGGCACCGACGTCGTCACCCAGCCGGGCATCGCCAGCGACCCGGTTTCCGGCCAACGCTACCGGGTCCCCGGATTAGGCCGGACGCCGCTTTCGGTCTACCTGACGCTGCTGACCTCCATGTTCATGCACGGCGGCTTCATGCACCTGCTGGGCAACATGCTCTATCTCTTCATCTTCGGCGACAACCTCGAAAACCTGATGGGCCACCTGCGCTATCTTGTCTTCTATCTAGCCTGCGGCGTCCTGGCTTCTCTGGCGCATGTCTTCGTCAGTGCCGCCCTGGACGCCGACCTGCTGATCCCCAGCCTGGGGGCTTCGGGTGCGATTTCAGGAGTCCTGGGAGGGTATTTTCTACTGTTCCCGAAACGACGCGTGCGCGTGTTGATTTTTCGCTTCATCAGCGAGGTGCCAGCGCTGGTCGCCATCGGGGTGTGGTTTGCGTTTCAGCTGATCAGCTCGCTGGGCATGTTCAGCGGCGGTTCGGGCGGCGGGGTGGCTTACGGTGCCCACATCGGCGGGTTTGTCGCAGGCCTGGCGCTCGTGAAATTTTTCCTGATCGGCACAGAGAGCAGAAAAAGCCTGCTACTCCCTTAATTTCACGGTCAGCCGGTCCTGTTCGACGCGGATGTCTTCCACCCCGGCGGCAAGTGCCTGCCAGAAGCCGCCCTGCCCGCCGAACTCCTGGACGAGATCCAGGTTCTTGATGCCGCCCAGCCAGGCATTGGGGATCGGGACGCCCCAGAGGCTCACGCCCCTGAGCGCCACCACCGGGCGGCCGGCGGCGAAACGCAGTTCCAATCCAGCCGACACTTTGAGCGTCTTGCCGCCGATAAACGGCATGTCTGGATCGAGTGGAACAAGGAGCCTGGCACTGGCCAGGTTGTCGGAAAGGTCGATGGCCAGTTTGCGAGCCAGGTCCGTGTTGTTCGCCAGCAGGGCGTTCAGCTCCCGTTCCGTAAACGTGACCTCCCGCCGGGCCTCTTCCTCGCTGTAAGGCTCGGGTTCGAGGGGGACGGCCGGTGGCCGCTTGTTTGCCGCACGACCCGCGGCCGGTTCGCGGGAGGCAGGACCTGCGGGGAGTGCCGGATCCAGACGTTCGATCTTGGCCTGTAGCGCCGCCTTTTCGCGGGCATCGAGGGTTACCGGCTGAAACTCCCTGGGAAACAGGTAGCGTGCGGTCAACCACACGGTCAGTACCGATGTAACCGCCGCAACGGCGACGATGAACACTGCCGTCTTCAAAAATCCGCGGTTTGACTGGTTTTCCGGCGGCATGGTTGCTGCGGTCGGGTGTTGCATGGCAGGCCTTTCGGGAAATGGTTGCTCATACTAGAGGATTTGGCCTCACGTCGGGCTGATGGCGGGAAAAAAGATGCGACAAAAAATCATATTCGAACCGGAGACGGCCACAGGCCCTGAACGAGAGCTGGAATGGGCCTTAGTATAGGCATCTTCAGGCGCTGGTCAACAGCCGCAGCGCGGCTTGGGAAATTGCGGTCAGCTTAAAGGCCGGGTTGCCGGGAAGTGATGCGGTGCTGGCGCCTGGTGCGCCGACTCGCGGTTTACCGGCGGCGGCCATCATCGATTCCAATGCCGGGCGGTTTGTGGTAGGGGAGCAAAACAACGGTAGTAGGGGCGAAAAATTTTTAGCCCCTACCTCGCCGCAGCACCTGGGCCAATGGCCTCGATTGCTTTTTCACCCTGTGCCGGCGGATTGTTTCTAACATGGAAGAGATTGTCGACATTATCAGCCCCGATTTCCGGCGCGGGCTTCTCAAGCGACGGTTGTTGCGCATCGTGGTGCCGATTGCCTGTGTGGCGCTCATGATGGCGGCGATCCTCGGGATCGCATTGTATAGCTACACCAACAACCGTAGAGACGCCCTGGCGCTCTCCGAGGACGTGCTGCAGTCGCTGGACCGCCGGATTGCGACCGAGGTGCGGACATTTCTTTCCCCGGCTTCCGAGCTGGTCAAAATTGTCGACCGCGCCCTGGCCACGACGTCATCGGGCGTCGGCCACAGGGAGCTGGCCGAGTCCCTGGCGATGCAGATGCTCAAGAACGTCCCGCAGCTGGCCATCTTCAGCCTCGCGGACAGCGGCGGCAACTACTTGATGCTCAAAAAGATGCCGGACCGCTCGATCCACACCAAGATCATTACCCGGCAGGGGAACGGAATCGAGGTCGCTTGGATTCGGCGCGACCCTGAGGGACGCGAGATCGGCCGAGACTACCCGACAAACGATACCTATGACCCGCGCACACGACCGTGGTATCTCGGTGCGGCCGACACGGCCGGGGTTTTCTGGACCGACGTCTACATCTTTTTCACCGATCAGATGCCAGGCATCACCGCCGCGAAAGCTTTCCACGACGAAAAAGGGGACGTGGCGGGGGTCGTCGGCCTGGATATCGAACTGGCCAGCTTGAGTGCCTTTCTGGGCTCGCTCAAGATCGGCCGCAGCGGCCGGGCCATGATCATCGACGATACCGGCCGCCTGGTGGCGTACCCGGAAATGAGCCGCATGCTGAAGCAGGTGGACGGGAAACCTAGCGCCCTGCGGCTGGACGAAATCGGGGACCCGGTCCTGGACCGCGCTTATAGCCGGTTTCTGATCGAAAGAGACGGTCGGCGCGAACTGGTTGTGCAGGGGCACACGTATATCAACACCGTCTCGTCTCTGGAGGCGGCGATCGGCAAGAAGTGGTCGGTCGTGATCGTCGTTCCGTCCGAAGATTTCGTTGGTTTCGTATCGCGCAACAACCGCAAGGCGCTGCTCATGTCGGTCGGGGTCCTGATACTGGCGTCCTTTCTGGCCGGATTGCTGATCTGGCAGGGGCTGCGGGCCGACCGCAATGCCGGTCTGCTGCTGGCCCGCCGCCAGGAGATGGAGGCCCAGAGCCGGGCGTTTTCCGATCTGGCCGCCAAACCGGCCGTCTTCGACCCGGCCGACAGCGAGGCCCTGGCATACGTGACCCGTATAACGGCCGAGGCGATCGGCGTTCGGCGGGCGGGTGTCTGGCAGCTTCGGGCTGACGGGCGGCAGTTGACGTGCAGCGACTGTTTCGATCGGGAAAGCGGCGGCCATACCCGCGGGACCGTTCTGTTGCTGGAAGATTTGCCGCAGCTCTTCGAGGCACTGCAGGGTGAGGCCGCCATCCAAACCGGTTCCGCGGCCGATGATCCGCGCACAGCCGAGCTTCACCGCGTCTATTTGCACTCCTTCGGCTGCAATGCCCTTTTATCCACGCCGATTTCAGACGAAGGGCAGTTCCGCGGCGCCCTGTGGTTCGAAAATGAAAGCACCGCCCGCCGCGGATGGCCGCCGGAAGACATTGCCTTCGCACGGGCCGTTGCGGGCCTCCTGGCGCTGCGTTTCAGCGCGGACCGGACCCAGGCGGTATGCCCGCCGGCCGACGGGCCGGGATCCGCCCGCGGTAAAACAAACCGAATCACGGATTCGGGTGTCACCGCCGGCGGGACGGGGGCCGCGGGCGATAAGGCCAGACCGATCACTGCGGTGAGCCGGGACATGCGCCAGGCAACGATCGTCGATATCCGCACGCAGGCCTTTCGAAAGAAGGTGGAACAACAGGCTTCTTCACCGACGGCGATCGGCGCGGACATATTTGACGATGTCAGCGTCCTGGTCCTCCGGTTCAACGATCCGATCGCGCTGGCCGGTCGTCTGGGCCAGGACGATCCGACAACCGCGGTGGATCGGCTGGTTCGTCAACTCGAAACCCTCGCTTCGGAAAGCGGGGTCGGGTACATGAAATTCATGGGCGACCAGCTGGTGTGCGCCGCGGGCTTTGGCGAGGAAGACGGAAACCACGCCCGCACGGTCGCCGACCTGGCCTTGGCAATTCAGGACATCTGCCTGCGCCTGCTCGCGGACCTGACCCACCACCTCGACTTCCGGATCGGTATCGACACCGGCGCGGTGATCGGCAGTATGGTGGGCCGGGAGTTCAAGACCTACAACCTGTGGGGTGAGGCGGTCAGGATTGCCGAGCTGATGGCCGAATCCGGGACGGCGGGGGAAATCCACGTCAGTGAGAGTGTCTACGGGCGGCTGCAGGCCGAATATCTGTTCAAGGCGCGCGGAAGCTACTACCTGCCCGGCGTCGGTGAACTATCCACCTACATCCTCACGGGGCGCATATGATGGATACGGTTAAGGTGCCATTAGCCATAGAGGACGCCCTTGTCTGGAACCGGCAGCCCGTAAGATGGCTGCTGGGTGCAATCGGACGAGCTGTTATCGGCTTGCTGCGGCCCCTGGTCGAGCTGAGCAGCCTGGTGGTCGCGGTCCTCTGGCAGAGTTGCCGGCCTTTGAACTGGCGCCGCACTCTGGTGCATGAATTTCTGCGCCAGTGCCGGCTGATCGGCATCGGTGCCCTGGCCTTCATCGGTTTGAGCGGCCTGCTGATTGGATTGGCGATGGTTTTCCAGGCGCTCTACTGGCTCAACTTGCTGGGCCAGGGCGGGGCCGTCGGCAAGATCATCGTTCTGATCCTGGTGCGTGAAATCGCACCGCTGCTGGTCGCCCTGATCGTCATCGGACGCAGTGGTTCGGTCAACATGGTCGAACTCGGCCACATGCGCGCCAGCGGGCAGATCCGCATGCTCGAAGCCCAGGGCCTCGACCCGTTTCTGTTTCTCATCGTCCCGCGCTGCCTGGCGACTGCGCTGTCCATGTTCTGTCTGACCATCGTCTTCATCCTGGTGGCCCTGGCAGCCGGATTTCTGGTCGGCACGGTCGCGGTGTCCTCCGACAGGACCCTGCTCGAATTCACCAATAACATTCTGGCGGCCATGGGTCCCGGCGAATACGCGATCATGGTGCTCAAGCCCGCGCTGGCCGGGCTGGTGATTGCGCTGATCACCTGTACCACGGGATTGTCGGTCGGTGGTCCGGCCGGACAGATTGCGGATTTACTGCCACGGGGGTTCGTCAAATCCGTGTTGGCCGTTTTTCTGGTTTCAGGAATGCTCACACTGCTGTTATAAATTTTAATGATGGAATCCACCGAAGGCCGCCGCACCGTCCTGACCGTTGACCAGGTGACCCTGTTTGCCGATGGGCAAGGTGGCGGGGACTACACGACGGCCCATTTTGAACTCTACAGCGGACAGCTGGCGCTGACCCGTCTCGAGAACCTGCGTCAAACCGCCATTCTCGCCGACCTGTTCTGCGGCCTGATCCCGCCGCATGCGGGTCGCGTTTTGTTCATCGGCCGGGATTGGCAGAGGTCATCGGCCGACATGCTCAACGCCATGAGAGGCAGAATCGGCCGGGTGTTCTCAGCCGGCAACTGGCTGGAAGGCCTGAGCCTGGTCGACAACATCCTGCTGCCCCAGCTCCATCACACCCGCTGGCCGCTGCCGGATCTCAGGCGCGAGGCCGCGCGCCTGGCCGGGCAGTTCGGACTGCCGGGGCTGCCGCTCGGCGAGCCGGATAAATACAGCCGGGCCGACCTTCAGCGCTCGGCGTGTGTGCGGTCGTTTCTGGGCACACCTCTTTTACTTCTGCTGGAGGACCCGACCTTCGGCCTGTACCCGCGGATCGTGCCGGCCCTGGTCAATGCCATCCGACGGGTTCGCAACCAGGGCGCCGCAATTGTCTGGATGACTTTAGCAGACGAGGTCTGGCGCGACAATTCGATACCGGCCGACCGCCTATTCAGGATGGCCGGCCGGAACCTGACGGAGGTAAACCGACACTATCATGAGTGATCGAAAAACGATATTCCGCTATGCCAACGAAGCCGTCGGGGCCTTCGTGCTTCTCACGGTGGTCATTTTCATCGCCGCCCTGCTGCAAAGCGGGCGTCTGCAGGGCTGGTTCGACCCGGGCGAAAAACTCAAGGTCATTCTTCCCAAAGAGGGCCTGTTCGGCCTGTCCGGCGGCGCCGAGGTGGAAATACTCGGCACGAAGGCCGGCAAGGTGAGCCGGATCGTGGTCGAGCCTGACCAGCAGATCCATGCCATTGTGGACCTCAAACGCAAGATGAAAGATTTCGTGAAACGCGATTCGCAGGGCATTATCCGCAAAGAGTTCGGTGTGGCCGGCGCGGCATTTCTGGAAATCACCCGCGGAACCGGAGATCCCCTCGATTGGCAGTATGCCGTTATCGAGGCCGTGGCCGAACGCGCACCGACCGAGTCGATGGGCGAGCTGCTGGCGGACGTGCGTCTGAAAGTGATACCGATCTTAGACGACGCCCAGCGGCTGCTGGCCAACCTGAACGGGATTACCGGCAAAATCGCCGCCGGACAGGGGGCTATCGGGCGGCTGCTGGTAGAGGACCGCATGGCCCGTGAGGTCGAGACGCTGCTGGCCCAGGTCAACACGGACATCCGGCAACTCGGCCCCATACTGGAGATGCTGCAGACGACGGTCGGTAATGTTTCGGCCTTGACGGGCCGCATTGCCGAGCAGTCCGGTGAACTGCCACAAATGACCCGTGACGCGGGACAGCTGCTCTCCTCGCTGCAATCCGTCATGCAGGACCTGAGCCGCACGACCCCCCACCTGCCGAAGATGATTGCAAACGTGAGTGCCGCCACCACCGACGTACCGCTCATGCTGGGCCAGACCCAGCAGGTGCTCTACGAACTCGAGCTGTTGTTGCAACAGCTGCGGTCCAGTTGGTTGCTGGGGGGCGGCGGCGCCGGCAAGCCATCCCAGTCTGGCCGCATCCCCGCGCTGGAGGTGGCCCCGTGACCAGGATATGCAGGCAAGCAAAAAGTGGGTGGTTGGTCGGTCTGTGGGTGGTGGCGGGCCTCTTTTTATTAGCCGGCTGCGGGAGATCGCGGCAGGTCAAGTCCGACCTGCCGGGCGGCGACCGCGAGTTCGACCGCTACAGTCGTATGGCGCGCGCGGCTTTTGACAACGGGCAGGTCCCCCAGGCGATCGAGGGCTATAAGAAGGCCCTTGCGCGGGCCTATGTCACCGACGACATCGATGGGATCGTAGACACCGGCTACAATCTGGCGGTCAGCCACCTGCGGCAGGGGGACGATGCGGCCGCACTGGAGAACGTGGAAAAGGTGCAGGGCGAACTGCTGGTGGCCGGGCGCGACGTACCGGCCGACCTGCTTTTGGTGCAGGCGGCGGCGCTTTACCACACCGGCGACCCCGAGCGGGCCTGGCAGATCAGCGAGGATATATTAACGATGGCGCCGACATCCGCGACGCCGGCGCGGACTCATTTTCTGCGCGGCCTGCTGGCGGCGGACCGGGGCGATCCGGAGCAGCTGCGCCGCGAAATTACCGCCCTCGGCGAACCGACGCTTCCGGGCCTTAAGGCCGATCGCCTCGAACTGACCGGCCGTCTGGCGATGCTCGACGGGCGCTGGGACGACGCCGTCGCGGCCCTCGACCAAGCGGCGCGCATGAGGGCCGAGAACCGGAACTACCGCTCGATGGCGACCGCCCTGGCC
>JBAPSB010000182.1:0-7251 GCA_049281435.1 Desulfobacterales bacterium
CAGGGTCTCGAATGCTGCAACCGTCACTTTGGCTATCGCATCAATGTCGGCGTCAGTCTCGCTTCCGATAGTGATCTCCGGCTTCAAGGTCTTCTTATTCCTTTTTACGTGGCCAACCTCGAGCTGACCGGCCGGAGCGGCAGCGCAGCTCCGGTCGGTGCCCGGCGCCATGTCGGCCTTCTACTTCTTGTAGGTTGGGGTTAGGCCCGTTATCATGGGGTAATGCTTGATATTTAGTGTCTTTAAAGCTGCATTTTCGGCATCACAGGTTGCAGCTATGATTGCGTCTGCGAGTCCGACACCGTGAGACTTGCCATAATCGCGCTTATAGAGTCCTCCGGTCTTGGCGATTTCAGAAGTTACAGGGATAACCCGGAAAAGGGAGACGAAGTTCTCTAAAACGGTTAGTTCTGCGTCCCCCTTGACGCCAGCATACAACTCTGCAATGACGATTGACGAGAGGATGATCCGCAATGAGTTTGCGTTTACAAAAGTCACCGCCTTACTGTAGCCTCGAAAAAAATCTACCAAAATATCCGTGTCAAGAAGAAGTGATCCCGCCATGATTAGCGCCTGTCCCATTCGGTCCGTATAGCTTTGAAGTCAGGAAGATCCGTGCGATCCTTCCAAATTCCAGCAGCCTCTCGCAATACGATTTCCCGCCGATTGTGGCCCGCTTGATCAATGAGGCGGTCAACGGCCTCTCGGATGAGTTCGCTTTGTTTTTTTCCCAAAGTTTTTGAAATAGCAGCCAATTCAGCACGTTGACGATCTGTCAAGTATATTTGGGTTCTGATCATGCAACACCTCCTGCGATGTATACACCATGATTATACATCATTTTTGCTCTCTGTCAAGGCCAGCGCAAAACTGAGAATAAGGAGAGAAAAAAGTGCAGATCGCGCCGGTCAATATCAACCGACGCGGCCGGTGATGCAATCCCGGATCAACTGGTGGTGGGGGTTGGTGAAAATGAGCTTGGTGGGGCCGACTTCGATCCGGTCGATACCGCAAAACGTGATCTGCCAAATAAGCCTAAACGGGAAGCGGCGTGAGCGTCATCGGCGACGTTGCCGCTCGATGGTATGCGGTGGAAGGTCTGCGGCCGTGGCCGGGTGGGGTAACAGCTTTGCGGCAAAGAACACCCCGACGGCGATAACGATCGATGCCGTCGAGACAGAAACTAAAACTACCGACCATCCCAGAGCGGAACCCGTTTTGTCCGGGCCCAGGCTTCTCGCGACAGGCCGTCTATGTCTTCCCAGCGGCCTTTTTCAATCCAGACCGCGATGAGCTGCGCCACGTCCGGGTAGCCCGCCGGCTCGTTGGGCGGCAGCTCCAGCCACCTTCGCACGGTTTTACGGTCCAGGGAGGACATGGCCGTTGCCAGCCGCAGCTTCTCTAAAGCCAGCGCATTGGAAAGTTGTTCCATCTGACCCTTGAGGGGCTTGACCAGAAGCTTCTTGCCGATCTGCAGCGCCTCGCCCATCAGCTCGAAGCCCGCATTGCTGATGACCCCGTTACAATCCTCCAGATCCCGCAGAAAACCCCGGCGCGAATACGGGCGCAGGTGCAGGTGGCCCTTGTCGATCGGGGCCGGAAGGTCGGCGATGCCATAGATGTAAAACTGGTGGGTGGTCAGAGGGGCCAGCAGGGCCTGAACCTCGGACGGGTGTTCGAAGGGCAGGTAAACGAGCACCTTGTCGGCCGCGACCGGCCGGTTGCCATCGAGGTGCTCGGGAATGATGGGGGGCAGGATCGGCTGGCCGAAAGTGTGCCAGTGGAGTCCGATCGGATGGTCCGCCGGTGCGAATGCCCGCAGCAACCAGTGCGTGAGAGGGTTGGCGCCGGTCAATGGAATATCGAAGCAGAAGGCGTACTGATGCCCGATGCCGATGCTTGGAATACGAAGCCGCCTGGCGATGCGGGCGCTGATCGGTTCGTAGTCCGTTATCACCACGTCCACTCCCGAGGCGTCGTAATCCAGGATGTCCCGGTAAAACAGCGGCAGGTTGAGGGAAAAAGCGGTTTTTAAAGCCTGCAGGCGGCCGCGTGAGGTTTTGAAGGTGAGCCCGCGGCGAACCTCGAAAGGCTCGAAAACCTCCGTTTCCTTGAGGCCCGAGGGGTCGCGGCCGCTGAAGAGAACCTGAATGTCGTGGCCGCGTGAACGCAGACGGGCGATGACTTCACGCGATCGGCTGATGTGCCCGTTGCCGGTGGCCTGGACCCCGAACAGAATTTTCATGAAGCGCCATTTTCCCGGCCGGCAGGGCCCCTATACGATGATTGCCAGGCCGCCAGAACCGCACAGCAGTCCGATGACGACGCCGGCCAGCACGTCGGTGGGGTAGTGTACCCCCAGAAAAATCCTGGAAAACCCCACCAGGAGGGCCCAGATAAAAACGGGCAGAGCCAGGACCGGGATAAAGTAGCTTACCAGCGTGGCCGTCACCACGGCCGCGGCGGTGTGACCCGATGGAAAGCTGAAGCGGTCGCTGGGCACGATTCGTCGGTGTACGGTCGTCAGTGTTTCGCAAGGCCGGTCTCTCCTGACGCATCTTTTGATGAGGATGAAGAGCGGCACCTCCAGGGCGAAGGCGGCCAGGGCGGCCAGCAGAAACTGCAGGGCTTTCTCCGGGTCGAAGAAAAAGATCACCAGTGGCAGGGCCGGGTAGTAGTAGCCGTTGCCGCTGTGCGATATCCAGGGCACGATGATAGAAAGCAGTTTTTTTCCATCCAGGCCGAAAATTTTGTTCAGGCAGACCACATCCCAGTAAGTTACGCTGTTTACCAAGGTTCGCATGGTCACCTCCTTCTGTGAACCAATGGTAAACGTCAAAAATTAGGCGTCTGCTAGATTTGTGTTTTTTTTCAGTTACCCCCGATAAATCGAAATGGAAGAAGTATCCGTTTCACTGTTTCATGAAGAGCAGTGATAAGTTTCCGATCCAGAAATTGCGGGAAAGGGCCATTTCTGGACGGAAACGGCTATAGTCCCGAGCGGATCACCAAATCCGTAATCGGCCCGCGCGACTTGTCGCCCTTCAACACCAGGTGGGCATAAATTTTACTGCCCTTGAACTTGTCCACGACCCAGTTCATGCCGTTGTTGTCGACATTCAAATACGGGTTGTCGACCTGGTGGATATCGCCCAGGCAGATGCACTTGACGTTTTCGCCCATGCGCGAGAGCAGCGAGCGGCATTCGTTGCGGGACATGTTCTGCATCTCGTCGATGACCACGACCGCATTTTCGATGTTCATACCCCGGATGTAGGCCAGCGGCAGGAGTTCGAAGCGCTTCGGATTGAACTTCGGTGGGATGTCGGTCGAGTCGACAAAAATGCGGTTGGCCGGACGCAATTGGTGCAGTTTCAGGATCAAATCCGACATGTAGCGCGTGTAGGGTTCCATTTTCTCTTCGATCCGTCCCGGCAGGTATCCCAGTTTCTGCCCGATCTCGATCATCGGCTTGACCACATATATCTTTTCGTGGGCTTTCTTTTCGAGGGTCTGGTAAAGGGCCGAGGCCAACGCCAGAAAACTTTTGCCATAACCGGCGGCGCTTTGCACGGTGACGATGGGGATGTCGGGATTGTTCATCAGCTCGAGCGCCAGGTTCTGGTAGACGGTGCGGGGTATGACGTTCCAGGCCTTGAACTGGTAGTCGATGACTTTCTCTTCGGAGGCGCCGCAGAATACCGGCTTGCCTTTTTCGTTCCATTTGAAGCTGTTGGGGATGATGTCATCCGGATCGGTTGCGAAGCCCGTGTAACGCTCCGCTTCGGACTTGGAGGGGACCGATTCCTTGTAGGCTTCGCTGCGGATGCCGTAGGTCCCGGCCTGCAGTTGAAACACCCGGTCATTGGTCACCAGGATCGGTTCCGTCAGCCCGCTGCTGCGGATTTCTTCCAGAATATGATTGTCGACCTGGTTGGAGAAGGAGTCGGCGACGTGGTCGGCCCTGAGAAGCTTGAAATGCTCGGGGAATTCCGAAATGTGATGAATGGCTTTGCTGGCGATGTGGCCCAGACGGGGGTCCTTTTTGAACTTACCGAGTTCGAGGAGGACATGGTAAGGAATGTGGATAGTGTTTTCGTTTCCGTTTCGCAGCTTGAACAGAGCATTGGGGTCTTCCAGCAAGACATTTGTGTCCACTACATAGTGTTTGGTGTTTTGCATGTACCCACCTTTCTTGAAACGAAATTGTTAAAGAACGTTTACCGATCCGTGTCGATTTCCGTAAGCGGGCGTCAATGCCGGGTTGGTCCACGATGACACTATATATAGCACTCATGGTCACAAAAATATACAACAAAATGTATAGGTGCCGTTGCAGACGTTACTGCACCAGTGGCAATGAAGAAGGAGGTCGAAAGCCGACAAATGATACCTTTCGCGGGTCAGACGGCCTCGGCCAACCGCTGGTCCGCCGCATCTGCCGGGGCAAGGACGTCTCCGGGGTCGAAGGCTCTGAAAGCTGCGGCATCGAGGGCGAGTGATTCGACATGCCGGCGGGCTGATTTGCCCATGCGGTCACGCAGCGCCGGGTCATCGATCATGCGCAGCAGCGCATCGTAAAGGGCGGTGGCGTCATTGTGCTTGAACACCAGGCCCGTTCGACCCGGTGAAATGAAACGCGCGGGGATTTCATGATCGGCTGCCACCAGCGGCAATCCGCACGCCTGGGCTTCCAATATGCGGCGGCCCCGGCCGATATCCGCTCCGGGACAGACGAATATCGCGGCTCTGGCATAGATCGTGGCCAATTCTGCAGCGGTCAGGTGTGAATGGAACGTGCAGGGATGTCCCTGAAGCAACCGTTTCATCCGGTCCCGGTAGGGACCGTCACCGACGGCGACCAGCCGGATATTTTTTTTGTGGGAAGATAAAACTTTGAAGACCTCGGCCAGCAGCGGCAAATTGTTCTCGCGCGTGATCGGTCCGCAATATACCAGTCGGAGGCACTCTTTGCCCCGCAGGGCGGAACCCGCAAGGTGATGAGGGTGAGCGGGTTGAAACCGATGAATGTCGATTGTCCGCGGAACGAGGCATATCTTTTTGGCTTCGACGCCAAATTGCATCAAATGGTCAAAGCAAGCGGCGGAAAAAACGAATACGCGATCGAGTTGATCGTAATACCAGGACATGAAGCGCTGTAGGATCTCGACCGCGGACTCGTCTTCGCCCATGAAAGGTTTGTAATCGGACAAGTTTAAGTGAAACGTCCCGTAAACGGGAAGTTTCAATATGCGGGCGACGCCCAGGGCCGCCAGGCCCACCGGTCCCGGGGTCGCCGAGTGAATATGGGTGACGCGCCTCGAAAAGCAGTAGTTCAGCATTTCCAGAAAAGGGGGAAACAGGAGCTTGCGGTTTGGAAGTTCAGGATGATCGTAGGTGCCGACCGGTTGAAAGACGCGGATGCGCTGATCGCCCGGCGTCCATGGTTCGCCGCAGGTAAGGATCTTTATTTTTGCGGGGCCGTAAACAAAATCCGCGGCCTTGCGGTTCAGCGTCCGGGCGAGAGGCCGCAGGTTTTCCAGTCGGTCGCTGAAATGGGCAACGACTCTTTCAGTGTTTGGAATTGCGCCCGATTTTCGAACCACGTCCCGCGGATTGAAATGCGCGATGATTTTATCGCTGAAAACCCGGTCTTCCGAAAAATATGAAAATGAAATAAAATAGGGGGCCAGCATGGCATAGAGCCCGCCGGCTTCGCCGATCGTTTGAAAAATGTTGAACACATTCGCTCCGGCCACGTGGTTTATCAGGTTGCGGGCGGTATTCAATGCCATGCGGCTGGAGGTTCGGTTGACGAATTCAAACCATTTTTTTTCCAGGTCGCCGATGCTGCTCGCGCCGGTCTTCGCGATTTCCATCAGTTGGGGATTGTCGTACAGCAACCGGCCGCTTTCCCGCCGGACCAGGGCGGCCAGTGTCTCGGGCACATGGGGCTTTAGCCGCGCGCGCTTGCGGTAGTGCCACAGGCAATAGAGTTTGGAAAACAATCGTTGGTTATGTGGCGCGGGGACCGGCTGCAGGCAGTGATCGATGAAATCCAGCAGCGTGTCGCTGCCCGCGTAACGCTCGAGGTCCAGCTTGTTGCGATAGTACTGATAGGCGATGCCGTACAGATTGTGGGCGAAGGTCAACGGCGAGGAGGGTTGCCGGATGACCAGGGCCCGATTGTCGGTGATGGCGCTGAAGGCATTTTCCAGTGAATCGGCCCCGGGAATTTCGGTGAAGGTGCGGGCGATGTTCAGCGAGCTGTGATCGTCCGAGCCGCCGGTGATGTTCTTCCGCCAGGGTTCCGGCATTTTCGGGCAGATGTCGTGCGCGTTTGCCAACCGGTCGATGATCTCCGGGCCGAGGTGGTCGAGTATGCGCTTTAAGGCGCTGTTGGCCGCATCGTTGCGGGCGCCGTTCATCTCGAAATTTTTAAAGAGCAGCAGCAATTTTTCGAAGTGGGCGATCGTCAACTTGCCATTGACACTGTAAAGCGGATGGGCCACGATATGAAGAATTCCGGCTTTCACCAGGTAGTCGACCAGGTCATAGATATTTTCGCGAATGGCCTGGATGTCCGTGTGCTGACTCTCGGTGATGTTCAGCGCCAGGACGTGGATCTTGCAGCCGTCTTCCGGGAAATAGGTGGTAATCTCCTCGCTGACGAAGGTATCCGGCAGGTGTGAGATCTCCAGGGCGCCCTCGAGGCGGTTGTGGTCCGAAATGGTCACATGCGTCATTCCCCTGAGCTTGGCGATCCGGTACAGGTCTCTCGGCTCGGTGAAACTTTCCGGGCACCCGACTTTCTGGAGAATCCACTGCGAGGGCCGGGCCGAAAATTTGGAATGCACATGCAGATCGATACGCACGGTCATTTTTGTCCTCCACGATAATTTGAAGCGGTTTACGGTTCTGTCGCCAGACACTGACGCCGGTATTGTTTTATCGTGTCATAGAATGACAGCCGGTTATTGGCGGCGTGTTAAAAAAGAATTATTTTTCAGTGAGAAAGGCGATAAATCGAGCGGTGGCCTGCCGCAGAGAAGATAGCGGACTGCGGTTGAACCGGGTTTGTGTGCCGGGCTCCAGATGATTTTTCCACTTTTGGGCCGGTGCGCAACAAAACACTAACCGTGTCCTAACCGGATCCTAACATTTGTATACCAATATCACTTCATTTTGACCCATCCGGAAGGGGAGTGCTTCCGGTCTGCGTAACTTGATTGGTGACACTATAGAGTCTTA
>JBAPSB010000183.1:0-2891 GCA_049281435.1 Desulfobacterales bacterium
TGCAGGCCCAACCCGCTTGCCAAAATAAGCCAGCACCGTGTCAATCTCCTGCCAGCCGCGGGCATGTTTGCCCATGATCACGCCATGACCGCAAAACGGGTATTTCCCCAAGGCATCCATATCCGCAACCAGTCTGGCCCGCAGTGGATTGAGATGAATGTAGCGCACCAGTTCGAGCAGATAGGAATCTTCCTGGCACAGGATCGATTTGTACCGGTTCTGGAACAGGTGCCCATGGCGGCGGTGGCGGCGGTTGAAACTGACGGCATGGCCGGTCAGCAGCCGCCGCATCAAGGTGGCGATCGGGGCCGCGCCGGTTCGCAGCAGCAGATGAAAATGGTTGGGAATCAACGCCCAAGCGTAACAGAGGGTTGCGGTACCTTCAACGAGGGCGCCCATACGTTCCAGGAAATTGTACCGGTCCTGATCGTCCCGGAATATGTTCCGGCGTTCGATGCCCCGCACGATCACATGGTGGAGGGCGCCGGGAGCGTCTATGCGCGATTGTCTGGGCATAGAAATGCTATATCAGTTTGTTGAAAAATACACAAGTTTATAAATAAAGGGCGTCCCCTTTGCCTTAAAAGCATCCCCGTATTTCTTACTTTATCAACACCGCTGCACCAGCCAAGGCAACCTCATGATCGTCTTCTACGCTGCTTCCGCTGACACCAATAGCGCCAATTATGTTTCCGTTTTTGTCTTTTAAAGGCAGGCCCCCGGGGAATGTAATAAGCCCACCATTTGAGAACTCGATGTTAAACAAGGGCTTACCAGGCTGTGCCAACTCCCCCAACTTCCCGGTCGGCATGTTGAAAAAACGTGCGGTTTTCGCCTTCTTTATTGAAATATCTATGCTGCCCAAAAAGGCACCGTCCATGCGGACAAATGCCTTCAGGTTTGCCCCGGCATCAACAACGGCAATGTCCATTAATGTTCCTTGCTTTATAGCTTTTGCCTGGGCCGCCGAAACAACGGCTAAAGCCTGATCGAGCGTGATATCAGAGCCTCCATCTGCAATCGCTGAACCCGTGGACCCGAAAACGCCCAGAAAGAAAATTATGGACAATAGAAACATTTTTTTCACTCGGCATGTACTTTTTTTCTTTGCCATTTGATTGTCCTCCTCTTTATTTTCAAGTTCGGTTACGTTCTTCATCTGTTTTTATTACCAACCGCCAAATGGTGTAAATAGTGATAGGTATCCGACGTAAGTGCCCATTTGCACCGGAGTCTCCAAATATAATGATTATTTCTGCCAATTATTATTGCTCCATAACATTGCACCTCCTTTCTTGTCGAACGTCGCAAAGGACCAACATATAAAATGGATCGAAGACGGGATTGTTATTCAGCAATTGTATGCCTCCAATTCAGACATCAGCAATTTTCATCAACTTTAAGGATAAATGGAATGACACGGGGGAATACTCGTTTATGTCGTACCGTCGATTCCGCCGCCACTGCCCCTCTTTATCGTGATTGGTGCAGAAATGCGCTGAAAATGGTCATTTAGTGACGGGCACTATTTAACTGCCGCCGTCGACTTTTTCATCGCCTCCGGCAGGGTTTTCGGAATCTTGATCGTGAAAAGCGTGCCCTGGCCGGCGGTGGATTTGACCTGTATGTCGCCGCCGTGCTGTCCGACGATCTTGTGGGAGATAAAGAGGCCCAGGCCGGTGCCGCGACGGCCTTTGGAAGAGAAGAACGGCGTGAAGAGTTTGGCGACGGTGTCGGCGTCCATGCCGGTCCCGTTGTCGAAAATGTCGAAAATCACGTGGTTTTGATCTTTCCGGACGCCGAAGACAATCTTGTGGGTGGTTTTGGACGTGTCCTTTTTGCAGGCATCCACGGCATTTTCGAGGATGTTCGTCAAGGCCGAATGAATATAGCCGGCATCGATCTCGAACTCGCCGACCGTCTCGTCGAATTTCCGTAAGAACTCGATGTTTTCTGCTTCGACTTTGCGGGCGAAAGTGACGGCGAGTTCTTCCGCGAAACTGAAGGGGTCCACCCGTTCCCAGCGCAGGTCCCTTTCCTTGGCGAAGTAAAGGATGTCGAGGACCATCTTGCGAATGCGATCGACCATCAGCTTGACCGTTTCCCAGCCTTCCTTGATCTGCTCCTGGTTTTCCCTGGAAAAGCCGGACTCGACCAAATACATACCACCGTCCAGCCCGGTCAGCAAGCCCTTGATCCCGTGCGAGATCGAACCGATCATCAGGCCCAGGGACGACAGGTGGTCCTGCAGCTCGGTCTTCTCTTTCACCAGCGCCTCGAGGTTGCGGGTGTAGGTTTCGAGCTGGCGCTTCATGACGATCTTGTCCTTAACCCGCTTTAGGGCGATTTCCAGGGCCTCCACGTTGATCGGCTTGGTTATGAAATCGGTGGCCTCGAACTTCAGGCTCTTGATCGCCAGATCCATATCGCCGTGCCCGGTGATCATCACCACCTCGGCTTCGGGGTTGTGGCGCTTTATTTGCTGAAGCAATTCGATCCCGTCCATACCGGGCATTTTGATATCGGTCATGACGATCGGCGGATCGAGCTGCCGGAACATGTCGATGGCTTGCACACCGTTTTCGGCCGAGTGGACCGCGTAGCCCAGGTCCGCAATCGATAAACTGAGCACCTCGCGGATGTCCTCTTCATCGTCCACCAGCAAGATCGGCCACTTAGTTTTGGTCTCGTTGGTCATACGGTTAGCCCTACGCCAGTCTTGGGTCCGGCCGGCTTTTGCTGTTGGTGGCGGTCAGCGGCTGCTATGTCTTTCCGACCGGGGGCAATAGGAAAGGTAACGTAAAAAATGGCCCCCTCATCCTCGCGCGAAGCAGCCTTGATGTCGCCGCCGCAGTCCTTGACGATCCCGTAGCTGATGGACAGCCCCAGTC
>JBAPSB010000184.1:0-3722 GCA_049281435.1 Desulfobacterales bacterium
GTATGAACCTATACAGCCTCCTCCCTCTAGCCTCGCCAAAATCCTTAACCTGAAGCCTATGACCCGGATGCAGGCTCACGATTTTCCGAGCGCTCTTCCGGAAAATCGGCGTTTCGGGCTTAACGATAGATATTGGCTGCCGGTGTCGGTCGTCGGCGTATGACCTATATAGCCTCCTCCCTCTGGCCTTGCCATAAACCTTATCTTGAAGCCTATGGCTCGGATGCAGGTTCACGATTTACTGCTGCCTTCCCGGAAGCAGTTTTTGTTTCTGCAGATCCTTAATGACCAGCGCGATCACCTCATCGATGAGGGTGTTGACCGACTTGACGTTTTCCGAGGTCGACTGTCCGGACCACAGCAGCCGTTCGGTTTTCACGTCGTAGAGATTGGTCTCGAGCCGCACGGTGGCAACCTCACTGGAGAACCCCGGGTCGTGCACCCGGTCGAACACATAGCCGTAATAATGGTAATAGCCGCCGTAGACCGGACCGGTGCGGGTGAAGACCTCTTCTTTTTCCAGGCCGGCCAGGTGCGATATGATCACGGCGTCATTGCCGAATTTTTCCACGGCCTGCCGGATGACGTCCTTTTCCAGCTTGAGGTCGCGCGGCATGGGGATGGCGTCCCCGCTCGCGACGGCCTCGACGCCGGCGGCCTGCAGCTGCCGGACGAACTTGTTCTCGAAGGCTTCCCGGTTCTTGGCCTTGTCGGCGACGACGATCACCAGGACATCGGCTACCGGCTCGCCGCGCCGGGCCTCGTCCACCCAGGTCTGCGACAGGCGGGTGCCGGCGCAGGAAATCGTCAGAATGCCGCAGAAAACGCCCCAGGCCCATACCTTTAACAGATGTCGCTTCATTAAAGATCCTCTCTATTTTGGAAAAATGTCCGTGGCAGGCGATCACCAGGCCATGACCCTTGCAGTAAAAGTAACCTTATAGGCTTTAAGATAAAGCTTTTGACAAGGACAGAGGGGGGCGGCTGATAGTGTAATACGCCAACGACCGATACCAGCAGCCAAAGTCTTTATCTTAAAGCCTTTAGCCGATGTCGCCTGAATGAGGCCTATCATTGTCCGGCGCTCGATTGCAACTGCAAACCTTGCAGCGAATTCAGGACGGACCGGCAAAATTTCAGCAGACTGCATTCGGGTCAAGAAATACCGATACTATTTATTGGGCCCCCTTGCATGGCCCCAGGTAACATGTTACTTTAGAGGCATAGAAAGGAGGCGCTTCAATGGGACTCGATTCAGCGCAAAAGATGCGGCGGTACAGAAAAAGGCTGAAAACATCCGGACTGCGACCCATCCAGTTGTGGGTTCCGGACGTCCGGTCACAACAAATTATCGATGAAGTCCGCCGGCAATCGATTCGGGTCAGTTCACAGGGATGGGAATCGCGCATCATGGACTTTGTCGAATCGGCAATGGATCAGGAAGGCTGGGAATGAAACGCGGTGACATTGTCCTGGTCGTTGTCCCCGGCAATTACGGCAAACCCAGGCCCGCGGTCGTGATCCAGACGGACCTGGTCAACGATATTCATAACAGCATCGTCGTGTGCCCGGTAACGAGCCACCTCCAGGATGCCGAACTGTTCCGGTTAACCATCGAGCCTTCTCCTGAAAACAGGCTGCAAAAAATCTCTCAGATCATGGTCGACAAGATTGTGGCCGTTCGCAGAGATAAAATTCGAGATGCTGTTGGCGTTATCGATGAAGACCTGATGATCCGGGTGAACCGGTCTCTGGCCTTCTGGCTGGGCCTGGGCTGATTGCCCGGCACCCCCGGGGCGCCGGCTTACGGCCGCAGCACCTCGAAAGCCGGGGTGACGACAGCCGGCGGCATTTTCTCCCAGTCGCCGCCGCAGAAGCGGGCGCGCACCGCGTAACGGCCCGCCGGCAGCCCGGCAGGCAGGCGCCACTGGATGGAGGCCATCTGGTCGATGTCCTCAAATTGCGGGCAGGCCGCAGCGGAGGCCACCCTCAAAGACGGCGTAAAGGCAACCGCCGTTTCGGCCCCGCCGGAACCGTCCAGGCGATCGAGAGCGAACTCGGGCGCCACGCCGATCGGAAAGGCCGTCATGCGGATAAACCGCAGGGTCACGACGTCCCCGGGCCGGTAGCGGTCGAAGTCGGCCACCAGGCCGACCAGCTTGTTGTCGTCCGAGATGCCGGTGCCCACGCCCGAGGTCGTTTCGTCCCAGGATCGCGCCGGTCCCACGTCGATGTGCACCGTGTCGCCGTGGTAGTAGCCGGCGCCGCCGTACTTGAGCCCCTTGACCGTCTGCCAGATGCGCCGCGCCGGCACCCCCTCCATCTCGATGTCGGCCGCCATGCCGTATTGGTGCAGGCTGGCCTTGGCCGCCAGGCCGCCGCGCCGGCGCACGCCGGTGTTGTATTCCGGGCTGCGGTATCCGGACGTAACGGTGATCTTGGCGGCCTTGCGAAAGCGGTCCTGCAGAAAATCCAGATATTCGAGCAGCCGCAGGGACAGCTCCGAGGGCGGCGCGTCGGCGGGAACATCGAAGAGGCGGCAAATGGCCGCAAGGGCCGCTTCATCGTAGCCCTGGGCCCCGTTGCGATAGCGGCCGGAGAAGGAGCGCCCGTTTTTTTTGCTCACCAGCTCGATTTGCCCGTCGCCGCTGTAGAAAAACCGGTTTTGACTTGGAACGGCGGCCCGACTTGGTGCGGCCACCATAATCGCGCCCGAAACGACCAGGACTGCCAGGAGCGACGGCAGAAGCCGCGGGGCACGATCCAAAACGGCGCTCCCGACCCCGCCGGTTTTCCAGATTGCCGGCTTCTCCGGCCCGCTGTTCGCTGAAGGACCAAACGCCGGATAATCTTCTTCCATTCGTACCCACCCTCCATAGGCGTTATGATGACAGTTCGCCAAGGCCGAAGCACGATAAATGCGTCAAGATACCTCGACGACTTCCGCTGTGGTCGCGCGCAGCAATTCGGCCGGCGTCAGCCGCAGCATGGCGTCGATGTCGCCGCCGCCGCCGTAGATCAGGTCCAACCGGGTGACGGCGGGCGCCACCAGCGTGCGCAGCGTCTGCCGGTGGCCGAAGGGCGGCATGCTGCCGACCACGAAGCCGGTGATGTCCCGGGCCTGATCGGCATCGGCGAAACGGACCCGCTTGCGCCCCACGCCGAGGAGCGTCGCCAACTTTTTGCGATCGACCCGCGCCGTTCCGTTGGTGATCACCAGCAGCGGCTGGTCATTGACCATGAAGACCAGCGATTTGATGATCTGCTCGGCCGCCACCTTGAGTTCGCGGGCCGCGTCATCGACCGTTGAGGTGTGCGCCGCCATCGGCAGAATGCTCGCTTCGATGCCTCGCTCCGCGATGAACGTCTGCAGGTCGGCGCTGGTCATGGATATGGGCGGCATGGTAAACGTTTCCTCCGTGTCCTGGGATGTGAAGATGCCCTACAGATCCCCTTTTGAAAAGGCGGGTTCAGGGGGATTTTTCAACGGCGTCACCGGCCGGCGTTAAAGCGGCCGCCGGTTGGGGGCACGTACCCACTCCGGCGCACCGCCCGAAATCCTGGGCCCGGTAAAGCGTCACCAGAACCGTAGAAAACCCCAAAGTGTACCAGCACTGTCGATGAAACAACCGCCTCCGCCACCTCCGTCGCTCGTGTCGTTCGTACCGCCGGCCGGCGGCGTTCCCGTGGCCGGAGGCGCAGCGACCGGCTCGGACCCGTCT
>JBAPSB010000185.1:0-24224 GCA_049281435.1 Desulfobacterales bacterium
CTTTGGCGATCGTCTGAAGCGTCGGGATGAAACCCGAGTTGACCACCGCGGAGCCGGGCGCAAAGGCTGTGGCACCCGTCTCGGTCACCAGCAGGGCGTTGTCGGCCAGAATCTGCACCGACGCCTCTCCGGCGTTGATCTGGGGCGCCAGGGCCTTTTCAAGGTTCTTCTTGCGGTCGTCCATGAAATGTCCCACGACGGCACCGGTGAGCGCTCCGCCGGCGGCCCCGATCAGCGCACCCGCCCACGGGTTGGCATGGTCGATGATGGCTCCGATGGCCGCACCGCCGCCGCCCCCCAGTAGGCCGCCTTTAGTGGTATCCGTCATGGTGGAAAGACCGCCGTTGGTGGCGCAGCCCGCGCCGGCAAACAGGATAAGAACCCCCACCGCCACCATTTTGATGCCAATAGAACTCTTTTTGAACGATTTCATCTCTTGAACCCCCTTCTTACTTCTCCAGGTAAATGTCAGGTGGAATTGTTCCACGCCAATTTCCTTACCAGCGACGGTATACGGATCGTCGCGCCACACCGGCGTATGAAAGCGGCGTCAACGGCATCCCGATGATATCGATAAACAGCGCGCAGGGACCACCCTTTTCAAGCGGCTTCCCCTTGATGACGCTGATGTCATAGATGAGATCGTCACCAGCGAACTGCGGGTTTCGCAAGGTCACCACCATCTCCCCGACCGCATCGTCGGCAAATACCGACAGGGTGGCATTCGGTGGATCGGCCAGAAAACTGTCCTTGCCGTCCTCCTGCCACAACTTGAGGTACCTGTCGTTGGCCATGTTGCCGGCGACTCGCTCCGGACGATCGGTGAAAAACAACACCGTGGGGCTGATCCCTTTTAAAATCAATTTTTTGCCGTCGAACGTGACATCGTGCGCGGTCTGCACGAAAAGAACGTCGGCTTTCTGCGCACTGTCCGCAGCCGAACTCGTAGCGGTCAGCAAGCCGACCAGTGCCATCAGCACGATCATCGAAATAGTCGTTACCAGAAGTCCTCTTTTCATGGATCAATGCTCCCTATAAACTGCCTTGTAGTTGATTGTCATATTTCCTCATTCCACCATCTGGTTGAGAAGCTTTTGCGACTCGGCCTGATATTGTGCCTCCGTAATGAGCCCCTGCTGCTGCAGAGACTTGAGTTCCTTGAGTCGGGCGACGGCCTCGGCCTGGGTATTCGTCACGGCCGGCGTGGGCGGCGGCGACACGGTTTCGTTGACGGTGACGTTGGTCGGATAGGTCGCCATGGCGGCGGTTGCAGCGGCAGAGGTTGCGGCCGTGTCCCACATCACCGTTCGATACGCCGTCCGCCGCGCGACGCCGGCAAAGGAGAGCGGTGTAAACGGCAGCCCGATGATGTCGATGAAGACCGAACAGGGCCCGCCCTTCTGCGGCACCTTCCCCTCGATGACCGTGATGTCGTACGTCAGATCCTTGCCCGCGAGGCGCGGCCGGCTCAGCTTGACGACCACGTCCGTGAGCTGCTCCCGGCCTTTTTCATACATGGACACGGTGGCGTTGGGGGGGTCCTTGAGGAAGCTGTCTTTCCCCTCATCCCAAAGCGGCACGAACTCGTCCTTTGTGTTAAAGTGCCCGGCGATGCGCACCGGGCGGTCGGAGAAGAAAACCGTCATGGGGCTTACGCCCTTCAGCGTAAGCGTTCCCTTGCCAAAGACAACCGCCTCGGCATTCTGCACAAACAGCACCTGAACGATCAGCGGCTTCGGTTCGGCCGATGCAGCGGTGCCGGGCTGAAACGTCATCACAGCAGCCAGCACAGCCAATAAAAAAATAGTCGTTCCCAAGGAATATCGATTCATCCTTCCAATCTTCTTTCGCATGCAGGTGACGGCGCTGATCATCTTTCTTTCTCCTTTCTTCAATTGTCGTAAGCGTAAACCGGAACGGCGAATCGGACGCGAACTACTGATCGCCGATGTCTCTCTTTTTCATTGTCATCCCTCAATTAAGGAAATCAGCGGCATTGCGCGGAGACGCGCTCGTGTAACCGATACAAGCGATTCCACCGGACCTGTCACGCCGTGGCATAATTGACGCCGAAATTGCTGAAAATGAAGGCCACTTATGGACAGAAACCAGTTATGTGCCCAATCCTTACTGCAGCCTGTCCCACCTTCTCGGCTCGCTGGCTGCCCGGCGGTTGAGCGCCATCATACCTGCGTGAGGGTAGCACACTTGGAGGCGATCCCCGACATCAGCGCGATCCAGGATTTGACCGACGACGCGGCGCCTTCGTCCTGGAGTTCGGCAGACAGGGCCTCGATGTTGATACCGTTCTCGGCAAAGCAAGCCAGCACGACCTCGCAGTCGCCGCCGTCCGCGGGCATCAACGCACCGATCTGGCCGCGATCCGCGAAGGTCTTCAGTGTTGACTCGGACAGGGAGTTAACCGTAATGGGCGCTGCCAGGGCCCTGATGTAACAGTCGTCCGGGATTCCGGGGTCGGCGGTTTCCGTGCCGACCCACAGGAGTCGCTGCGGCCGGGCTCCGGCATTGTGCGCGCGCTTCCAGCGCGGCGAGTTCAACAGGTCGCAGCAGGCCTTGTAGGTGCACCGGGCGACGGCGACACCCAGCTTGTTGTGCAATGCATTCGGCACCCTGCCCGCGACCGCAGCGTCCCAGCGGCTGACAGAGATCGAGGCGACGGAGCCGATGTCTGGCCTGAGCCCGGCGGCGATGCGCCGCTCGATGCCGCGCAGGAACGCCCCGGCCGCCGCAAGGTAGTGATCGCGTGAGAACAAGAGGGTCACATTGACCGGTACGCCGGCAAAAATCGCTTCTTCGACTGCCGGCAGGCCTTCCTTGGTGGCGGGAATCCCGACAAGAAAATTGGGTCGTTGCACCCGGAAATATAAATCCTGGGCCGCACCAAGGATGCAGTCCGTGTCATAGGCATGAAGGGGCGACACCTCAAGCGACACCCAACCGTCCACACCATCGGTTTGGTCGTAAATCGGCCGCAGAAGATCGGCGGCATGGCAGAGGTCTTCCAGCATGAGATCCAAGAATAGCTCCTCTCCCAGCTTGTCCAGCTTTAGTCTTTTGCGGATGTCGGCATCGTAGACCGGACTGTCCTTGATAGCATGCCCATAAACTCGCAAATTGGATACCAGTCCCGTTACAGACCATTCTTCGACGGCCCGCTTGAGCCGGCCGCCATTTAGCTGGTCACGCGTGAAATGGCTCAGCCAGAGGCTCTGCCCGAGTTCGTTCAGACGTTGGGTCGCTTTCACTACGTTGCTCCTCCCATCCGAGGAAAAAGAAAAGCCCTGTTCGCCTGAGTGCGCTTATTCCGCCGCCAATGCGGCCGCCTGCACCATCTACGGGGATAGCGTTGATGCTCAAATCCAAGCTGATGCAAATCAAAATTTATGCCAAATGACATGCTGTCATAAATAAATGATAAGTTATTTAAATGACAACATTTTCGGAATATAATCCCAGCCGTAGGGAGTATTAGGGCAAGTGTATCCCTCAATATTTCGATGATTTGGCAAATATTGAGGGAAACCGGATCGTGGGGAGTGATTTATAAAGGGCGGCGGATGCCCAGCTTCTTGATCCGGAAGCGGAGGGTACTGGGGTGGAGTTTCAAGATCGAAGCGGCTCCGGAAGGCCCTTCGATTCTCCAGCCGGTGTCACGGAGAACCTTAAGTATATGATCGCGTTCCATGGCAGCCAAATCCATTAAAGGTTTGTCTCGTGCATCGACTCGCAGGGAGGATTTTAGTTGGCCGGCTATTTTTAGCGAGCTTCCGGAGGTTATGATCACGGCCCGTTCGATGACGTGCTCCAGTTCCCGTACATTGCCCGGCCAGTCGTACGATAAAAAACCCTTGATCGCGGCTTTTGGAATGCTGTCGATCTTTTTGCCCACCTTGCGGGCGTATTTTTCAGTGAAAAATTGGGCGAGCAAGGGGATATCCTCGGTTCGCTGCCTGAGGGGCGGGATCTGAATGGGGAAAACGTTGAGCCGGTAATACAGGTCCTCCCGGAAACACCCCTCGCGGACCTCATCTTTGAGGTCGCGGCTGGTTGCGGCAATCACCCTGACGTTCACCTTGACCGTCTTGGCGCTGCCAAGCCTTTCAAACTCCCCATCCTGAAGCACCCGCAGGAGTTTTGACTGGAGCGCCAGCGGCATTTCGCCGATTTCGTCGAGGAAAATCGTCCCGCCGTCGGCCACCTCGAAACGCCCCGCTTGCCTGACATGTGCGCCCGTGAAGGCACCTTTCTCACGTCCGAAGAGCTCGCTCTCGAACAGGTTTTGAGGCAGGGCCGAGCAGTTCACCGTGACGAGCGGCCGGTCCTTGCGGGTGCTCATGTGATGGATGGCATTGGCCACCATCCCCTTGCCGGTTCCGGTTTCACCAAGAAGCAGCACGGTGGCATCGGTGGAGGCGACCTGTCTGGCCGCGAAAATAACCGACTTGAGGGCATTGCTCTCCCCCACGATTTTCTCGAATCCCCGTTCCGTCCTGATCGCTTTGCGAAGGTAGAGATTCTCGTTTTCGAGCCGACGCTTCAGTTCTGCGATTTCACTCAGTTTCTCCTTGAGTTCGCCCTCCAGGCGCTTGCGCTCGCTGATGTCGATCGACACCCCCATCAGGCGCTCCGGCTCTCCGGTGGGGCTGAAATGGGACCGGCCTCGGGAAGCCATCCACATCACGCGTCCGTCACCGACCAGAATCCGGTATTCAACGTCGATAGGCTCGCCCGCGTCCCGGGCCCGGGTGATGACCTGCCGCACAAGATCAAGGTCGTCGGGGTGAACCGATGCCTCAAAGCGCTCCATGCTGATGACTTCCTCAAGGCCAAAACCAAAAATTGTCCGGGTCCGTTTGGAGGCCCAAAATAGATTCTTGCCGCAATCAAGCTCCCAGAGACCCGCCTCGGCAGAATCCGCCGCCAGGGAAAGGCGCGCCTCGCTTTCGCGTAAGGCTTGCTCGGAGTACTTCCGCGCGAGCGCATTGGCGAAGATCTGCGCGACCAGATGAAGGTGTTTCACATGTGAATCCGACCAGGTACGTTCCGCCATCACAGTGTTGAAGCTCACCGCACCAATAGGCGGCTCCCCCCCTGCCGATAGAGGGATAATCAAAGAGGACTTGATACCGTAACGGCGCCAGACTTCCTGATCGCGGGTTGCCTCTGCCGGCACCTCCTCCGTGGAAACGGCGATTACCTCTCCGGCTGCGACCTGCTTCAAGCACCAGGGGAAATACTCGTCAGCGGTCATCCGCTCGGGAAGCGCCGGACCCTCCGGGATTCGATAGCTGTGGGTCAGCACATAGTGGCGCGCGGACGCGATCGACGATTGCCACAGCGCAGTAAAATCCAGCCCGATGCATTCACATATGCGGCGTTGGGCATCTTCAATCTGGCTGTCTATCTGCTCGACGGGCAGGTTGACGAAGCGGGTCGAGATCTCAGTCAGCAGCGTCTCGAATTTCAACTGCTCTCTCAATTCGGAAAGCAGTTCGTTTTCAGGCTGTCTCATGGCATTCCACTCGGCTGGCGGCCAGGGGCCGGGCCCGTTGCCGTGATGGCTGCCGGCACCAGCGGTTTATCACCACCCCATACCACAGCAGCGGCTCCCCGGCGAGGAAGCCGGCCGCTGCGAAAACTGCAATGTGTTGCTCCTGCACTTGCAACACACCCTGACATGGGTTCCTATCAAATCCCCCAAATGTTTACAATGTGTTAGGCGGAGCAAAAAAATTTAAGTTTTTAAAATTTGACGAATGAAAAAAGGGGGCGGGAAATCATCCCGGCCCCCTGGGTCAAATCGGCGCTGTGCACTGCAAGCGTTAGCGTTTCGAGAATTGGAACCTGGCCCTGGCCCCTCGCTGACCGTACTTTTTACGTTCCTTGACGCGCGGGTCGCGCTTGACGAAACCGGCCCGTTTCAGGGGCTGGCGGAAATCGGGGTCGATCTGCATCAGGGCCTTGGTGATGCCGAGGCGAATGGCGCCCGATTGGCCGTTGACGCCGCCGCCGAGCACCCGCACCCTGACGTCGTACTTGCCGGAAGTGTTGGTGATGACAAAGGGCTGGAGCATCTCGGTTTTGGCCGACTCGACCTTGAAATAATCGTCGATCGGACGCTCGTTGATGGTAATGTCACCGTTGCCGGGCTTCACCCACGTTTTGGCTATCGCCGTTTTCCGTCTTCCGGTCGCGTAGTAAATAGTTTCCTGGGCCATGGTTGTCCTCTTGTTATAGGCTTTAAGATAAAGATTCTGGCTGTGGTAGCGGGCGTCGGCGTATTGCCATGCGGCCTTCTCCCGCCGGCCTTGCCAAAACCTGTATCTCAAAGCCTATTATATTGGTTGAAGGCGGCTGTCGTCTCCGCCGCTTGTCGACCGGCGTGCCGGCGCGCATCTCTTTCCGGTTAGAGCGTCCACACTTCAGGTTTCTGAGCCTCGTGCGGGTGCTCGCTGCCGGTGTACACCTTGAGTTTTTTGAAGATCTGACGCCCGAGTTTGTTTTTGGGCAACATTCCCCTGACGGCCAGACGCAGAAGATCCTCGGGTTTTTTTTCGAGAAGTTTTTTGGCGGTGATCTCCTTGAGGCCGCCGATGTACCCGCTGTGACGGTAATAGGTCTTCTGTTCCCATTTCCGTCCCGAAAGGGTCACCTTGTCGGCATTAAGGACGATGACGCAGTCGCCGGTATCCGCATGCGGGGTGAAGACCGGTTTGTGTTTGCCCCGAATCCGGGCCGCCACCTGGGACGCGAGCCGGCCGAGCACCGCACCCTGCGCATCGATGACCCACCACTTGCCTTCGTTCTCGGAATTTTTTGCACTGATGGTGTATTTTTTCACGGTATCTCGCTCCTGTCTTAAAGAATCGAAATCTTTAATAGATATTTTTACGGGTGTCAAGCATATTTTGCCCACCGGATCCATGGATCGGTCACGCCGGGCCGACCGGCAAGCCTCGCAAGACACCCCCTGCCGGGCCCGGATGTCCTTTGACGTGCAAAAAAACAGTGGACAAGCCTTTTGCCGGCATGTTAAACAGCACCCCTTAAGCAAATTATGAATAAATGAAAGGGGGTGGGCTGTTGGGCAGCGTTATCAAGAAACGAAGAAAAAAAATGCGCAAGCACAAGCACCGCAAGCTATTGGCCAAGACACGCCATCAGAGACGAAAGGGCAAATAATGGGCGTCTCTCACCACTTCTCTCTGATTACAAAAAAAGCCACCGGCAGCCATTGAACAAGCGGCCGGTGGCTTTTTTTCGCCCGCCGCGGCGCTACTCGGGCAGCGATTTGAAATATTTCAGAAATTCCGAATCGGTCGACAGCACGAGCGAGTTCTTTTCGTCCAGTGATTCGCGGTAAATCTCGAGCGTGCGGACGAATGAATAGAATTCCGGATCCACCCCGAAAGCCTCGGCATAGAGCCTGGTCGACTCGGCATCGGCTTTGCCCTTGATCTCCTGGGCGATCCGATAGGCTTCCGAAGTAATCAGTTTCAGCTCGCGTTCCTTGTCACCCCGTATTTTCTGAGCCTCGCCCTTTCCTTCGGACCTGAATTTTTCGGCAATCTGCTTGCGTTCCGCTATCATGCGGTTGTAAACCGACTGGCGCACCTCTTCGACGTAGTTGATGCGTTTGATCTTGACGTCGACCAGTTCGATGCCGAACTGGGCCAGCTTGGGTTGCGACTGTTTCAGAATGCCCTCGGTAATATTCTGCCGACCCATGCTGATCATCAGCGACGGCCGCCGTTGGTCCTGTTCGTCTTCACGACCGAGTTCGGTGGTATCGAGTTCGCGGTTGCTGTTGCGAACGACTTCGATAAGCCGGTTGGAGGTGATGAAATCGCGCACCGCCGGGTCGATGATGTCGTTGAGGCGGCCGATGGCATTGAACGGGTTGTTGACGGTCTGAAAAAACTTCACCGGTTCGACGATCTTCCAGCGGGCGAAGGCATCCACATAGATGAAGGTTTTGTCCAGCGTCGGAATCTGCCCCGGATCGCCGTCCCAGCTGAGCAGGTTCTTCGGAAAATAGTTGGCCGTCTGGATGAAGGGCACCTTGAACTTCAGGCCCGGCGATACCACCGGGGTCCCGATAATCCGTCCGAATTGGGTCACCACCACCTGTTCGGTTTCATTAACGATGTAAGCCGACTGGTAGATGACAACCGCGGCGACCAGCAGCACGATCACAATAATCGGACCTTTAAATTTCATTGCGCAGCCCCGTTCTGTTTTTGTTTGCCGAGATTAAGAAGAGGCAGCAGGCCCTTCTGATCGGAATCGACGATCCACTTGTCACCCAGTTTCGGGAAGACATCTCCGAGCGCCTCGAGGTAGAGCCGGCGTCGGGTGACATCCTTGGCCTTGACATACTCCTGGTAAAACGAGGTAAACCGGGCCGCATCGCCTTTGGCGCGGTTGACGCGATCCAACGCGTAGCCCTCGGCGACCCTGACGGTGCGTTCGGCCTCGCCCCGTGCAGCCGGAATGGCCTTGTTGTAATCCTCCCGGGCCTCGTAGATCAACTGTTCTCGTTCCTGGGTCGCCTGGTTGACCTCGTTAAAGGACGGCTGCACCGGCGCCGGAACGTTGGTGCGCTTCATTTCGATCGTAACGATGTGCAGGCCCGATTCGGCCAGGTCCATCTCCTTCTGCAGGAGTTCCTTGGCCTCGATCGCCATTTCGCCCCGCTTGTTGATGACCTCGTTGATGCTGCGGTCGCCCACGACCAGTCGCATCGTAGCCTCGGACATGTCCGCCAGCAGCCGGCGGACGTCGCGGACCTTGAACAGGTAATTGTACGGGTCCTTGACGCGGTACTGGACGATCCAGGGCACCACGGCCACGTTCAGATCACCGGTCAGCATCAGGGCCACGGTTTCGGTCTCACCTATGCCGGGCCGCGAGCGGGATATGCTGTTGTCAGAGTTGAAGCCGAACTCCTCGGTGCGGATGCCCTTGACGTTCACCTTGGTCACCCGCTCGATGCCGAGCGGCAGTTTGAAATTCAGCCCCGGCTGAGCCGACCTGACGTATCGTCCGAAAAGCTGAACGATGCCGACCTCATCCTGTTTCACGGTGAAGATCGACGACCAGACGGTCACGAGCACCAGAAGCAGAATGATCAGCAACGGCCCGCCCGGAAATTTGATGTTTTTTACCCGCTTGAAGATTTCATCGACGTTCGGCGGCACGCCGCCGCCACCCATTTTATGCTGCTGATCTTTTAGTTTTTCCCAGTCCCAACTCATTTTTTTTCATCCTGTCGGTAGGCCTTTCAAATCGATTTGTGAGGCCGATTCGAAAGTGCGGTCGGGTTGACGATGCCTGATAAATTGTTTCAGCGTTAAAACGGTATCCAGCAGTAAGCTACTCGGCCAGAGTGGCAAGGGCCGGCGGCAACCGTGACGTCGCGGTTGTAAGTCCCTCTTTCGACCGCATTCCCGTCATGGCAAAGCGGAATTGCAGGCGGTAAAATAAAAATTTTGGCGAGGCCAGAGGAAAGAGGTAGTATCGCACTGCGCCAACGACCGATAACACAGTCGAAAGTTTTATCTTAATATAGGATTTAAGATAAAGATTTTGGCAAAGCCAGAGGGAGGCGGCTGTATTGTCATACGCCAACGACCGACACCAGCAGCCAAAATCTTTATCTTGAAGCCTATACCTGTGGTCGACATACACGCCAGCATGGAGGTAGGCCCTGACAGGACGCTCGCACGCAGATGCAAAATGAACTTTAGTATAAAGCTAAATCCCTTGAAGTCAAGCAAAAAGGGGAAACGGCGGTGGAGCGCTGCCGGTGAAATAGCGCTGCGAAAGGCGGTTGCGCCGGATGAAAAACGAGGCTATAACCACTTTGGAACGGTCTTGATCACAGGCTGCCGCTCACGTCTAACCGGCGCCGGCGGCAAAAGGAACCCGATGACCGAAAAAAGGGAAAAACTCGAATCGGCAGTTCCGATCGGCAATGTTATCGATTCCATCCTGCGCAGCCATGTGCCCCGCGCCGCGACCGATATCACCCGCATCGGACGGATGTGGGACAGGATCGTCGGGGAAATCATCGCCGAAAACACCCGGCCGGCCGGCCTCAGGAAAAAAACCCTGCTGGTGCATGTGAACAGTTCTCCCTGGCTGCACCACCTTCGTTTTATAAAGGAAGAGATCGTGCTGAAAGTAAACACGGCCGTCAGGGAAGAGATGATCGAGGACATTCTGTTCAAGATCGGGCCCGTTGCCGACCGCAGCGGCGACGTCGAGTTCACGTGATCCATTCCGAAATTTTTACAACCGCTAAACAGGAACTTGCCGGAGAGAAGAAAACATCCCCGCGCCGCGCAGCCGAAACATGGATGCCATAACCGCCGATACATTTTTCGACAAACGGTTGCTGATTCAGCAGTTCCGCGGCGGATACCGCTTTTCGATCGACGCCGTCATCCTCGCCGGCCACATCCGTCCGCACCCTGGAGAAAAAGTCCTGGAGCTGGGGGCGGGGTGCGGCATCGTTTCTCTGATGGTCGCCTTCCGCCAGGTCGATGCCCTGGTCACCGGCGTTGAAATACAGCCGGAACTGGCCGGGCTCGCCCGCGCCAACACCTTGGCCAACGGCCTGCAGGCGCGCGTCCGGATCCTGTGCCGGGATCTGAAGACGCTGGCGCCGACGCATCTTCGGGGGCCGTTCGACTGGGTCGTCTCGAATCCGCCCTACCGCAAAATCGCGGCCGGCCGCCTCAACCCCCAGATCCAACGCGCCATCGCCCGGCATGAAATAAAGGTGAGCCTGCCCGATATCGTCTCGGCCGCGCGGCGGTGGTTGCGCACCGGCGGCAGATTCGTCACGGTCTATACGGCCGAACGGATGGCCGAAGCGCTGAGCCAAATGCAGTCGGCCGGCATTGAACCGAAGTATTGCCGCATGATCCACTCCGCCGGCACTTCCACGGCCAAACTGGTGTTGCTCGAAGGCCACAAGGGCGCACGGCCCGGCCTCATCGTGGCGCCGCCCCTCGTCATTTACGGAAAAAATGGTGACTACACCGCGGAAATGGAATCCCTGTTTCGACCGTGACATCCGGCTGAGCGCGCGCCGGCACGCCCGGCCGTCCCGAGAATCCATGAGGTGCGGCTTGCACAGGCGTCAAAATAACGGTTTTGGCAAGGCCAGAGGGAGGAGGCTGTATACGTCATACGCCGACGACCGATAACGCAGTCCAAAACCGTTATCTTGACGCCTATGGAGTCAGCGGGTTGATGACCAGGCCGGTAACGACCTTCGGATAAAAATAAGTGGCTTTTCTCGGCATCACCAGCCCGTTGTCGGCCACGTCGCGAACCTGCGCCACCGTGGTGGGGTTGAGGATGAAACAGGCATCGAAGTCCCCGCGGCCGACGCGCTCGACGGCCTCCCGGGCATCGGTGGTGTGGTCGATGAGCTTCTCGTTGTCGAGCCGGGCCTGATCGAAATCCAGAAATTCGGTTAAGATCAAACGGGTCAGCACGGTGACGTCCACCCGACGCAGCGGACCCGGAAAGTCGTCTCCGAACAGACGGTCGACCGTCGGTGAATTTTTCAGGGTCAGGCAGTAGAGTGCCCGGCGATCTTTGGCGGCCATGCCGATCGACTGGCCGGCACTGCTGTTCAGTTGGCCGATGAAACGCTCGAAGGCCCCGTCTTTCCCAGTCCCGCTGAAAGAAATCGTTTCGATCTCGAAATAAGGCGCCGCCCTATCGAAAAGGCGATCGATCGCCGCCGACGGCACCTCCCGCAGCAGGCGATGCGCGGCACGAATGATCAGTCCCGGATCGGCCATGCTGCACAGGTACATCATGACGAAGTTGGCCGGATGGTCGTCGGGAAGGCCGGCATTCTTGGCCCGAACCCAGTTGCGGTAGTTCAGCGCCGTCTCGTAGCGGTGATGGCCGTCGGCGATATAGAGGTTGCGGCGTTCAAGGGCGGCGCCGATGGCGGCCACGCTGTCGGAACCGACGATGGGCCGCAGGTCGTGCCGCAGGCCGTCGTGGGCGCTGAAGGCCACCGCCGGCGGATGCTCTTTGACCAGGCGCCGGATCAGGCTGAAAAAGGTCGCGTCGTCATCCGGGACCATGGCGAATATCGGGCTGAAGTTGGCGTGGCAGGCCTTCATCAGCGCCAGTCGCTCCGATTTGACATTGGTAAACGTGCGCTCGTGCGGCAATATGACCCCGTCATCGAAGGGCACCAGCCGCACGCGCGCTATCAGCCCGACCCGCGCCATCTCCCGGCCGTCGAGGCTGAAATCGAGCCCGGTCAGGTAAAACGCCGGTTCGCCGTCACGGACCAGTACCCGGTCGGCCAGCCAGTTTTTCAGGCAGGCGGCCGCGCGGCTGTGCGGGTTGTCCAGCGGGGAGTCGCTGGCGGCGGCCTTTCCCAGAACGAGCCGGACCATGTTGTGCGGGCTGCGCACGTAAAACGTCTGCTGTTCGGCCGCGGATATGACGTCGAAGGGCGGCGTTATCACATCGGCCAGATTGGCGACTTTATCCGGATTGTAACGAATCCCCCGGAAGGGAAGGACTTCGGCCATGGGTGGTCTTTCCTTATTATTCAGGCTGTAGGCGCAGGGGCACGGCATGCCGTGCCCCGTGTAAACCGGGTAACCGATTTGAAACCGGAACGCCGCTCTGATACTAGAAAGGTGGCGGGAGTTCAAGACCAAATACCGTCTGCATCACGCGACCTCCGTCTACCGGCGTGCCGCAGGCATTGCGGGACAGCGGCGCCGGCCGGGTTCGACCGCACGGTTGTGGGGTGAAACCGTAAATAAGCCGGTTGACAGAATGGCACGGAAACGGTATTCAAGGCAACCGCGCTGGGTCGGGAATAACTACCGGAGAGGTGGCCGAGCGGCTGAAGGCCCCGCTCTCGAAAAGCGGTATCCTGTCAAAAACGGGATCGTGGGTTCGAATCCCACCCTCTCCGCCATGTTTGCCGGTTCCCGTCCCTGAAATTGAGTTTTTCGTCGACCGCATGACTGTCACGTTCTTATTACCCGCAGGTTGCGGAGAGATGTCCGAGCTGGCCGAAGGAGCACGACTGGAAATCGTGTGTGCTGTCAAAAGCGGCACCGAGGGTTCGAATCCCTCTCTCTCCGCCATTACCAGTTTTTTGATGCCGCCCGACTATAGGCTTTGAGATAAAGATTTCGGCTGTGCAATCGGTCGCCGGCGCATGTCGATGCAGCCCCCTCCTCCAGCCTTGACAACCTCTTTATCTTAAAGCCTGTCGTTAATAGAACAAGTCCTTGGCGTGCTCAGCGTCTCTGCGGTGAAAACGACTATCAAAACGGCCCCCTTTTAGGGGGGTCATCGAGTTACCCCCTTAAAGGGGGGGTATTGACCGATACCGAACGCTGCCGGAGAACCCGAGGTGTTGTTGACCCTGCCGGGTCCGTCGGCCGGCCTGCCGAAGGGGTGTTATGTCCTATCTGGTGCTCGCGCGCAAATATCGTCCCCAGAGCTTCGACGCCGTCGTTGGCCAGGACCACGTGACCCGAACACTGATCAATGCCATTACGGCCGGGCGTGTGGCCCACGCCATACTTTTTACCGGCCCGCGCGGCACCGGTAAGACCACCATGGCCCGGATCCTGGCCAAGGCCATGAACTGTAGGGCGGGCCCGGCTTCTGAACCCTGCAACGACTGCCAGTCATGCCGCGAAATCACCGCCGGCAAGGCGGTCGATGTTTTCGAAATCGACGGCGCCTCCAACAACAGCGTCGATCAGGTCCGGGAACTGCGCGACAACGTCAAGTACATGCCGGCCCACAGCCTGCACAAGATTTACATCATCGATGAGGTCCACATGCTCAGCACGGCGGCCTTCAACGCCCTGCTCAAGACCCTCGAAGAACCGCCCGCCCATGTGATGTTCATCTTCGCCACGACCGAGCCCCACAAGATACCGGCCACGATACTTTCCCGCTGCCAGCGCCACGACTTCAAGCGAATCGCCCTGGCCTCGATCACCGACCACCTGCAGCGGCTCTGCGAACTCGAGCGGTTCGACCTTTCGCGCGACAGCCTGACGCTGATCGCGCGCGAAGCCGGCGGAAGCATCCGCGATGCCCTCAGCCTGCTGGACCAGGTGGCGGCCTGTTTAGCCGAAAAGACCGACGAGACCCAGGTGCTTGACCTGCTGGGGGTCATCGACCGCCGGTTGATTTTCGATCTCGTGCAGGCGCTGCTGGACGGAAATGCGCCCCCGGTGCTCGAAATTTTAGACGACGTTCACCAGCGCGGGCACGACCTCAAACGCCTCTATGCCGATCTGGTCGAGCACTTCCGCCACCTGCTGGTGGTCAAACTGTGCCGGCAGACCGGCCGCCTGATCGACCTGCCGGCCCACGAAATTCAGCGCCTGCAGGAGCAGGCCGCCGCGGTTTCGGCGGCGCATCTGAACCAGCTCTTCGACCTGCTGTTCAAGGAAGAGCCGGCCGTCAGATTTTCGGCCCAGCCCAAAATTGCGGTGGAAATGGCCTGTTTCAAGCTGCTTCAGGCGCAGCCGACCCTGTCGATCGACGCATTGATCGAGCGGCTCGACACGCTGCGCCGTCACATCGCGGAAACACCGGGCGGCACGAACCCGCGGCCGGAAAATGACGCCGGCCGGTCTGTCACGACCGGCGGGCAAGCCCTGCAGGGCGCACCGCTCGCGGACCGCGCACCTAACCCGGCCAACGCCGATCCGCCGCCGGACGCCCCACCCGCTGCCGCCCCGGACCGCGACCAGACCTGGCAGAAAGTTCAGGCGCTGATCGCAGCCAGGCACCCGGCGCTGGCCGCCTTTCTGCTCAAGTGCCGGCCGCGTCGCCTGGAAGGCGGATGCCTTGAAATCGAGGTCGCCGACAACGGTTTCAACCTGGCCATGATCCGGAAAGATAAAAACCTGGAGATCATCCGCGGCATCTGCCGCGAGGTCTGCGGCCGACCGCTGGAAATCACTCTGGAGGCGGTCGCCGACCCGTCCGCGGACGGCCTAAAAAAAAAAGAGGATAACCAGCTCAGAAACGAAGCCATGAGTCACCCGCTGGTCACCGAAGCGGTTAAAATTTTCGACGGAGAAGTACTGGGGGTGACACTCATAAAGGAGGACGAGTCATGAAAGGCATGGGAAATATGATGAAGCAGGCCCAGAAACTGCAAGCCAAGATGCTGCGCCTGCAGGAAGAACTGGCCGAGAAGACAATCGAAACAACGGCCGGGGGCGGAATGGTCAAGGTCGTCGCCAATGGCAAGCAGCAGATCGTGGCCATTCAGATCGAAAAAGAAGTGGTGGATCCCGAAGATATCGACATGCTTCAGGATCTCGTGATGGCCGCCGTCAACGACGCCCTGGCCAAATCGCAGGAAATGGTCTCCTCCGAAATGGCCAAACTCACCGGCGGCCTGAGCATTCCGGGGCTGACATGATCACCTATCCCCCGTCGATCCGCCGGGCCATTCAGTCGATATCCAAACTGCCGGGCATCGGCGAGAAGACCGCCGAGAGGCTGACGATGCACCTGCTGAAGGCCCCGCGCCTCGAGGTCGAGCAGCTGTCCCGCAGCATTCTGGAATTGAAGAACAGCGTGCGGCTGTGCGCGCAGTGCTACGGGCTGAGCGATGCCGAAACCTGCGGAATCTGCAGCAACCCGGGCCGCGATTCTCTGGTGGTGTGCGTGGTCGAACAACCGGCCGACATGGTGTCGATCGAAAAGTCGGGTGCTTTCAGCGGACGCTACCACATCCTGGGCGGCGTCCTGTCGCCCATCAACGGCGTCGGTCCGGATGACATCCGCATCACTGAACTGATCACGCGGGTGGCACAGCAGAACATCGCCGAGATCATTCTGGCGACGAGCATGACGGTCGAAGGCGAATCGACCGCCGCCTACATCGCCGACCGCCTCGAGTCCAGTCCGGTCAGAATCACCCGCATCGCATCGGGGGTGCCGGTCGGAGGGGATCTCAAGTACGTCGATCAGGTCACTCTGAAAAAGGCATTGGAGGGCCGGCATGCCGTCAGGGGCACCTGAACCCCGGGCCATCTTCGAGTGCCGGCAGTGCGGCGATTGCTGCCGGGGGTACGGCGGCACCTTTGTGACCCGACCGGACATCGAGGCCATCGCCTCGTTTCTCGGCATCGATCCCGATTTCTGCCAGGCGACTTACTGCCGGCCTTCCGGTAAAAAGCTCCTGCTGGCCCAGAAAAAAGATGGGTATTGCATCTTCTGGGACCGGCTCTGCACCATCCATCCGGTCAAACCGCGCATGTGCCGGCAGTGGCCGTATATCGAGAGTGTATTGAAAGATATCGCCAACTGGCGCGCCATGGCCTCGATGTGCCCCGGCATCTGGGCCGCAGCGCCGGAGGGCCGCGTCAGGCAATGCGTGCGCAAGGCGCTACGGGACGAGGCGGCCGCCGGCGGCGGTTCCGATTATCGCCCATGACACGCGCGGACCGGTGCCACCCAATTTCCCGCCCCTAAAACCGTTTCCATCGATGAACCTCTATTGTCCTGAAAGCAGCGCGGTCTTCACCGTCGGACACCACGCGGGCGATGATGTTTCTCTGCTCGAGTTCCCGCAGTCCCTGATCGAGGCTGTCCGCGGTGCCGTTCCAGATTTCGCCGAGATTTTTCGTGGTGACCGGTTTGCCGGCATCCGCCAGGCCGCAGGCCAGCAGATACACCGAAATGGTTTCCATGGAAAGACCGATATTGAAAATGGCCTGGTCCATGGCCGGTCCGTCGCTGTTTCCGTGAGAGTGCATTGAATCTCCTTTCGCAAGGCGCCGCCAGGGGGCAGCCGGGCATGACAGCTCGCAGGTGGGCGATGGCTCAATGATAATCTTTTGTCGTCTGAAATCAACCGCCGCCGGCTTCGGACCGTCGATCCCCCCATAAAAAAGGGAAGCGCCCTTTTTTATGGATGCTTCCCTCCGGAACCCGCCATGACAAGTCACCCGTTAACGGGCCGCCGCGACCGGCGCTTCAGGAATTACTACCGCACGGTGGAGAAAAACCGGGCCTTGATATACTGCCGGTTCAGGCGCGCGATGTTGACGATCGAGATCTCCTTGGGGCATTCGACCTCGCACTCCCTTTCGTTTGAGCAGTTGCCGAATCCCAGCCGGTCCATCTCGCGCACCATGGCCGTGGCGCGCCGCGCCGCCTCGGGCTTGCCCTGCGGCAGCAGGCCCAGATGGGACACCTTGGCGCCCACGAAGAGCATCGCCGAAGCGTTGGGGCAGGCCGCCACACAAGCGCCGCACCCGATACAGGCGGCGGCATCCATGGCCAGCTCGGCGATCTCCTGCGGAATCGGAATGGCATTGGCATCCGGGGCACCACCGGTGTTGGCCGAGATGTAGCCGCCGGCCTGGATCATTTTGTCCAGGGCGCTGCGGTCGACCACCAGGTCCTTGACCACCTTGAAGGCCCGTGCGCGCCAGGGTTCGATCACCAGCGTGTCGCCGCTCGCAAAATGGCGCATGTGCAACTGGCACAGCGTGGTGCCCTTCTGGGGACCGTGCGGGCGCCCGTTGACCACCGCTCCGCACATGCCGCAGATGCCCTCGCGGCAGTCGTGATCAAAGGCAATCGGCTCGCGGCCCTCCAAGGTCAGACGCTCGTTGACGACATCGAGCATCTCCAGAAACGACATATCGGTCGAAATGTCGCCGGCCTCGAAGGTTTCCAGCTCGCCGGCGGCCTTCGGCCCCTTCTGACGCCATATTTTCAACGTCAAGTTGATGGTCTGTGTCACTTGTAGCTCCTTTGAGTCAATTCAACGTTTTCGAAGATCAGCGGTTCCTTGTGGAATTCGGGCGGCTTGTCCGGGCCGGCATACGACCAGGCGGCCACGTGACAGAAATTTTCGTCATCGCGCTTGGCCTCGTTTTCCTCGGTCTGGTAGGCCTCGTTGAAGTGCCCCCCGCAGGATTCCTGGCGGGCCAGGGCATCGAGCACCATCAGTTCGGCAAACTCCATGAAGTCGGCCACCCGCCCCGCCCGTTCCAGGCTCTGGTTGAAATCCAGGTCGCTGCCGGGAACGAGCGCATTCTGCCAGAATTCCGCCCGCAGTTCCTGAATCAGGCCGCGGGCCTTTTCGAGCCCCTGGTTGTTGCGGGCCATGCCGACATAGTCCCACATGATCTGACCCAGCTGGCGGTGGAAGTCATCCACGGTGCGCTTGCCGTTGATGGTCAGCAGTTTTTCGATCCGGTCGGCCGCCTCGCGGGCCGTGTTCTTGAAGGCGGCGCTGTCGGGGCCGACCTCGGCAAAGGCGGTGCGGGCGATATAGCCGCCGATGGTGTAGGGAATCACGAAGTAGCCGTCGGCCAGCCCCTGCATCAGGGCACTGGCGCCCAGCCGGTTGGCGCCGTGATCCGAGAAGTTGGCCTCCCCGAGCACGAACAACCCGTCGATGGTGCTCATCAGGTTGTAGTCCACCCACAGGCCGCCCATCGTGTAGTGCACGGCCGGATAAATCATCATCGGCGTGACATACGGGTCGTCACCGGTGATCTTTTCGTACATCTGAAAGAGGTTGCCGTATTTCTTGGCGATCGTCTCGCGGCCGTCACGGTTGATGGCGTCGGCAAAGTCGAGATACACCGCCAGGCCGGTTTCCCCGACGCCTTTGTCCAGGTCGCACTGCTCCTTGGCATTGCGGGAGGCCACGTCGCGCGGGACCAGGTTGCCGAAGCTGGGGTACTTGCGCTCCAGGTAATAATCCCTGTCACCCTCCGGGATCTCCTGCGGCGCGCGCTTGTCGCCGGGCTTTTTGGGGACCCAGACGCGGCCGTCGTTTCTGAGGCTCTCGCTCATCAGGGTCAGCTTGGACTGGTAGGTGCCGTGGACCGGGATGCAGGTCGGATGGATCTGCGTGAAACACGGATTGGCAAAATAGGCCCCGCGTTTGTAGGCCTTGAAAGAGGCCGAGACGTTTGAGGCCATGGCATTGGTCGACAGAAAAAACACATTGCCATACCCGCCGGTGCACAGGACCACGGCGTGGGCCGCATGGGTCTCGATCTGCCCGGTAATCAGGTTGCGTGCCACGATCCCCCGCGCCCGGCCGTCGGCCACCACCAGATCGAGCATCTCACGCCGCGGAAACATCTGCACTTTTCCCAGGCCGACCTGGCGCATCAGGGCGCTGTAAGCGCCCAGCAGCAACTGCTGCCCGGTCTGACCACGGGCGTAGAAAGTGCGCGACACCTGCGCGCCCCCGAAACTGCGGTTGGCCAGGAGGCCGCCGTAATCCCGGGCAAACGGCACCCCCTGAGCGACACATTGATCGATGATGTTGTTACTGATCTGGGCCAGGCGGTAGACATTGGCTTCACGGGCCCTGAAGTCCCCGCCCTTGACCGTGTCGTAAAACAGCCGCCAGATGCTGTCGCCCTCGTTGGTGTAGTTCTTGGCGGCATTGATGCCCCCCTGGGCGGCAATGCTGTGGGCACGGCGCGGCGAGTCCTGGATGCAGAAGGTTTTGACGTTGTAGCCCAGCTCCGCCAGAGAAGCCGAAGCCGCGCCGCCGGCCAGTCCCGTGCCGACGACGATGATGTCGAATTTGCGTTTGTTGGCCGGATTGACCAGCTTTAACTCGAAGCGGTGCCGATCCCATTTCTGAGCCAGGGGCCCGCCGGGAATTTTGGCATCAAGCGGCATGCGTTACCTCCTTCAGGCGATGGACAACAGGTAAATCGGAAGCAGACCGAATCCCAGGCCGACGACCAGGCTGAAGACGATGCCGGCCCCCCGGATAAACGGCATGTATTTGGGGTGATTGGCGCCAAGGGTCTGGAAGGCGCTCCAGAAACCGTGGCTGACGTGGATGGCGGCGAAGGCCATGGCCAATACGTAGAGCACCACATTTACCGGTTTGGCAAAGGTGCGCGAAACGATCTCGTAGATGGTCGTGCCGGTTTTGTCGGCGAAGGTGAAGTTGAGCAGGTGAAAAATAACGAAGACAAGGATCAGGATGCCGGTGTAGGCCATCGTCCGGGAGCCGATCGTCCGACCGCCGCCGCTTTTGTTGACGGCATAGCGCTGCGGCCGCGCGGCGAAGTTCTGGTAAAAGAGAATCAGGCCGCTGCCGACATGCAGAATCGCGAAGGTGAGCAGCCCCAACTCGAAGAGGGTCACCAGCGGTCCCAGACTGTGCAGGTGCTCGGCATAGGAATTGAAGGCATCGCGGCCGCCGTAGATAAAGAGGTTACCGGCCAGGTGGGTGGTGAGAAAAACGCCGAAACCCAGTCCGGTCAAAGCCATTATCCACTTCTTGCCGATGGACGACGCCACCGTCTGCGTGAACCAGTTCATGCTTTCCTCCGTATTAGTTAATGCCCATCAAAGCAAAAGAAAATTTCTAAATGCTGGCGCTGCTTCTGTCAACCCAAATCTTTAAACCACCAGTTGTCCCAGGGGGTCTTCAGAATCTCTTCGGCCAGACGCCGGCCCGTAGGCGTCTGAAGTCGGCCGATAACCGCCGGCAGCCATTTCCCAGGCGGTTTGAAGCCGATGTCGGCCTGCGCCTTGAGTTCCAGGATAAGCGCCAGTTGATCGGCGTCGCGGGCCAGCCGGGCCTCAGGGGTCCGGTTGGCCTCGAACTCGCCGATGAGGTCCTCGATGGCGGCGGCAAACGGCAGGCCTTCCACGGAGTCCCGCAGCGCTTTGTCCGCATCGCAGGTGAGGTACTCCTTGTGCACCGTGTTCAGGTCGCCGATGCGCGCTTCGGTCAGATCGTGCACCAGGCACATGCCGATCAGCCGCCCGGCATCCACGCCGGTTTCTGTCTGGGCGATGACGAAGGCGATGAAAGCGGTGCTGAACGTGTGTTCAGCCACGGACTCTCTTCCGGATCCGAGGAAACTGAACCCGGATCGGGGAATCTCCTTGAGCATTCGGGCCTGAAACAGCAAATCGGTTATCGGGTTCATAAGGGCTCCGTTTTCTGGCCGCCAAACGGCGGTGACTGGTGCAAAGTTAAGTAGGGGCGAAAAATTTTTCGCCCCTACTTAACCGACCCAACTGACCTAAAGAATTTTCATGCATCGTGGCGGTCCGCAAGGCCATAAGCGTTTAAACCGAAAATAGCTTCGAACGTTCACCATCGAACATCGAACGCTGAACGTCCAATAAGGACAGCGCTTCGCGCCGCCAATCAAATTTATAAAATGTCCGATTCCTTATTCATCATTCGATGTTGGACGTTCGCTGTTCGGCGTTCATCTGTTCAGAATTTTCAGGCACCGTGAGGATCCGGAGGGCCTTGCCCGGTTTGCACGGCAAAAGGGCCGGCACACGGGCCTGCCGCTGCAGCCTGGTGGGCGACCCAACCCTGTTTTCAAAATGATATGTGTAATATCGGTCCCCAATAAATGCAACCCCTCGTGGTTCTTTTTCAGCCGCGCCACCGCCTGCCTTTCAGAACCGGAACCGGCAATCTCCTTGACACTTGCGCGCTAAAATTTTAAACTACAAAAATTTTTAATTCGACGAGGTCGGCACCGTGTCATGCTTGTCCGTCAAGACGCATCCAGGGCCTTGCTCGGGAACACCCTGACATTGCCGGTCGCCGACGCTTCCCGCCTGGCCGTGTCGGAAAAAAATCGGAAATTCCGGCTATTCAAGCGACTGTGCGCCTGGCCGGCCCGGCGGTGCCACGCTCAATATCCAAGAGAGTCATTTTTGAGGAGATCTTTTCTTCATGCCGCAAACCGATATCGATATCTTCCATATCTTCCTCAATGCCGGCATCGTGGTTCAGCTGGTGCTGCTCCTGCTGCTGTTTTTTTCGATCGCCTCCTGGGCCATCATCCTTATAAAAATGCGCTACATCGGCAAAGCCTTTAAAGAATCGGCCCAGTTCATCGATTTTTTCTGGAGAAGCCGCGATTTGTCGAATGCGTTCGTCAAGGCCAAGCAACTCAGCGCCAGTCCGATCGCCCGCATTTTTCGCATGGGGTATCTGGAGCTTAAAAAGCTCAGCCAGTCCGGGCTTTCGGTTTCGATGACCCTGCCGTCGGCTTCCGACTCGCCGTCGCTGGGGTCCCAGACCACGGGCATCGAAAATGTCAAGCGCACGCTACGCCGGGCCATCAACACCGAAATGACGCGCCTGACTCAGATGGTGCCCTTTCTGGCCACAACCGGCAACACGACCCCTTTTATCGGCCTGTTCGGCACCGTGTGGGGCATCATGCACTCGTTTCGCAGCATCGGCCTGAAAGGCTCGGCCAATCTGGCCGTTGTCGCACCGGGCATATCCGAAGCCCTGATCGCCACGGCCGCCGGCCTGGCGGTGGCCATCCCCTCGGTCATCGCGTTCAACTATTTCAACCAGAAAATCCGGGTCATCGAAACCGAACTGCAAAGCTTCTCGGCCGACTTTCTCAATATCGTCGAGCGGGATATCCTGAGAATAGAAAGGAGAAAAGGTTGACATCGGGCGGCAACGACAGCAGGTTTATGTCGGAGATCAACGTCACGCCTTTTGTCGACGTGATGCTGGTGCTCCTGATTATCTTCATGGTGACGGCGCCGATGATGACCCAAGGCGTGGATGTGGCCCTGCCGGAGGCCACGGCCGAACCCCTTCCGGCGGACACCGAGCACCTGATGATCTCCATCGACAACAAGGGCGCCGTTTTCATCAACGACGTCAAGGTGACCGTGGACGATCTGGGCGAGAAGTTGAAGCGCATCATGAGCAACCGCACTGACCACGGGGTCTACCTGAAGGCGGACAAGGACATTGCTTACGGCACGGTCGTGCGGGTCATGTCGGAGATAAAACTGGCCGGCGTGGAAAAGCTCGGAATGGTGACCGTACCGCTGCCCGAGGACGAAAAGGTCAAACAGAAATAGGGGCCGCAATGAAAAAACGCGTGTCACATGCCGCCCCCGAGCGATTTGCCGCCATCGATGTCGGCAGCCGGAAACTCTTCTTGTATTTCGGGATATCGATGCTGCTGCACATCATCCTGATGGGCGTGTTTGTCGTGATGCCGTCGCTGACCCCTTCCAGAAGATTCATCCCATCGGCGGTCAATGTCAGTCTAGTTTCGCTGCCGGCCCCGCCGGGAAGCGCAGCCGCCCCGCAAAAGCCGGTGGTGGCGGCACCGGTTCCCGAGCCGGCACCCGTCCAGCCGGAACCGGTCGCACCGGCACCCGTAAAGCCGCCTCCCCCCCCGCCGAAACCCGCGGCGGAAGTGTCCACGGCACCGACGCCCAAACCGGAGCCGAAGAAAAAGGAGCCGGTGAAGCCCAAGGCGCCCCAACCCGCCGAGGTGATCAAAAACGCCGTTTCGAAGATGGAAAAAGAGGTCGCCAAACCGCGTCAGCCATCGTTGCAGGACACCATCGATCGCCTGCGGCAGCAAGTCGCGAAAGAAAACCGCACGCCTGAGGCAGCCGCCGGGGCCGGCAGCGGGCAGCCCGGCTCGGCAGCGGGCAGCCGCTACGGCACGGGTCTCACCGCGTCCCAATTTCAGGGCCGAGTCCAGGTGTACCAGGCCGAGATTGCCTCTCTGGTTCAAAAGAACTGGGCTTATTCGGAACTGATGAGCGGGGGCCGCCCGGATCTCGAGGCACTTTTAGGCTTCACGATCCGGCCGAACGGAGAGATCAGCGACATCTGGTTCGACCAGAAATCCGGCAACGTCCATCTGGATGAATCGGCCTATCGCGCCATTGCAAAGTCTAGCCCGCTGCCGCCGCTGCCCGCGGGCCTCTTCGAAGGCGGCTACACCGTCGGCATGCGGTTCGGGCCAAAGGGCATCAAATAATCCTAAAATCTTCAGCGAAAATAAGGCGCAAGGAATCGCACACATGGTCAAAAGGAGTCAGTATTCATTCAGGGCGGCGATGGTTTTTTTTCTTCTCCTGCTGCCCCTGCCGGCGGCCGCCGCCGGTCAATACGATTATATCGACATCGACAGCCCCTTCTCGCGCAAAATACCGATCGCCATACCGGCCTTCTCGGCGCTGAGCCCCGAGGGGACCGATGCCGCCCTGCTTCAAAAAGCCACCGACACCCTGTCGCGGTCACTGGATTTCACCGGTTTTTTCAACATCATCGATCGCGGGGCCTACCTGATAGACGCCACCAAGACGGTCATGACGGTCGACCAGATCAATTTTCGCAACTGGACGACCATCGG
>JBAPSB010000186.1:0-17885 GCA_049281435.1 Desulfobacterales bacterium
GGTCGACAATTTCGACAGAATAGGCGCCATCTTGATGCCAGTCAAAACAGATGCGCCATTGCTGGTTGATGCGAATTGAGTACTGATCCTTTCTGTCACCGCTCAATGCTTCCAGCCGATTGGCCAGGGGAAGGCGCAGATCGTTCAAAGACGCGGCAAAATTGAGCATGGTCAGGTTACATGCCGCGAGCAATTGCATGTTTTGAGAGAGCTTTTTCGGGAAGCGGCCTTTGAATACCCTGTCGACTTCTTTGCATTTAAAGCTTTTTATCATTCGCCGAATAATAACCCTTAACAATAATATCGTCAAGGTTTATCATGTTCACAGAAGACGACCTTCCGCCTCTCTTTGCCCTCCAACACCTGTTGTTTTGCGAAAGGCAGTGTGCATTGGGTGCCAGCGGGACATCGGGTGAGTCAAACGCAGACGTGACCCCGAATGGGACTTGACAACGCCGGGAAAGCAAGCTAACTGTCAAACTGTTTAACAATTTGAGAGCCGGTGCTTTCAAGTTTCATTCCCCACATTCAAATGACCCTGTTAAAAAAACAAAAGCGGCTCAGCCTGGTGGAGAATCTGGTTGCCGAGCTGGAAAACGCCATTTTATCGGGCGGTTTCAAGCCGGGTGAAAAGTTGCCCCCGTCCGGTGAGCTGGGGATCACGCTGGGGGCCAGCCGGGGGTCGCTCCGTGAAGCGCAGCGCATTTTGCAGCAAAAAGGCCTGGTGGAGACCCGGGTCGGCGTCAAGGGCGGTGTTTTTGTGCGTGAGGCCAACGTTGATTCCGTGACCGACGGATTGGCCCAGTTGATCCGGCTGCAAAAGATTTCCCTGGACGATCTGGCCGGATTTCGCCAGGAGGTCGAATCGGGCCTCATCCGGCTGGTGGTTCGGCGCATCGGCGCTGACGATATCCGAATCCTCCAGGGCTACCTGCCTGCCCTGCAGGCGCAGGCACAGCGGGGGGCCGATGGATGGCACGCATTCCTCAAGATCGAAGTGAACCTGAGAAAAGAATTGATCCGCATCTCGGGAAGCCTCCTCTACGCAGCGGTGCTGACCCCCATCCATGAAAACATCTTCAGTTACGCCGCACCCTACATTGCCGGCCAGGACGCCAATGTGCAAGAAGCCCTGACCGATTGGACCCAGATCATCGAAGCTCTGGCAGCCGGCGACACGGACAAGGCGGTTTTTTTCACCCGCGATCACATCCAACGCTACGCCTGCAGGATGAAACAGGGCCTTGCCAAAAGCAAAAAAAAGTAGGATCCCAGCGCAGTTTATCGGCAAGCGTTACCGCTTGCCCTTGCCATTCACTATTTATTGAAGGAGGAGTGTTATGAAACAGTTGCGAGTTCATTTGGTTGCACTTTTTTGTCTGCTGATGCTCAGCGGCTTGGGGAGCCTCGGCGCCAGCGCACAGGCAGCGGATCTGCCGAGTATCAGCCTGAAAGTTTCACAGGCCATGATGCCCAAGACGAGCCTGACCCACCAGCTGATCGAGGAGTTTGCCGCCAATGTCACCAAACGTACCGATGGAAAGGTGACATTCAAGATTTTCGGGCCCGAAATCGGCGACTGGACCGAACTCGAACGCATGACCAAGCGCGGCGCGGTCGACATGCAGTTCAATGCCTTCGATACCGGTCTCGATGCCCGCTGGAACTTTTTCACCCTTCCCTTCATGGTCTCCAATTGGGATCAAGTACGTAAGGTTTTCAGCAAGGGCGGCATTGTCACCGAACTGGGCGAGAAGTGGGCCCAGGAAAAAGATCTGTACTACCTGGGACCCTGGCTGAACAACCTGGCCAGCCTGGGCATGCGGGAAAAAGTCGTCACCACTACGGAAGCGGCCAAAGGGTTGAAGATTCGGGTACCGCCGATCGATACGTACAAGTGTTTCGTTGAAAAGATGGGCTTTTCCCCGGTAACCATCCCCTGGGCGGAAGCGCCCACCGCCGTGGCCACCGGCTTGGTTGACGGCTGGGTGGGCAGTGGGGCCGTCTACATGTACGATTTGTTCCGGGATGTGGCCAAGGTCATGATCGTCACCTATGACAGTCCGGAAACCTGGCACGTCACGTACAACCTGAAAAAATGGAAAAAGCTGCCCGAAGCTTACCAGAAGATTATCTCGGAAGAGGTCGATAAAATCATCGTAAAGCATCTGCAACTGGTCGAAAAAGAAGAGATGGACAACCAGGCCAAGCTGATCGAAGCCGGCTGGACAGTCAAAGTACCCTCCGCGGAAGACCTGTCCGTCTGGAAAGAGCGCTGCCTGGAGTGCTGGAAGGAATACGAGTCGATCGTGGGCAAAGAGAACCTCGAGAAATTGAGGAATGAAACCAAAATGTAGTCAAAAGTCGTTGCTGCCGGTGCAGCAACGACTTTTCGTGATAACGACTTGGCCCCCGTCAGCCGTTGCAGTGTGATCGAGGCGAAACCATGCATCCCGAATCCAAACTCCGAAAAGCCGGCCGAACCCTGGTCCAACTTCAAAAGTTCTTCCTTTTCTACTTGTTCCTGATTCTGGTGCTGGCGATGATGCTGGAGCTGCTGGTCCGATTTTTCCTGAAACAGTCGATTTTCGCCTTATCGGATTTTATCGGTTTTGCATCGGTCTGGCTGTATGCCATCGGAGCCGCGCTTGCCTCCTACGAACGATCGCATATCAAAGCGGAATTCATCGGCCTGTTTGTCAAATCAAAACGCATCCGCATTCTGGCCCGTTTTTTCAGCGCTTGCGTCTCTACCGCCATGTCGGTGATTTTTACCAAATGGAGCTGGGATCTTTGTGTTTACAGTGTTTCGGTTGGAGAAGTGACACAGGCCTATCCGGTTCCCAAGGTGATTTTCCAGTCTTCATTTTTCGTCGGCGGCATACTGATGGTGATCTATTTCCTGTGGGAAGCGGTCTATTGTTTTGACGATTTCAGGAAGCATCGATCTTCGATCGACAGGCTGACCGTTTAGTGGTCGTGGGCTTAAATAGGGTGACGCACCGAGACGGCCGATGCGACCGGACCGACAGGCGCAAGGAGCGAGCAACCCCGTTTGCAGGTGAACGACGAGCAACGCCGACGGTTAGAATGCATCAGCCATCGGAATGCCACTGGTTTTATGCCCACGGCCACTTAACGCACTGAATCACGATGCACATGTAAGGATTACAATGGAATTAGCACTCGTCGGTTTTGCGGTTTGCATGCTCCTGATCATTATCGGCGTGCCGATCGCCATGGCCTTTGGCGTCCTCACCGTCATGCTGCTGGCCTTTTTCGGGCAGGACGCCGGTTACCTGATCGAGGTGACCTACAAAAAGGTCGACTCGGTGCTGTTATTCGCCGTGCCGCTGTTTATCCTGTTCGGCTCGATGCTCGATGCCACAGGGTTGGCCAAGCGGCTGATCGACTTCATCAATCTTTTGCTGGGACGTTTCAGAAGCGGTCTGGGCGCCGTCACCGTCGTCACTACGGCCCTTTTCAGCTCCATATCCGGCACCGATTCGGCGGCCATCGCCTGTATCGGGACCGTCATGATCCCGCGCCTGGTTGAAAAAGGATACGACCGCGGGCACTCCACCGCCTTGGTGGCCTGTTCGGGTATTCTGGGGCAACTGGTGCCGCCAAGTGTGCCCATGATCTTTTATGCGATCATCACGGGTAGTTCTATCTTGGGGGTGTGGTTTTCTACCCTGGGCCCGGCCATGGTCATCGTGCTCATCTATTGTCTGCTCAATGCCTGGGCAGTCAAAAAGATGCCCATCGTCGCCGAAGAACGGGCCGCATCGTTCAAGGAGCAGGTGGTCAACATCGCTGTGGCCGGCAAACGTTGCATCCCGGTCTTAATACTGCCGATTTTTATTTTCGGCTCGCTTTACTCCGGACTGATCACCCCCACGGAAGTTGCCTTGATCGGGGTGTTCTACGTGCTGGTGCTGGGCTTGTTCTACCGGGCACTCAGTTGGGAAGAGATCAAGGCGGCGGCCATCAGCACCGCCGTGATCAGCGGCGCCGTCACCTTGATGTTCTATTTTACCGAAACCACCAGCCGGATACTCATTCTGGAAGGTGTTACCGACGAACTGGCCGCTTGGGTGGTCAACAATTCGCCCAACCAGGCGGTCACCTTGCTGATGCTCAACATCATCTTGCTGCTCCTGGGCATGATGATGAACGATTTGAGCGGAACCGTTCTTTCGGCGGGGCTGCTCTGGCCGATTGCGGCCGCAGCCGGGGTCAGCCCCTATCATTTCGCCGCCATAACCGGGGTCAACCTCGGTCTGGGCACGGTGACGCCGCCGACCGCACCCATGCTCTTTCTGGCCGGCAGGATCGGCCAAAGTTCAGCCGAAGAGTACATCAAACCCGCCCTGGTGCTCATGTGGGTCGGTATGGTTCCGGTGCTCCTGCTGACCACCTACTGGCCGGATCTTTGCCTTTATATACCCAGAGCGCTGGGGTTTATTAAATAGAGTCCATCCTGAAACGAAATAATAAATGATGCTGTCAAAAAAAGTGACCGATCGACATTCCGGCGAGGATAGAAATTAACAAACGTTCACAACAACCGGGTAACTTTTCGCGTCGGTGCGACACGACACATTTAAATTCAAAACCATGGGGAGTTTCAGAGAAATGAGAGAGAAATTTGATGCAATCGTTATCGGCGCCGGCATCATCGGTGCCTGTACGGGATTCGAGTTGGCCAAAAGAGGCTATAAAGTGCTCAATGTGGACAAGCTGCCGGAAGCGGGCCATGGGTCCACTTCCGGATCATGCGCGATCATCCGATTGCACTATTCCACCCCGGATGGTGTGGCCATGGCGCGGGAGGGATACTACTACTGGCTCGACTGGCCCAAATACCTGGGGAAAGTCGATGAAACCGGCCTGGTGAAATACATCAACACCGGCTGCATGGTCATCAAGACCGCCAAGAACCACTATCTGGAGCAGGTCAAAGCGTCGCTGGATGAGCTGTGCGTGCCTTACCAGGAGTACGCCCCACATGAGATACCCAACCTGATGCCCTTTATGGACACGCACGCTTTCGGGCCGCCGGTACTGGCCAGTGATGAACGCTTCGGCAAACATACCAGCGACCACATTGCCGGCGCGATCTACATACCCGAGTCGGGATTGATTTCCGATCCCAAACAGTCGGCCCACAACGTGCAACGGGCCGCCGAAGCTGTTGGTGCGACGTTCCGATTTAAGGCCGAAGTGATTGAAATCCGCCGACACGACAACCGCGTGGCCGGCATCACCCTCAAAGACGGCACCCAGATCGATGCGCCGGTGGTCATCAACGTGGCCGGGCCACACTCTTACATCGTCAATCGCATGGCCGGCGTAGAAGATGACATGAACATTAAAACCCGTCCTTTACGCCAGGAGGTGTGTCACGTGCCGGCACCCGAGGGGTTCGACTACAACCATCTGGGCACCATCATTTCAGACGGCGACATCGGCTGCTACTCCCGGCCCGAAGTGGGCAACCACATCCTCATCGGTTCCGAAGACCCTGAATGCGACACCATGGAGTACGTGGACGATCCGGACAACTACAACACCAATTTTACCGAGCAGTGGACCACCCAGGCCATGCGCGAAGCGCAGCGCATCAAAGAGCTGCGTATTCCCAACCAGCCCAGCGGTGTCGTGGATCTTTACGATTGCTCCGACGACTGGATTCCGATCTATGACAAATCCGCCCTGCCTGGATTTTACATGGCCGTGGGAACCTCCGGCAACCAGTATAAAAATGCCCCCGTGGTGGGTGTGTTGATGGCCGAATTGATCCAAGCGGTCGAAAAGGGCCACGATCACGACAAGGATCCTGTCAGGTTCAAGATGAAGTTTACCAAACGCATGTGTAACATCGGCTTTTATTCGAGACGGCGTAAAATCAATCCCAACTCCAGTTTTTCGGTGATTGGATAGGTGCTCGTGGCAAAAAGAATCGCTCCAAATCCATTTTGTGCGAGGTGGCCCGCCGGTTTAACATAGACCGGTCGGCGATCAGCCGGGCGATTGGACGGGTAAATCGTGACCCGGCTTCGTTGCCAGCTGCCGAAGCAATACAAAAAGAACTCGAAAAGAAACAACAATGAAAAAACGTTTCCAGAATAATAAGAAGGATCTTGTCTATATCCGCCTACAACTGCATTTGAACCAACAGGCCGTCGGATTTCCGGCGACCTGGTCGGGGGTCGAGCTGCGAATTCTCAAGCATATTTTTTCGCCTGAAGAAGCTGAGATCGTCACTTATTTGACTTACAGATCGGAGCCGCTCGGTACGATATTTAGTAGAGCCGGACATCTTGTGGATTCCCCGCAGGAACTGGAAACTCTTCTCGATCGAATTCAGAGAAAAGGCGGTATCGAATCCAGAGAAAAAGACGGCACCCTGCAGTATTGCTGCGCACCGCTGGTGGTGGGGATGTACGAGTTCCAACTGGGAAGATTAACCCCAGACTTCATAAGGGATTTCAACCGGTATACCTCGGATGTGAAGTTCGGGATCGAATTTCTGAGCACAGAACTTCCACAGATGCGCACCATCCCTGTCGCTAAAAGCCTTAGCCCCCAAAACAATGTCAGCACCTTTGATGAAGTGACAGCGCGGCTGCGGCGGGCCGAAGAGCCCTTTGCGGTGATCGAGTGCATCTGCCGCAAAAAAAAGACGCTGGAAGGAAAAACCTGCAAGATTACACAGCGAACGGAAACCTGCCTTGCCATCGGCGACACGGCCCGGATGGTCCGGCGCAGCGGCGTGGGCCGGGAAATCAGCAGGCAAGAGGCGATCTCGATCATAGGAGAGAATCAAAAGCAGGGACTGGTGCTGCAGCCGTCCAACACGGAAAAAGCCGACTTCATCTGTTCCTGCTGCGGCTGCTGCTGCGGAATGCTTCAAATACACAAAAGAATTCCAAAACCGGTGGAATTCTGGGCCTCGAACTTTCGTGCGGTTGTCGATGCGACCACCTGCAGCGGGTGCGGCAACTGCGCGGAAAGTTGCCAGGTCGGCGCGGTGAGCATCTGCGAAAACAGCCACATTGCCGTCGTGGACCTGAACCGCTGCCTGGGATGCGGCGTCTGCGTGTCCGCCTGCCCCACCGAATCAATAGCTCTGATGAAAAAGCCCACCGAAGTAAGACCGCCACGAACGCGGGAAGATCTTTACGATATCATCATGGCCAAGAAGAAAGGGCGGCTGGGGAAATTGAAATTGACCGGTAAGGTGCTGGTCGATGCCGTCCGGACAGGGCAGACGGACTTGCTGAAAAAATGAGGCCAGCAATGCGGCAGCGGGCGCCCGTGCGCACGAGGGTGCCAGTTGAATGCGGCAGTGAGGTTTCTATAGGCTTTAAGATAAAGGTTTTGGCTGTGTTATCGGCCGTTGGCCTATGACGAACACAGCCGACTTCCTCCGGCCTTGCCAAAATCTTTATCTTAAAGCCAATAATATAGGGCGAACGAAACCTTTCATGATTTGATCAGCGGCTTAACATGAAGTTTCCAGATTAATTATTTTTGAGTGAACCTCTAGTTTTTGTAACGGCTATCGCGGAGATCCGCGGTATTTCCATAGATTTCCTTGAGCAGTTCGGCCGAGGAGACGGTCTTGCTCAAAAAGGTTTGTGCTCCCGCCGCACGCATGGTCCGGGCGACCTGCTCATCGTCCAGCATCGACAATCCGATGATGCGAATTGCAGGAAACTCGGCCTTGATGCGCCGCGTTGCTTCCACGCCGTCCATTTCCGGCATCAAAATGTCCATCAGAATCACATCCGGGCTGAGTTGCCGGGCAAGCTCCACGGCCTGGCGCCCATTGGCTGCTTCACCCGCCACTTCGATGCCGGGTTGACCGGCAATCAATTCAATCAACCCCTGGCGCATCAACTTGTGGTCGTCGGCAAACAGCACGCGAAGGCTGCCGGGTTGCGGCAAACGGCCGACCGGTGGAAGTATCTGTTTCCCGGCCGTCGGACCCGGGCTGATCGACGCAGCGGTTTCGGCCATCTTGAAGGGGACCTTCAAGTTGAAGCGGCTGCCCTGACCGGGGGCGCTGTCGATGGTCAGGATGCCGCCCATCGAACCCGCCCGCTCCCTGATGCTCAGCAGGCCGAAACCGGCGCTTTCCTTTGCCTTTTCGAGGATACCGGGGTCAAACCCCCGGCCCTGGTCGCTGACAGTAATCTCCAGCCCGGCCTCGGAGCCGGCCAGGGCGATGCGGGCGCACTTTACCCCGGCATGTTTGACGACATTGAACAGAAGCTCATGTGCGGCGCGAAACATGAACACCTTCAGGGACGTGACGTCAAATTGCCGGACCGTCTGTGTTTCCAGCTCGACTTTCAGCCCGAACTGCTCATCCATCTGGCCGCATAGCCACTTCAGCCCGGCGGTCAGCCCGGAATGATGCAGCACCGGCGGGCTCAACTCGTGCGACAGGCGGCGGGACTTGCCGATGACGGTTTCCAGCAGAAATTCCACGTTCGGCAGCAAGGGGTTGAACGGCAGCGCAGCGCGGGCCGCCTGCAGCTGCATCTTGGCGCTGGCTAAAATCTGCTGGAGATCATCGTGCAGAAGCTGGGCGATGCGCCGTCTTTCGCGTTCTTCGGCCTCGATCAACTGGACCGCAAGAGATTGCAGTTGCTGCGACCGCGCCCCGGCCAGCGCGGTGCGCTCGGCCACCTTCTGTTCGAGCATGTCGTTCAACTGCCGCAAGGCCGCTTCGGCCTGCTTGCGATCGGTGATATCCGTGAATACGTTGATCGCTCCGCTGATTCTATCCGATGCATCGTAGAGCGGATCGATATTGACCGACACGTTCAGCCGGTCGCCGCCGGGCCGTTCGATGATGACCTCCTGATTGCGGACGCTGGTGGCATCGCGCAAAACGGTCGCCATCGGTGTCTGGCTGTGGGGCAGCGGCGTGCCGTCCGGGCGTCGCAGGCGAAAAGAGCCGCAGAACCGCTCGTCGGTGTCACCCGGCCGCGGCGAACGCCCCCACAACCGGACGGCCTGCTCGTTGTGGTAGGTGATCACCCCGGCGGCATCACACGTGTACATCGCCGCCGGCAGCACCGCCAGCAGCAGCCGGTAGCGTTCCTCGCTCGCATGCAGCGACTCCCGCTGCCGCTGCAGCTCCCCGAAAAGCAGGTTGTGGGGCTTTGCCAGTCCCGTTTCAATGACCGCTTTGTACATGAAATAAAATGACACGATCTTCAGATAATGGCCTATCAGGTTCGAAAAACCGAAAACGCCCGCATAGCTCGTGAAGGCCAGCTCAGACAATACCGTCGCACCAATGGACATCAGCAGCCATTTCGTGAAGCCCGCATCGAGTTGATCGCGCCGCCGATACACCAGGCCGCCCGCCACCAGCAGTATCAGGCAGATGATGTATTCGCTGATTTTTTTAAATGGCGTCAGGCCGCCGGCCTCGGGGTCGAAACAATCGGGGAAAATCCGCCAGTAGAAAATCGACATTAAAACGACGGTGGTAATGGAACCGTATATCAAAAGGAAAATACCGGGCCTGAACCGCCGGTGCAGTAAAAGCGGTGCGGCCAGAAGGGTCAGGCTCTGCATGTAGCGGGCGGCGATCCATAACTGAGTCGGTGCATTGGCGTCATATCCGACGAAGATGTTCATACCGGAGTAGGAAAGGGTGTGGACAAAATCCAGGATTCCGACAAAGAGGTAGGCGATGCCGATGAGCAGCAGGTAATCGTTGGAAACGTGACGGCGGGTGTTCCAGGCGACCATGAAAATGCCGCAGGCGATGACGACGGCGAAGCCTTCGGCGAGGCTGTGGAAAAGCAGATAACTATGAAGGCTGGCAATGTAAAGCCCGGCCAGCACGAAAAGGGCCGCAAAGGCGGCGGTCAATTTTTTCATGGGAATCTGTCCCGGATTCAAGCTGCCATCCTGCGGAAAATTGCAGGCCAGGCCACATCTTCCACGGTTTTGCGGTCGGCACCGATCGGTTGGCGCTTCTAAATTCGCCATAGCGGCCAATTAGAGTTAAATCAAGGGCTTTTTCGCAGGATTGTGAGGGCCCGCCCTGCGGGATATTGGGCTTAACTTTTCCGAAGCAGCCAGGAAAGTCCTTGTATCAATCGAAACTAGCCCACATGCGACATGAATTCAAGATGTCACGCCGTGATTGAGCCGATATCCATATAATGCAAGGGCGCCATCGGTATGATGGCCGCCCTTGCATTCCGAGCTGCCGATCAAGCAAGAGAACTTTCACGGCCGGCAAAGCCGCTTGCGGGTGCAGCTGGTTGTGCCCCGCTCGCCTGGAAGACGTGAATCTGTTTATTTGCCCGAGAAGGCCGTTTCCGCTGCCGCCATTTTGGTGCCGGTATTGCCCATGAAGCGTGAAGCCGTCAATTGCACGTCCGCGCGCTTCCAGGCAGCGTTGAATCTTACTTCGATTGCGGCCGCCATCTCTACATTGCCCTGAGCGCGGAGGCTTTGCATCAGGCCGAATAAGGACCAGCCGTTTTCTCGATTCTGCTCGAGGTCCTGCCAGTAGACGGCTTCGGCCTCGGCGGGTCTTCCGGCAGTCAACAGCACCGCGCCCAGCGATTGACGCACCGGGACATGCCAGTCAGGCGGCTCATTGTAGATAAGATTGTCCTCGAGCAGGGCCGCGCGGTGAAGCCTGGCAACGGCAAGGTCATACTCTCCCCGTTGGGCGGCGAGTTCACCTGCGAGCACGTCTACAGCGATGTCCAGGATCGCTTTCGCTCCATTTCTGGAAAATGTCACCCGCAGGCCGTCCAGGGATTTTTCCATTGCGATTTTTTCCAGATTTTTCAGTTCATCGGCGGCTTTGTCCAAATCACCCCCGGCGCTGTAAGCCAGCCCGCGGGCGTAGTGCCAGATACCCGTCCAAAAAGGGCTGTCCTGCGGCGGCCTTGGTTCGCTGAGAATCAGATCCCACTCCCCGAAACGCGTGTACGCCAAGAGAGGGGTAATCAGAAACTGATGCAAGAGGGACACCTGGCGCCACGCGCCATCCGGGATTTTGGCCGCGGATTTGCGGGCAGCGTCAATGGCCACCTGGCTGCGCCCCTCCATTGTGGCCGAATCCCACAAAAAATGAATGTTGTGCGGGTAATAGGCCAAGGGATACACCCCTTGAGCCCGGCATTGCGTGATGTAGTCTTCGTCGGCGGCAATGGCATCTTCGTTGCTTTTAGAGGCATCCTCGTAGCGGCCGACGCGTCGGAAGATATGCGAGGGCATATGAACGAGATGGCCGGCACCGGGCGCCAATTTCCAGAGCCTTTCGGCTCCCGCTTCGGCGAGTTCCGGACGCGCGTACTCGACCGTATGTATATACAGGTGAATGGCAAGTGGATGATTCGGATTGCGCTCCAGCACATTCTCCAGTACCCCGAGAATTTCGTGCGTCTCCGGATAAGGCTGTTTGTCGCGGGCCCAGTAGTTCCAGGGCCGCAGGTCCATGACCGCCTCCGCGTAAAGTGCGGCCGCGTCGAGATCTTCGGGATACCGCTTGTGCAGCTCGAGCATGGCCGCCGCGTAGGCGCGGTCCAAAACGGCCCGATCGGGATTTTCCGCGCCGGAATATCGTGCCGACAAGGCGTCGATATAGGCCTGCTCTTTTGCGGAGGCGCTGTTTTTCAGCTCGCGGGCCTTGGAAACAAGCTTATACGCCTCGGGTTCGGCGTCCGGGGGCATTGGCATGTTGATGTTGGGCCCGAGGACCAGGGCCATCCCCCAGTAGGCCATGGCGCAGTCCGGGTCCAGGCGCGCCGCCTCGCGGAACGATCGGGAGGCTTCGGCGTGATTAAAGCCGTAGGTCAGCATCATTGCTTGATTGATAAACAGCTGTGCGCGGGCTGAATTGGTCGTGACAGGAAATTTATAATCCCCCAGGTTCTGCAAACGGGGAGCGATTTGACCTTGAAGCGCAGTCGCATCCACGTCATCCCGATTGTTTTTCTCTGCGGCAGCGAGATTTTGAATGAAAATGAACCCAATCATAATGATCACTGCCAGGTACAATTCCCGAATGGTTTTATGTGAATTTGTTTTCATTGTCGCACCTCCTCGTTCGGAAGCCTTCCCATCGATCGGATAGGTCTTCGTTATTTTAAAATTTAAGTTTGCCCAGTTAAGCTCATTTTCGACAATTCCAGGAGGATGAGCAAGTCGACGACGTAAAATGGCGCGGAAGACCGGCTGACGAATATTGATCGCGGATGGACACCAGCTATGGCCCTGGCACGTCACTTATTTGCTCGAACCGGCTTGACAGCGCGGGTGGGTTGGCAAGCGTCTGGAATATGACGCAGTATCGCTCCGTGAGTTGGACCAGTTTTTCAAGCTTCTTTGGATCGGCGGAGCTGTCAATTTCAAAGGTCAGCCCGATGTCTACGAGCCCGACCGGCGCGTTGCGGTCAACAGCGAGGGTCCCGCCGGCATTCCAGGTGCCCTCGGCGATCACCCTGGCCCGCCTGAGCGGAATGCGCATGGCGGTGGCAACCGCCTTAAATGTGACGCCGGCGCAGGCGACCAGCGCCTCCAGCAGCATGTCCGCCGAACAGGCCGTCGTTCCATCGCCGCCGGCGGCCGGATGCAGGCCGGCCATCGCCATACCCGCGAAGGCGGGTACTTGGCAGGTTATATCTCCTTCGCCCTCGATCAGCGCTTCGGCCCGCGCCGGGATCATGGCGCTGCCGGGAGATTTTTTGTAGCGTTCCTTGAGCGGTGCCTGAAGCGCGCGCAATTCGTCGGCGTCCATAGAAATGTCCTTTCTGGCCTCGATCTATTGTGGTTTTCCCTTCCATCCGTTCCGGCTTTGTTTCCCTACTGGCCTTGATTGTTCTGTTTCGTGTGGAGACGTCGGTTTACGGCCCATGCGGTGTCAAATGCCCGTTGATTTTTTGAACTTCTTTTTTTGTGTTCAAAGAGATGGGAACGTCAGCCCGAAACGGCCGCAAAGGCCCGGGACGCTGTCGAAGTTCATTTCAAGGAAATACTTGGCATTGATCTGCCCGAAACGTTCCACGTCGCCCCAGGCGGCGGCCACCTCGCGAAAATAGTTTTCAAATCCAGCCGGGGCGATATGATCTCGATGATCTCGCACGGTGTGTCGCCGGCGTTCCAGAAGGTATGCCACTGCTTCCGGGGTTTGACCACCCAGGAGCCGGCCTCGGCGGTCACGACATCGTCGCCGAGAATTGCCCCGAGGGTCCCGGTGATGACATAAGAATACTCATCCTCGTTTTGATGGCAATGCAGCGGCGCCGCCAAAGCATGGGGTGCCAGGGGATGGTGTACCACCGCAAAGCGTCCATTTGATGCGGGACCATCGATCTTCCAGTGCACGCTCAGGCCGCCGAAGTCGAACGATTCTCCGGCGGGTGAAATAGTTACGGGCTCACTTTTCACGCTGTCGCCTCCCGATAACTATTGAATGTAAAAAATGTTCGTTAACCTGAGCCGGGCTGGTTTTTTTCTGTGCCCGGCGCCACGAACCGCAAGCAGGCAGGGCGCCGGGGGTGCCATTCATCTACCTCGTGTGGATTTTGGCCAGGATTGTGCTATTCGGTTACTCCGCCGGCGCGATATTGACAGCCCCTGCGAACCTATTAAAAGGGTCGTGCTGCGCCTTGATGGCCCGCAAACGTTGCAGGTTGGGGCCATATGCCCCCTGCAGCAACCGATCTTTGTCTTCGAAAAAGCCCGGAAAATTGAGATAGTCTCCGCCACGGGTGAAGCGCTTCATATCCTCGAAGACGGCTCGGGCCCAGGCGATATTCGCCTCCGTATCCGCGCGATTTACCCAGTTGGCCTCGATGCCGATCAGGTAGGGGGCATCGCGCTTGTAAAACGAGGTGTCGGTGGCGCCGACCCGGCTCATGGCGCGGCCCAGGGTCCAGACGTCGATCGAGGACAGCGGCGACGGCCGCGAGGCGGTGTGACCGGAGAGCACCTGTATGACGTCGTCGTCCAGACGATCCAGGTAGATGGACTTCCAGTAATAGAATGCCCCGTAGGGATAGTCGGCATCCAGGAATTTCTGAACCTCGGTCCAGCGCATGGGTCCGCTCAAGTCCGCAATCGGGGTTCCAATTTTTCGCAGCGGGGCAATGACTTCTTCGCCCCGGTCAAAGGGGCCTGTAAAACAGCTCAGCAGGATTACGACCGGGGAGCCGTGGAAACGCTCCGGCACCTCCGGAACCTCCGGAGCGCTCCAGAAAACACCGAGTGCCATGAGATCGTCCGGTGCCTGTTCCAAGATGTCGCGAAATGCCGGTAGCACCTCTGCGGCGCGGTCCAGGGGGTAAATAGGGACGGACATCCAGACCCGCGGCCCCACCGGGTGAAGCTTAAACTCAAATGACGTCACCACCCCGAAATTGCCGCCGCCGCCCCTGACCGCCCAGAAGAGATCGGCGTTTTGATCGTGGTTCGCCTTCTTGAGCTGGCCGTCCGCGGTGACGATATCCACCGACAAGAGGTTGTCGATCGAAAGTCCGTGCCTGCGAAGCAGCCAGCCGATCCCGCCGTGCAGCGTGAGGCCGGCCACTCCCGTGGCCGACACGACACCCACGGGGGCGGCCAATCCGAAAGCCTGGGTCTCGTGGTCCAGGTCGCCCAGCTGCGCCCCGCCCTGGACCCGTGCCGTTCGCTTCTCGGGGTCGACCCGAATGCCGCGCATGGGCGAAAGGTCAATAGTAAAACCGTTGTCCGCGAGGCAGACTCCGGCAACATTGTGCCCGCCGCCCCTCACGAAAACAGGCAAGCGGTGCCGCCCTGCAAACCGCACCGCCGCCATGACGTCCGCCGTCCCGGTGCACCGGACCATGAGGCCGGGCTTTTTGTCGATCAAACCGTTCCAGACCGATCGAAAGGCGTCATAAGAATCATGACCGGTGGTGACCACCTCCCCCCGAATATCGCCGCGCAGTTCCTCCAAGGCGTCGGGAGAAATGTCGGCCAGGCTTCCCGAAGAGTTTTTCAGTTTCAAAGCACTCATAACAGACCTCCTGCATTTGGCTTGCATGGTTTTCGTAATTCCGGATGCGTGCAGCCGATCATCTGCCGCCGGAGGTTGAACCATCCTTGTTTGCGGCAGTCCGATCGAAAATTCGTCGTGTTATCTGGATATGGCCTCGATATATCTCCGAGCCGACTTCCTCACGATTTCGGCGGCATCTTGCGCCAGGTCCCTGTCCCACCAGGCGGAGTAGAGCCGATCGAACTTGAGCGGCGCGACCTTGTTCGCGATTTTACGGACCGCAGCGGCGGGCAAGGGGATCAGGTTGGGGTAGCTGTACATGAAGCTCACCGTCTTGCGGTCCATGGCGACCATGATGGTGTCACCGGCCAAAAGGGCCCCCCGGCCGCCGGCGCCGCCCTTGACATGCAGCACCGAACTGCCCGGGAAATGCCCGCCGCATTGAAAAACGGCTATTTCCGGATTAATGTCAATTTTATCCTCGAAGAACGATACGACGCCGTCGGGGCGCATGATCCATTGCCGGTCCGCCTGCGGCAGATAAACGGGCGCGTGATTGAAGGCATGGCTCCATTCGATCATCGCTGCATAAAAGTGCGGGTGCGACACGGCGATGGCCTGGATGCCGCCAAGGGTGTGCACCTCCTCGATCGTGCGGCTGTCCAGATAGCTGATAGGGTCCCAAAGCACGTTTCCGTGCCCGGTGACAGCGAGCAGCGCACGCTGCCCGATGCCGAAGTGGGGTTTCGTGCCGATGCCGAACAGATGCGGCTCGACCGGCCGGATGACATTGGCGTAGTCGGCTTGCCACATGTCTTCCAGGGTCGTCCATTTCTGGCCCTCCCAGCCGACATATTGGCGGTCATCTTCACATATCCCGCACGCCGGCGGCGGGGTGTCGCTCGGCGCGTATTGAGTCCCGCAGGTGACACAGATATAACTTTTCATCGTGTTATTCCCGGGATAATTTGGCGCGGGCCGGGGCAAGTTCCGAGTTTAGGGTCTCGGCAACCAATAATTTCACATCTTGCTTGTCTTTCGGCCCATCTACCGCGGTACATCAAACGAGACATATCTCGATATGCGCGGTTGGATGAGCCTTGTTGAGATTACCGCCGGCAGATCGTCGCCCGTTTATTTCCCCCTTTTCATTTAGCATGCCAAAACATAAAGTTAATATGTATTTGAATTTATTTGTTTATTTAAATTAGGGCCATTGCCGGCATCTCAAAATATTGAGCTTATCAAAATAATGAGCACATTATCTCAAAGTATTGAGGATAGGGACCCGTGACGATGTTTAGGTACAGTGGAGGGACGTATGGCAGCCGCAAAGATCGATGCGAACCTGAAATCACTGGAAAAGAAATGCCGGATACTCGAAAGCCAGTGTTCGGAGTATGTCAAGGCGCTTGAAAAAACGAACCAGCGCCTCGAGCGCGAAATCAGAAAACACAAGGCGACCGGAATCAGACTGAAAGTCAGCGAAGAAAGATTTCGCGGCATTTTCGAGTATGGTCCGTTTGGGGCCGCCATGATAGAGGCGAACGGAAAAATCGTTCTGGCCAACAAGGCACTGTGCAACATGCTGGGTTATGAGAAAGATGACATCGAAAAAATGTCGATGGCCGACCTTACTCATCCGGATGACATCGACCTGGATTTGCGGCTTTTCAAGAAGCTGACCGAGAAAAAAATCGCTCATTACGGCATCGAGAAACGGTATCGCTGCAAGAACGGAAAAGTCATCTGGGGGAGTGTGGCACTGTCACTGGCAAAAAATACAGCGGACAAGGATGATTTGATTATCGGGATGGTGGAGGACATATCACAGCGCAAAAAATACGAGGATGAGGTCAAGAGGTCGCGTGACGATCTTGAAAGAGTCGTCGCGCAGCGGACGGCCGAGATCCACCGCTTGAAAGACCGGCTGCAGGCCGAAAACTTATTCCTCAAACAGGAACTGGCCGACACGCAATCTTACGGCACGATAATCGGCCAGAGCCATTCGATTAAAAGCGTCGTCTCGCAAATCGAACTCGTATCGCCCACCGATGCCAACGTTCTGATTCAGGGTCAATCCGGCACCGGAAAGGAATTGATCGCCCGCGAGTTACACAAGCACAGCCGTCGCGGCGACCGGCCCCTCGTAAAGGTCAACTGCGCTGCCATACCCAAGGATCTGTACGAGAGCGAATTTTTCGGCCATGTGAAAGGGGCCTTTACCGGGGCGGTCAAGGACCGGGTGGGCCGGTTCGAAGCCGCCGATGGCGGTACGATATTCCTCGACGAGGTGGGTGAAATCCCGGTCGACCTGCAGAGCAAACTCCTGCGGGTGCTTCAGGAGGGGCAATACGAGCGGGTCGGCTGCGATAGAACGCGAAGTGTCGATGTCCGCGTCATAGCGGCCACCAACAGGGACCTCAAAACAGAGGTCAGGGCCAGGCGATTTCGCGATGATTTGTTTTATCGCCTGAATGTCTTTCCGATTCATGTCGCGCCGCTCAAAGAACGCACAGACGATATCCCGTTGCTGGCGGCGCATTTCATTATTAGGTTATCCAGGGAGATGAACCTGCCGACGCCGAGGCTGACAAAAGCCAACATAATGGACCTCCAAAAATACGATTGGCCGGGCAATGTTCGCGAGCTGGAGAATGTCGTCGAACGGGCCCTCATTCTCGCCCGGTCCGACACGTTGAGATTCGACCTGGGGCCGGAACTTGACACCGGCGCTGCGAAAGCAAACCGGTCAAGCCCCGGACAGCCCGCTGCCACCGAAACCGTATTGTCCTCACATGACCTTTTTGAATTTGAAAGAAATAACACATTGCGAGCTTTAGAGCGGTGCAACTGGAAAATATACGGG
>JBAPSB010000187.1:0-12560 GCA_049281435.1 Desulfobacterales bacterium
ATCGTAAAGTGCGCCAATCGATCCGGTCTGGACGTCGGCGACATCGTGCTCGAATCCCTGGCCTCCGGCGAGGCCGTGCTGACCGACGAGGAAAAAGACCTCGGTACGGCGCTGATCGACATGGGCGGCGGGACCACCGACCTGGCGGTTTTTTCGGGCAAGAACATCAAGCACACCTTCGTCTTGTCCCTGGGCGGCAACAACCTGACCAACGACATCGCCATCGGCATGCGCGCGCCGCACGCCGAAGCCGAAAAAATCAAGACCCGCTACGGAACGTGTCTGGCGGCCAACATCCGCAACGACGAGAACATCGAGATCCCCGGCATGGGCGGCCGCAGTCCCCGCAAGCTTCCCCGGCAGATTCTGGCGGAAATCCTCGAGCCGCGCATGGAGGAGATCTTCACCCTGGTCAACCGCGAAATTTTCAGGGCCGGCCAGGAAAACTCCATCACTTCCGGGGTGGTCCTCACCGGCGGCTCTTCGATGCTCGACGGCACGACCGAGATCGCCGAATCGATTTTCGGGTTGCCGACGCGATTGGGCAAGCCGCGGGGCATCAGCGGGTTGATCGACGTGGTCAACAATCCCATGTACGCCACCGGCGTCGGGCTGGTGATCTACGGCGCCAAACGGCAGAGTGCCAAAAAATTCAGAATCCGCGACAACAATATCTTCAATCGCATCATGAGCCGCATGAAGCGTTGGTTTCAGGAAGTGGTGTAAACACTGGACCGCGGCCGGTTCACTTGACCGGCCGCGGGGTGAATCGGGAATCAAAAGAAATGCCAATCCAACGATCCGGGCTAAAGGCTGCCGCCCGGCGGATGACGAAGCGGACATGGGGAAACGCCGATATCTTCCGCCGGCCGGTTTTCTGCAACCCGGATCATTACTCACACAGGGGGTGACACATGTTTACGTTTGTTGACAATGAAAAATCGGCAAAAATCAAGGTCATCGGGGTCGGCGGCGCCGGCGGCAACGCCATCAACAACATGATCGCCAGCAAGCTCCTGGGGGTCAAATTCATCACCGCCAACACCGATGCCCAGGCCCTTGAGACCTCCAACGCCCCGGTCAAGATCCAGCTGGGCGAAAAGCTCACCGAAGGCCTCGGTGCCGGCGCCAACCCCGAGGTCGGTCGTCAGGCGGCCATCGAGAGCGAAGAGGAGATCCGCGACCTGTTGAAGGACAGCCACATGGTGTTTATCACCGCCGGCCTGGGAGGCGGAACCGGGACCGGTGCCGCACCGGTCATCGCCCGGATCTGCAAGGACCTGGGGGCCCTGACGGTGGCCGTGGTGAGCAAGCCCTTTTCGTTCGAGGGGCGCAAACGCTCGCGCCAGGCCGATGAAGGCCTGGAGGCCCTCAAGGAGATGGCCGACACCGCCATTACGATCCCCAACGACCGCCTGCGCGGCATCGCCTCCAAGAATGCCACCATGATCGAGATGTTCCGGCGGGCCGACGAGGTCCTGTTGCATTCGGTCAAGGGGATTACCGATCTGATCATGATGCCGGGCCTGGTCAACCTGGATTTTGCCGACGTCAAGACGACCATGTCCAAAGCCGGCATGGCCATCATGGGCATCGGCACCGCCAGCGGCGAGAACCGGGCCGTGCTGGCCGCCGAACGGGCCATCAGCCACCCGTTGCTGGAAGATCTCTCCATTGTCGGAGCGCGCGGCGTGCTCATGAACATCACCAGCACCAGCGATCTCACCATGGAGGAAATGACCGAGGCCTCGGACCGGATCTACAGCGAGGTCGGAGAGGATGCCGACATCATCTGGGGCACGGTGATCGACGATACCCTGGGCGAGGAGATCCGCGTCACCCTGATCGCCACCGGTATCGGCGGCGCCGCCGAAACGACCACCAGGGGCCGTCGCGCGGAGGTCAAACTACGCGGCAAGGTGCGCGATCTCACCCCCGCCGATCTCAACCACGGCGAAGACTTCGAGGTTCCGACCTTCATCCGTCAGAAAGAAGCCGTGGGCGAAAACAGCGGCGCAACCTACCGCGGATACCGGGGAATCGTTCTGGACAGCGACGACCTGGATGTGCCGACATTTCTGCGGCGCAAGGCCGATTGACCGGCCCGCGCCGGGTTGCCGGTGTCGAGCCCGGATTTCGCGCCTGAAACGACGGCAAAACCGGCGGCAGCCGGGTCTTCGCCACGTTGCCAATCGACTGGTGCGTCCCTATAGTGACGGCATGGTCTTAGCGTGCCCGCCATAGACGGCAGTCAGACGACAGTCGAAGGCAGTTTCCATGAGAAAGAAAACCCGGCAGGACCCCGGCGATCCCATCGCCGCAGAGGTCGGAACGATCCGTAAAAGCGGTCCCCATCGCCTGCGGGTCGTTCTGGTGTATCCCAATCGCTACGCGGTCGGGATGTCAAACCTCGGTTTTCAGGTGGTCTACCGCCTGCTGAACGGCTTGGAGGGCGTAGCCTGCGAACGGGCATTTTTACCCGATGAGTCGGCGCCCGCCGCGATGCGCCTGACATCGGTCGAAACCGGCCGACCGCTGACCGATTTCGACATCATCGCCTTCTCGGTCTCGTTCGAAAACGATTACCCGAACATACTTAACGTATTGGCTGCAGCAGGCCTTCCCCTGCCATCACGTGAGCGCAAAAACGCCCACCCCCTGGTGATGGCGGGGGGAGTCGCCTGTCTGCTGAATCCGGAGCCGCTGGCCCACTTTATCGATTGCTTTCTGATCGGCGAAGCCGAAGCCATGCTCGCGGACTTCATCGATTGCCTGCAGGAAAACGGATTTCCTGAAAAGCGGGACCGCGAGCACCTTCTGGCGACCTGCGCCCGACAGGTCGCGGGCGTTTACGTCCCGCAATTCTATCGCTCCGTCTACGGCGAGACCGGCGCCCTGGCCGAAATCGAGGTGCTGGCCGACGTCCCGGCTTCGATTAAACGGCCCTACCTGGCCGACTTGTCCCGAACTCCCGCCTGCAGCACCGTTATCACCCCCCACACGACCTTTGAGAGCACCTTTCTGATCGAAGTCGGCCGGGGTTGCCCCCACGGTTGCCGGTTCTGCAGCGCGGGGTTTAACTACCGCCCGCCCCGTTTCCGACCGCCACGGCTGCTGCGGGCCTGCCTGCGACAGGGCGCGGCCTTGACCGATCGCATCGGCCTGGTCGGAGCTGCGGTTTCGGACCTGCCGGGGCTAAAAGAACTCTGCCGTCAGGCGGAGGCGGAAAAGGTGCGGGTATCGTTTAGTTCCCTGCGGGCCGATGCGCTCAATGAGGACCTGGTGGCCGCACTGGCCCGCAACCACGTCAAGACGGCCACCATCGCACCGGAGGCCGGCTCGGAGAGGATGCGCCGGGTCATCAACAAGGGCATCGACGAGGACGCGATCCTGCGCGCCGCCGCCCTATTGGTCGCCGGCGGCATACCGAATCTCAAACTCTACTTCATGATCGGCCTGCCGACCGAAACCGCGGATGACATCGAGGCCATCGTGGGCTTGTGCAAAAGGATCAAACACGTCTTTCTCAACCACAGCCGCGGCCGGAAGCGGATCGGGGAGATCACCGTCGGCCTGAGCTGCTTCGTGCCCAAGCCGGCGACCCCTTTTCAGTGGGCCGCCATGGACGATACAACCGCTTTGAAAGGAAAGATCCGGGCGGTCAAGCACGGCCTGCGCAAAGTGCCCAATGTCCGGGTTCACGCGGATGTGCCGCGCTGGGCCTATATCCAGGCGCTGCTCTCCCGGGGTGATCGCCGGGTGGCCAACCTTCTGGAACTGGCCCACACGCATCGGCAAAACTGGCCGCAATCGCTCAAGGAAACCCCGCTCAACGCCGACTTCTACGTCTTGCGGCCGCGCCCGGTCGATGAAGTGTTGCCGTGGGACTTCATCGACCACGGCGTCAAGAAAAGTTTTCTGATCCGCGAGTACCAGCGCGCGCTTGACGGTCGCCCCACCCCTGCCTGCCCCATGGACGACTGCCGCCGCTGCGGCATCTGCCGTTAACGCGCCGCCCATAATCTTCTTCCGCGGCCCGCCATCCCTCCCCGTCCCGCTGGTGTTTTTGCATTTCAGCCCGAAAAAATTACTTGAAAGGACATTTTCATTGTGATAGTCGATTTGCGTCATTTTGCGCCCGTTCTTCTTTAACACCGCCTTGCCCTTGAAAGGAATGTACATGTCTCGTTCCGGGAAAGAACTGCAACTGGCATACAAACTGGCGATCACCTTGCTCGTTGTAGGAATCGCAAGCTACGCATACACCGCCTTTTCCGCCAAACCGCCCAACGAACCGATACGCATCCTTTACAAAACCACCGCCGGTAAAGTCCTCTTCGATCATAAAACCCACTTGTCCGAATCCGGATACGGAGTTGCCTGTTATGATTGCCACCACCATCCACCCGAAGACGAATCGGCGCTGAAGGCCTGCAGCACCTGCCATCCCGCAGAACCCGCAGAGGGTGCCGTACCGGAAAGTTGCCTCGAATGCCATGATGCGGGGGATGTCGAGGGAACCGAGGTGGTCAAGCGCGTCGACGCCTACCACACCCAGTGCATCGAGTGCCACAAGTCGGTCGGTGCAGGTCCCGTTGACTGCAATTCATGTCACGTGTTGTAAGCCGGCGCCGGATCACTGCCCGACTTTTTGTGCCCCCTGATGTGTGCCATCAAACCAAAAAGGGTGACCTATGATACGAAAAACGTTTTTCGGACTCGCAACGCCCCGTCTCGAGTACACCCTGCTGACCGGTGAGGTTCCGGAGCTGCACCCCATCCCGCCGCCCGAGACGGCAACCCTTTTCATCGAGGCGCCCTTCGACGTCAAAAACGCCGCCGGCCTCAAAGTCGGCGATGCGGTGAAACGCGGCCAGAAACTTTCCCTGTCCGCAAACGGGGGGCCCGGAGTCGCCGCCACCGTCAGCGGCAAGGTGCTGTCGATCGCCCCCCACATCGGTGATTTCGGCAAAACCTACACCGCCGTAAAGATCGGCGTGAACGAAACCGCCGAAACCGACGACCGATTTGCGGCACAGTCCAAACTGCCGGCGCTCGAAACCGCCCTCGATTATCTGGTCAGTGTCCCCGGCGCGCCGCAGCTGAATAAATTCGTCGACCCGGAAGTGCCGATCGAAACGATCGTGATCTACGGCGGCGACAACGACCTTCTGGTCACCACCAACCAGTTCGTCATCAAAGCGCGTCTGGATGAGGTGAAGGCCGGCATCGCCGTTTTGAAGCAGATCACCGGGGTGGACAAGATTGTCATTGCCGTTCCGGGGGAAATCGTTCAAGGGTACGGCCATATCGGCGCCGAAATGAAACGGGTGTCCACGGAGTATCCGGCCGCCCTGCCCCCGATGATCATGAAAGACGTCCTGAAACGGGTCGTTCCGGCCGGCCAGACGCCGGAGGACCTGGGGGTGACATTTGTCACCGCCGAAGCGGTCGCTGCCATCGGCACGGCCTTTAAAACCGGGAACCTTCCGACATCAAAACTGATCACGGTGGTCGACAAGGCCGGCGGCGCCACACTGGTCTCGGCCGTCATCGGAACCCCCATCGGCAACATCCTGGGCGCCCTCGGCATCACCCTGGCGGATCGCGACCGGCTCATCATCGGCGGCCCCATGACCGGAGCCGCCATTTATACCGAAGACTTTCCGGTCACGCCCGAGACGGGTGCCATCATGGTGCAGGATCAGGCCGATGTGCCCTATGTCTCCGATTACCCCTGCATCAACTGCGGCGACTGCGTCCGGATCTGCCCGGTCAAAATACCGGTCAACATGCTCGTGCGCTTCCTGGAAGCCGGGCAGTACGAAGACGCCGCGGATCTGTACGATCTCCACTCGTGCATCGACTGCGGATTGTGCAGCTTCGTGTGTGTGGCGAAGATACCGATATTCCAATACATCCGTTTGGCCAAATTCGAACTCGGCCGGACCAGAGCAGCGGAGGCGGCGAATGACCAGTCGTAAAAAATTCATCGTTTCACACGCGCCCTTCTGGCACTATGGCAGCAACATCACCGAGCGCAGTTACCACACCATGTTGGCGGCCCTGCCGGCCGTGCTGATGGGCCTCTTCATTTACGGTGTTCCGGCCCTGGCCGTCGTGGCATTGTCGGTGTCCTCCGCCATCGGCTGGGAACTGGCCATCAACAAAGTCACCAAACGGACCATCACGATCGGCGACGGCAACGCGGCGCTCATCGGCCTGCTGTTCGCCATGCTGGTGCCGGCCACCGTGCCCTGGTGGGCGGTCTTGACCGGGACCTTCATTGCCGTGGTGCTCGGCAAGCACATCTTCGGCGGCATCGGCGGCAACGTCTTCAACCCCGTCGTGCTGGCGGTAGCCATCGTGGCGATATCCTGGAAATACATTTTTGACTTCGACGCCGCTCTGGTCAATTACGATCCCGGCTTCATGATGGCGGCGCCGCTGGTGAAATTAAAGGCCTTCGGTGTCAACGCGATCAAGGACTTTTCCTACCTGAACCTCCTTCTGGGCCGCCAGGCCGGCGGCATCGGCTCCGGATTCGGCCTGGGATTGATTGCGGGCGGCATCTACCTGATCCTGAGAGGGTTCATCCGCTGGGAAATCTCGGTTTCTTTCCTGGCCGGGATTTTTGTGATGGCCTCCGTCTTTTACGTGGTCGACCCCGGCCGGTTTGCCAACCCGTTTTTCCACCTGCTCACCGGCTATACCCTGATCGGGGCTTTTTTTCTGGCCACCGAAGACTCTTCTTCGCCGGTCAACTTCCTGCCGATGATTGTTTATGGCGCGGCGGGCGGTATCGTCACCGTGCTGATCAGAAACATCGGCGTCTACGCCGATGGGGTACTGTATGCCATTCTCGTCATCAATCTGATTCAACCCCTGGTCGACAAGATCCGGCCCCAGGCAGTGGGAAAGGTGGTCTAAGATGCGTGAAATGATTCAAATGGTCGTCGTTCTCACGGTCTTGAGCTTCGTTTCGGGCGGCCTGCTCGCCTACGTCAAGGACAACACCAAAGACCAGATCGAAGTGCAGCAGCTCACGTTCGTGAAAGGTCCCGCCATCAAGGCCATCCTGAAAGGCGCCGCCAACGATCCGATCAATGATCGTTTCAAACTCAAGGACGGCGACACCGAACACAGCTTTTTCGTCGGCGTGTTCGACGGCAAGCCGAAAATGGTGGCGTTTGAGAGTTCCGGCAAAGGTTTCGGCGGCGACATCGGGTTGATGGTGGGGGTGAACCTCGATGACGGCAAGATCTCAGGCGTCGGGGTCACCACTCACAGCGAGACTCCCGGCGTCGGGTCGCGCGCCAAAACCGATCCCGCCTTTGCGGCCCAGTTTCCGGGATTGGCGATCGAGGAGACCTTCAAGGTGAAACCGGACGGTGGACAGGTGGACGCCCTTTCAGGCGCCACGGTCACCTCGCGCGGCGTGGCGGCAGCCCTGACGGAAGCCGGCAAGATATTTGCGAAACTCAAACCCGAGATTGCCGATAAAGCCAAGACTTTTTCCAAGTAGACACAGGAGATAAAGATGGCCAAAACACTCGTACAAGAATTCACCAAGGGGTTGTGGGAGGAAGTGCCGCCGTTTCGTCTGGTCCTGGGCCTCTGCCCGACCCTGGCCGTTACCAAGACCGTCGAGAACGGCATCGGAATGGGCGTGGCGACCGCCTTCGTGCTGGTCTGCTCGAACATCCTGGTCTCGATGCTGCGCAAAGTCATTCCCTCCAAGGTCCGGATCGCGTGCTTCATCATCATCATCGCCACTTTCGTGACGGTCGTCGAACTGGTGATGCAGGCCTTCACCTACCCGCTGTTTCTCAAACTCGGGATTTTCATTCCCCTGATCGTGGTCAATTGCATCCTTCTCGGCCGCGCCGAAGCCTTTGCGTCGAAGAGGGGGATCATCGCTTCCACCGCCGACGGTCTGGGCATCGGCATCGGTTTTACCCTGGCGCTGGCGTCGCTTGGAGCCATCCGCGAACTTTTGGGCAGCGGCACCCTGACCATCTGGGAAAAGCCGATCCAGATCATGGGGCCATCGTTTCAGCCCTTCGAGTTTGCCATTCAGGCCCCCGGGGCCTTCATGTGCCTCGGGTTGATGCTGTGCGTCATGAACCTGCTGGGTAAAAAATAGGAGATCTCCCATGACCGACTACCTCGTACTTGCCATCAGCTGCATCCTGATCAACAACATCCTGCTGGCCCAGTATCTGGGGAACTGTCCGTTTCTGGGCACATCCAAGAAAATGGAGACCGCGACCGGCATGGCCATGGCGGTTATCTTCGTTTTGGTGCTGGCCGGTGCCATGACCTGGCTGGTCGACACCTACGTGTTGAAAAAATTCGGACTCGAGTACCTGCGCACGATCGCCTTCATTCTGGTGATCGCCTCCCTGGTCCAGTTCGTCGAAATGTTTTTGAAGAAGAGCATCCCGGCGCTGTACGCGGGCCTGGGCATTTTTCTGCCGCTGATCACCACCAACTGCGCCGTCATGGGCGTGTGCCTGATCAACATCAACGAAGAGTACAACTTCCTGCAGACGCTGGTCGCCTCGTTCGGCTATGCCGCCGGCTTCGGCCTGGCGCTGGTTCTCTTCGCCGGCGTACGGGAACGGATCCTGCTGGCCCGCGTGCCGCGGCCGCTGCAGGACACATCGATCGGATTGATCACGGCCGGCATCCTGTCGCTGACTTTTTTTGCCTTCAAAGGCTGGGTGTAGCCGGTCGCCGGCACGTCTATAATCGGTGTGATTGCTCGGACTGATTACTTTCTAACAGCTGCTCCCCGGAGGTAAATGTGATAGAAGCCGTCATGGTCATGTTGGGCTTGGGCGCCACCTGCGCCTCGATGCTGACGATCGCATCCAAGGTCTTCTACGTTTATGAAGATCCGCGCATCTCCACAATCGAGGGCCTTCTGGCCGGCGCCAATTGCGGCGGTTGCGGGTATCCCGGTTGCTCGGGCGCGGCGGCGGCCGTGGTCGACGGCAAAGCCTCGCCGAGTGTGTGCGTGGTGGCCGGTCTCGAAGCCGCCGTCCAGGTGGCGGCGGTGATGGGCATCGACCCCGGCACCGTCGAGCCGCTCAAATCCCTGAACACCTGCCTGGGCGGCGACCGGGCCGACGACAAGTATATCTATGCGGGCGTCAACAGCTGCCGCGCCCTGGCGGCTCTGGCCGGCGGCAAGCGCGAGTGCCGGGTGGGCTGCATCGGCCTGGGCGACTGCATCCGTTCCTGCCGCTTCGATGCGATTCACATGGGCCCCGATGGGTATCCGGTGGTGGATGAAACCAAATGCGTCGGCTGCGGGGCGTGTGAAACCGCCTGCCCCAAATCCATCCTGCAGGTCCGCACCATGTCCCAGCGGCTGCTGCACTTCAACCAGGAAGACGACGCCCTGGCCCCCTGCCAGCAGACCTGTCCGGCCGAAATCGACATCCCGCGCTACATCGCCTGCATCCGCGAAGGCGATTATGAAGGCGCCGTCAACACCATCCGCGAACGCAATCCGCTGCTGCTGGCCTGCGGCCGGGTCTGCCCGCATCCGTGCGAAGACTATTGCCGCCGCGGCATCGAGGACGAAGCGGTGTCGATCAACCAGCTTAAGCGGTTTGCGGCCGACTACGAAATGAACAGCGGCAAACGCCTGCCGATCCCCTGCGCGCCCGACACCGGAAAGAAGGTCGCCGTCATCGGCGGCGGGCCGGCGGGCCTGACCTGCGCCTATTTCCTGCGGCGCCTGGGCCACACGGCCACCATCTTCGACATGATGCCCAAGCTGGGTGGGATGATCCGCTACGGCATCCCCGAATACCGGCTGCCCAAAGAGGTCTTGCAGTGGGAGATCGACGGCATTCTAAACCTGGGCATCGAACATCGCCCGAACGTCAAGCTCGGCCGTGATTTCACCTTGGCGGATCTTGAGACCGAGGGGTTCGACGCCGTTTTCATGGGCATCGGCGCCTGGCGCGATTACAGCCTGAAAGTCGAGGGCGAGGATCTGAAAGGCTGCTACACCGGCATCGATTTTCTTACCAAGTTTGCGGTGAACCAGCAGGCCGGCCAGCCGTCCGGCAAGGTCGGCATCGGGCGCAAGTGCGCGGTCATCGGCGGCGGCAACACCGCCATCGACTGCGTCCGCACCCTGGTGCGGCTGGGCGCCGAAGAGGTGTCGATCGTCTACCGCCGCACGCGCAAGGAAATGCCGGCCAACGAGGTCGAAATCATCGCGGCCGAGCACGAAGGCGTCAAGTTTCACTTCCTGGCCGCGCCGACGCGCATCATCGGCGATGAAAACGGCCGGGCCACCCACCTGGAATTTTTAAAGATGGAACTCGGCGAGCCCGACGCCAGCGGCCGGCGGCGGCCGGTGCCGATCGAGGGATCCGAAACCCAAATGGAAGTCGACATGGTGGTGTCCGCGATCGGCCAGGGACCGGATGTCAGCTTCATCGAGGCCGACAACCGCTTGAAGGAGATGAGCATCACGCGTTGGAGCACGATCGACGCCAACCCCGAAATACTCCAGTCCAACATCCCGCACGTCTTCGCGGCCGGCGACGCTTACACCGGCGCCTCGCTGGTGGTCGAGGCCATCGGAGGCGGCCGCCGCGCGGCCCGGGCCATCCACCTGTTCCTTTCCGGCCTGCCGGTCGAACCCGTGGCCGGATCGCTGCGCAAGAAGCACATTCCCGAGTCGCTTTTCGAGGGCGTCGTCGGAGTAAAGAAGACCAAGCGGGCCGAGATGCCCGAACTGCCGGTCGGCGAGCGCATCAAGACCTTCGATGAAACCGACCTGGTGCTCAGCGAGGCCGACGCCCGGGCCGAGTCCCGCCGCTGCCTGTCTTGCTGCCGGCTGTGCTACAATCCGGAGGCATGATGTGATAGGTGCGGGGTAATGGGGTAATAAACGAATTCGCTTAACATGACAGACAAAAAGCTGTTTGAGGGCATCGTCTCTTCAGGTTAGGGAAAGCATGACTACTATTCTTAGACAGCAGCGGTAATTGCCGTTTCGGGCGATTTCAAAATTTAGTCATATCGACTTTAAAGCACCCACTGAGTGAAACAGGCCGAATACACTAGCGTATTCGGCCTGTTTGATTTTGGGCCCGCTGTCTTGCGGCTTTTGAATGCCGGCAGAAAATAGCCGTCGTGTCACGGGCGGGCGATCGGCGGTTCCGTAAACAACAATAAGATGTATACCAAAAATTGGTAAATATGTTTGACAAGTATGAATACATACAATATTATCCATACAACGACAGCGATGGAGATGGGATATGAAGGCTAAAGTCGCAGAAAGAGGTCAAGTGACGATTCCCAAAGCCTTAAGGGCGAGATTAGGCATCCAGCCGGGGACGGTGCTCGATTTTTCGGAGGACCACGGAAGACTTGTCGCCGTTAAGGCAGAAGCAATGACCGGTGTGGAGGCCGCATACGGTCTTCTCGGACAGGGTCGTCGTACGGATGAGATCATGCAGGAGCTGCGTGGGGAAGAATGATTACGGCAGTGGATACGAACTTTTTGGTAGATGTTCTGGAGCCGGACCCGATTTACGGGCCACGCTCAAAAGAGCTGTTGAAACAATGCCTGCTGAGCGGATCAATAGTTGCCTGTGATGTCGTCTGGGCTGAAGTGGCCACGGTCTATGGACATGCTTGTCATAAAGTCGTTGAGGCAATGAATATGATAGGAGTCCAATATTCTGCGATGAACCTGGAAGCGGCTTTGGCCGCGGCAAAGTGCTGGTTTGCTTACCGGCAGAAAGGGGGACGTAGAAACCGTATTGCATCTGATTTTCTGATTGGAGGACATGCCAGGATTCAATGCGATCAACTGTTGACGAGAGATCGAGGTTTTTACCGAGAATACTTTACTCAACTTCAAGTGCTATCGCCATAGTGTTGGTCGTGATCCGCTATTTTTAAGGTCCCAGCAAAAAACAATTCCACATCTTGCTTGACTATTGACCCGTCTACCGCGTTACCTCCACCGACACGTATCTCGATATGCGCCGCTGGAGGTGCCTTGCAGACGGGCCAATATCCGGCGCAATCTTGTGGAATTATTTCTTACCGTGACCCTTTCTCAGGGCCGACCTGAAATTGTGTCTATACTGGCGGTTTGAAAATGGTGTGTTTTCTTGTAGAAATCCAAATTAAAAGCCTATTTTCTTTTCCATTTTATTCGTATATCAAGTGATTTTAACGGGTTAAATTTCCTATGTAAGCAAATGGCATGCCGGAAATTTACTGCATTTCTATACCGCCCAGTTTCATACCTTTTCGAGCAGCCACTAACACCCTTACCTGTCATCAAACGATTCCGGCACATATTGAACTTGCAGCAAGTAAACACCGGCTGTTCCGCCTCCGCGCAATTTCGACACAGCGTTCCTAAGATCTTCCGCCTTGTTTGAGGCAGGCCAGGGGAAGTGTTCTTTACGGGACCGGGAGGATGGCGAAAATAACCGTACTCCAGATGGAATGCGAGATGATGACCGGGGTGAGGTCTTTCAAGCGCCAGTACATGGCGCCCCAGAAGG
>JBAPSB010000188.1:0-53114 GCA_049281435.1 Desulfobacterales bacterium
GCCTCGGTCCGGGGTTCTGCCGCAACCGGCGCGGCCGCTTGCGCCTGGCGACCGAATACCTTGGTGTTGATTTCAGCGGCAAACTGATCGATTTGGGGAATGACCGCCCCCATGTCCGAACTCTGAGCGGATGCGGTCACCGGCGGCCGGGTCCCGGCCACGTCGATCATTTTGGCGTCGATGCTGAGGCTGTTGCCGAACATGGTCAGGCTGCCGAAAAGGACAAAGTCGGCGCTGAGCTTCTGGCCGATTTTTCGGGCAGTGGCCTCGTCTACCGGGCCGGTTGCTGCCGGACCGGTCTCTTCCGCCATCACCTTTTCGACGTCGGCCCGGCTGATCACCTGCACCTTTTCGGGATCGGACAGGCGGCTGGACAGCATGTCGAAGATGCCGTTTCTTAAAAAGGACAGGTCTTTTTCGGCATTCATCTTGAACGGCAGCACGGCCACCCGTTGCGGTTCGGCGGCCAGCGCAGGGCACAGCCACGCGCTGATGCAGAACAGGAGGATTCCGATGGTGAGGGGGCGGTGTATCAGTGGGGATTTTTCCAACACGTACCTCCAGGATGAGTGTAAATGTTATGGAGACGCAGATTGGTTCAAAGTAATTAACTTACCAAGGGAATTATTTTCTACTCGACATTAATTTCATGTTGGAAGTGTCATCGTTGGGTTTAAAGTTTCTTCATGTCGGGTATCTTTTAACCCCATTTGCAAAGGAAATTTTGAAAGTCCCTCTTTGAAAAAGGGGGATTTAGGGGGATTTTAAAATGGCGATTAGAAATCCCCCCTGGCCCCCCTTTTTCAAAGGGGGGAAAATATACCATGGGTTTATGGTACGTTGTAATAATAGTGATCTTCAGGTGATTCCACTAAATTTCAGGCATCGGAGTTTAAATCGGCCACGATCGGAGCGGCGCAGAGATTCAGCCGTTCGCGAACGACTCGGGCGATAACCTCCACAACGGCATTTGTCTCTTTCAAAACCGCAAAACTATTGAATCACAATACGTGCAGGCCAACACTCTTCATATAACCATCACGTTTTCGATCCATTTTAGCGTTTTCACTCGTTGAATGCTGCGATCCATCCACTTCTGAACGAGGGGGATTTTTCCGATCAGAATGACGATTGCAAAAGCCGGCCGGTGTCGCTTACTTTCGATTACTGCCCTCGATAAATTCTTCCAGTTTCATGTTCCAAGCTTTGATTTCAGCACCTCGTTGACCACCTGAGGGTTGGCCTTGCCCCTGGTTTCGCGCATCACCTGGCCCACGAAAAAGCCGAGCAGTTTGGTTTTGCCGGCCCGGTAGGCCTGCACTTCGGTTGCGTTTTCGTTCATGACCTTGTCGACCGCGGACTCGATCTGGGAGGCGTCGCTGACCTGAACGAGCCCCCGTTCTTTGACGATATCATCGGGTGCGCCGCCGCTCACGGCCATCTCGTCAAAGACCGTCTTGGCGATTTTACCGCTGATCACACCCTCTTCGATCAACTGCAGCAGGCGTCCCAGGTTTTCAGGCAAGACCGGTGACGCGGCAATCGGTGTGCCGGCCGTGTTCAGCAGTCCCAGCAAGGGGCCCATGATCCAGTTGCTGACCGGCTTGGGGGTGTCGAAGGTCTTGAGGCAGGTTTCGAAATAATCGGCCAGGTCGCGATCGGAGGTCAGAAGGTCGGCATCATACGCCGGCAGGCCGAAGTCCCCGACGAAGCGGTCTCGGCGGGCCTCCGGCAACTCCGGCAATTCCCGGCGCACGATCTCGACCCACTCGGCGCCGATGGCCAGCGGCAGGAGGTCCGGGTCCGGGAAATACCGGTAGTCGTGGGCCTCCTCCTTGCCGCGCATGGACGTGGAGCGATTGTGATCCGGGTCCCACAGCCGGGTCTCCTGGATCACCCGGCCGCCCTCGCGCAGGATTTCGGTCTGGCGCAGGATTTCGTAGTGCAGGGCCTTTTCCACATGCTTGAAAGAATTCAGGTTTTTCAGCTCGGCGCGGATGCCGAGGGCCGAATCTCCGGTCGGGCGGATCGACACATTGGCATCGCAGCGGAAGCTGCCTTCCTCCAGATTGCCGTCACCGATGCCCAGGTATCGCACGATGGCCCGCAGCTGCCGCAGGTAAGCGCCGGCCTCCTCCGGGGAGCGCAGGTCCGGTTCACTGACGATTTCGATCAGCGGGACCCCCGTGCGGTTGAAATCGACGCGACTGACCGGCCGCAGGGGGTCGTGGATCAGCTTGCCGGCATCCTCCTCCATATGGATGCGGTTGATGCCGATCCGCTTGCGGTCACTGCCGGGCTGAATCTCGATCCAGCCGCCGGCGGCGATGGGCAGTTCGTACTGCGAGATCTGGTAGCCTTTGGGCAGATCGGGATAAAAATAGTTCTTGCGGGCGAAGCGGCTCTCGGCATTGACGGCACAGTGCGTGGCCAGGGCCATGCGCAGGGCGAAATCGACCACCTTGCGGTTGAGCACGGGCAGCGTGCCCGGCAGGCCGAGACAGACCGGGCAGGTGTGCGTGTTGGGCGGTGCACCGAAGGCGGTGGAGCAGCCGCAGAAAATTTTTGTCGCCGTATTGAGTTGGGCGTGGACCTCAAGCCCGATGACCGGTTCGAATTCCATAGTCTTGTTTTTTCCTGATCAACCCTCATGGCCCCGTCGGCCGCCACGGCGCCTGAAAATTGGTTTTGCCGGCTTGGTTAGTTTGTCGAGCAAAAGAATGTCGTCGATTTGTCAACGGCTCGGCATATCATCGCTGCCGTCTATTTCGGCGTAAGGCTCCGGCGAAAAAACGATGATCCGGTCATCTTCGAATTTTGCGGTAAAGGTTCTCACCCACGAGAACCACACGCCCGCCCGTCGGCCGTCGGGGGCCACGATGTAAGCGCCGTAGACGAATCCGTATTCCGGTATGGACACCCGGCCGACCATGGTGTCGAATTGCGACGGTTCGATGGCGGTCCAATACCGGGAGCTGAACTGAAAGGTCGGATCGATGCCGATGATCGCCGAGGGCTTGTTCTCGCGGCCACTGTAATAGTAGCGATAATCATCCATCATCTGACGGTTTTTGAACGCCTGCGTGACGTCGCTGTTTCTTTCCAGCCGGCCGTAGTTGGCGAAACAGCCGCCCAGCAACGCGAGGGCAACCGCCGCCAGCAGGAATTGACCTCTGCGCGGGAAGTCGGAATGGTGTTTCATTCAACGGCTCCTTTGACCGTTCCCGTATCCGGGGCATACAGCCTGAAAAAATTACCCATGATGAATTTTACGGTCTGCTTGTTGACGTGAAAATTTTCCTTGCCGTCGCTGAACCAGGATCGGCCCCTGAGCGGCTGGTAGATGGTGGCCATTTCAAACGCCGGAAAATAAAAAACATTGTCGTGCCGGGCCGCGAACTCGTCGGCTGCCGCCCGCAGGGTCGATTTCGAGTTGCAGCTGGCGCCGATGACATCCAGGTCGGTGCGAAACGTGGCCCAAAGGTGCACCGGAGATACGGTGACCACCAGCGCGCAGCGGGGGTTGTGGGTGGCCATCAGATCATGAATGCGCTCCAGGTTGGCCAGGTTCTCGGCGTAGCGGCTGACCCTGAAGCGGTAGCGGCGCATGTCGCCGCCCTCGGTGACGTAGGGGCCGGCCGGCAGGCAGATGACCGATTTATCGCCGGTGTCCTCCCAGATTTCCGTCAGTCCCAGGGTCAGGATGAGGACCTCGGCCCGTTCCAGGGCCCGGCGCGAGTGCAGGCGGTGACGGCCGAAGTCCGCTTCGGCCGCGGCCGGGCTCTCGTAAAGGATGATGCGCCGGTAAGGGTCCTGAATTTTGCCCGACACCGGCGCCGTCCACCAGCGACACTCCGGCTGCCAGGCGCCGAAGGTGTACTCGAAGATCTGGCGCATCGAAAAGGTGTTGTAAGACCGTTCCCAGGCCGCGCTGGCGTGGACCGCCGCCGGATGGTGGGCTTCTTCGGTGATATAGGCATAGCCTTCCTTGAGCAGGACGTTACGGATTTCGCGCGCAAAACAGGATCCCATGGAGGCGATCGGCGTCTTGCGGGTGATCCTCAGACCCGGTTGCGGCGGAAAATGGTAGGTGCCATCCGCCGGCGGATTACGGTATGAGCCGGGCCATACCTGCCACTGCTCGAAGGAGTGCTCCGGATGGACATCGGAACGAGCCATGACGCCTGTGTTCCAGTGTTGACGTTGAGCGGTCGACCGTCATCCAATGTCATCGACTTAAAGAATACCCTTCGAAAACCCCCCTTCGAAAAAGGGGATCAGGGGCATTTCAGGCCTTGGGATAAGCGACATTGAAACGTGATCCGCAGAAATGGTTTTCTACGGAGTTTTCATATCTCATAACATCGGCATTTGCAATTCGGGTGCAGCCCCTGCCACCAAAAAAGAATTTGATGGCCGTCAACTGAACGCTCTGTCCCACAACAGATCCAAAAATTCCCGGTAGGGGAGAATATCGATGTCGCCGACTTTTCTTTTGCGTGGCTCCATGCTGACGCATAGATACCGTTTCAGTTTTTTCTCCTCCGCCAGCATGCGCAGCGGTTTTATGTCGGTGGTGGTGATGTTCTTTTTGGCTTTTATTTCCAAAGCGGTGTGGTCACCCATGATAAAATCGACTTCGAAACCGGAGGTGGAGCGCCAGAAACTCAGCTTCTCGCCGGATATGTAGTCGCTGAAACATTTCAGTTCATGCATCAGGTAGGTTTCAAATGCCGCTCCAAATTCGGGTGTGCCGACACTTAATTTTCTTTCCTGCAAGGCCGATACGACACCGACGTCAAAAAAATAATATTTTGAAGATGCCAGGGGCTTCCGTTTCCTTGATTTTCGCCAGGCGGGCAATTCATGGAGAATCAGGGTGTCTTTGAGGATGTCAAAATATTCATAAACAGTGGTCCGGGCCACCTGAGCGTCGTTGGCCACATTGGTAAAGTTGACAATAGTGGCGTTGCAGAGTGCGGCGACATGAAGGAACCGGCTGAAGGCGGGAATATTTCGCGTTGCCCCTTCGGCCAGTATTTCCTGTTGGAGATATGAACCGGCATAGGCTTGCAGGTCGGCGTGCGGGTCATCAGAAAAATATATCGACGGTATCAGGCCGCGCTCCAGGGCCTGGTGCAGATCGAAGCGGTCTTTCAGTTCTGCATAGGTCAGGGGGTGCAGGTATTTGGTTCGCGCCCTTCCCCCCAGCAAATTGATTCCACCGCGCCTGAGTTTGCGTGCACTCGAACCGGTGAGCAAAAAACGAATACCGCGTTCTTCGATGAGCCGGTGAACTTCATTTAACAGTTCGGGAAGCCTTTGAATTTCATCAATGACGACAAGTCGATCCTGGGATTGGATTTCCTCGGAAATGCGTTCCGGATGGCGACTTAACGTCAGAAAAATTTCCGAGTCGAGAAGATCATATACCCGAACAGTGTCCGGCATATGGCGAATCAGAAAAGTCTTGCCCGTTTGGCGCGGTCCCAGCAGAAAGTGAGACTTGTTCGCCAGTAGACTAGTTAAATCGACCAAACGCTCGATGTGCGGGATAATTGAATTCATATAGTTTTGACATGATAGTCGTCAAATAACATCACATATGACGGAATATTTGTCAAACGAAATTTTCCAGTATGAACCCGTGCGGACACGCTTCTGAAAAGTGGTTCTTCCTTTCGACAGGGGGACAGTAAGGGATCAAAGCTCAGATTCACGTGTTCCTTCGGATCATATTGTCTTTTTAATAAAATTTATGATACGTGCAACCTGATAACGCACCCATGACTCATATTTGCCGACACTCATGTCCCGAACGCCCACATACAATATCCTGATGTACTCGCATGACACCTACGGCCTGGGCCATATCCGCCGTACCATGGCCATCGCCTCGCAGTTGCGGGAACCCAACGTCAACATCCTCATTTTGACCGGCTCGCCGATAGCGGGACGGTTTTCGTTTCCGGAGCAGATCGATTTCGTGCGAATTCCGGGCATGATCAAGAAGACCAACGAGGAATATCTGCCGCTGTCGATCAAAATCAACGCCCAGCACGCCCTGGACATCCGCAAAAACATCATCACCGCCACCGCCAAGACGTTTCAACCGCACCTGTTCATTGTCGACAAGGAACCGTTGGGGTTGAAGAAAGAGGTGCTGCCGACCTTGCAGTGGCTGCGGCGGTGTCAGCCCAACACCCAGACGATTCTCGGCTTGCGCGACATCATGGACGACCGCCACACCGTGCGGAAAGACTGGAATAAAAAGGGCATCTACGACACCCTCGACACGCTGTACACCGAGATTTGGGTCTACGGCAACCGCGATTTCTACGACCCGATCGAAGAGTACACCATACCGGAATGCGTCAGCCGCAAGATGGTTTTTACCGGTTACATTCCCCGCAAGATGCCCGCGGAGAGCCAAATCCAGAAAATCCGCAAGGATCAGGGCGTGCAACACGGTGAAAAGCTGATCGTCGTGACAACCGGCGGCGGCGGAGACGGATACTGTGTCATGGACGCCTATCTGTCCATGCTGGAGCGGGAATCCCGGCCGTCGCCCATTCGAAACATTCTGATCACCGGGCCGTTTATGCCCAAGCAGGACCGTAAAAAAGTTTTCAAGCGCGCCCGCAAACTCGGTGTGCGGACCTACCATTTTTATCGCAACATGGAAAAACTGCTGGCGGCGGCCGACCTGGTCGTCAGCATGGGGGGCTACAATACGATCTGCGAGCTTCTTTCGCTGGGGACCGTGCCGCTGATCGTTCCACGGGACACCCCACGCAAGGAGCAGTTGATCCGGGCCAGGATATTTCAGCGCCGCAACCTTGTCGAGTACATCCCATGGAGCCAGTGCGGGGCCGAGCGCATGCGCGAAAAGGTCTTTACCCTGCTCGAGAACCCGGAAGTGATCACTGGAGCGATATCAAGTTTTCAGATGACGGGCATCGACACCATGCGGGAGCGCCTGAAGGTCTTCAGAGGTTTGGAGCCGGTCAACATCTGCAACAAGGCATCCCAGACTGACACCGGTAAACGGCTTAAAGGCGACCGGAGAGTGCCTGATGTTCGCAAGGCGATATAGCCGGTCCAATGACCGCTGACGTCCGTTATATTCAGGGGAAGGACCTGCGATCGTGACGGGCAGAGAACGGCCGGTTCTGGGGATGGTGCTCAAGGGCTACCCGCGGATATCGGAAACCTTTATTTCAAATGAAATTGCGCTTCTGGAACGGCTCGGTTTCACCATTCGCATTTTCTCGATGCGGCCGCCGCGGGAGAAATTCGCCCACCAGAGCGTCCGGCAAATACGGGCGCGGGTCGACTACCTGCCCGAAACGCTCCTGGTTCCCCTGCCGCGTTTCATGGCCCACAACCTCCTGCTGTTCTTGAAGTCCCCGCGCGTGTACCTGAAAACCCTGCAGACCGCTTTACGGCGATTCAGGCGGACGCGGCGACCGGCGACCTTCAAGCATTTTCTGCAGGCCGGCTATCTGGTCCAGCGTTTCCTGCCCGGCAGCGGGGTCTGTCATTTGCATGCTCATTTTGCCCATTCCCCGGCCTCCGTGGCGCTGTTTTCAGCCCAGCTCGGCGGACTCGACTTCAGCTTTACCGCGCACGCCAAGGACATTTACACTTCCGATCCGGCGCAACTGCGTGAAAAGCTCGCTCTGGCCAAATTCGTGGTGACCTGCACCGAATACAACCGCCGGCACCTCGCGGCCCTGGCCGACGGCAATGGCGCCCCCATCTACCGCGTCTATCACGGCATCGACACGGATCTTTTTACCGGGCCCGGGCAGGTGCGGACACCCGCCGCCCCCTATCGCCTGTTGACCGTCGCCCGCTTGACGGCCAAAAAGGGTCTGGCGACCGTCTACCGGTGCCTGAAATGGCTTTGCCGCAATGGGTATGATATCCGCCACACCCTGATCGGCGACGGCGAGGAGCGGGCCAAGACCCTGGCGCTCATCGAGAGCCTCGGACTTACCGATGTGGCCGGCTGGTGCGGCAGCCAGCCCCACGAGGTGGTTCTCGACCACTACCGGCGCGCCGACGTCTTCGTATTGGGCTGTGAAGTGGCGGCCAACGGCGACCGCGACGGCATTCCCAATGTTCTGCTGGAGAGCATGGCCATGGGCGTGCCGGTGGTCGCCACCTCGGTTTCGGCCATTCCCGAACTGGTGCAGGACGGCGTGACGGGTTTGCTGGTGCCGCCGGGAGATCCTGAAAAGCTCGGGCGCGCCGTGGCCCGGCTGCTGACCGAAAACCGCCTGCGGGAAGAAATCATCCGCAAAGCCCGTGAACGGGTTCTGAGGGACTTTTACAATCAAGACCACATCTGCCGTTTGGCAGAGATATACCGGCGGGAGGTATCGGGATTTGGTGGTTAGTGTTTGGTGGTTAGTGTTTGGTATTTGGTGTTCGGTGTTTGGTGTGATGATTTCAAGTTTCTTGCCACCGCTTCAAAAAAAACAGTGCCCATCCGCGATCTTTTTTAGGCACTTCTCAGTGTCCAGTTCATAACTGTGGAGTTGTTCGCCGGGCAAGGCCGCATCCCGCCTGGGCGGGACGGCGAGGCATACTTTATGTACGCCGCAGCCGGAAACCCGCTACGACCGGCCGCCGAGCGGAAAAAAGACTATTGATGGATGGACACTAACCACCTTCAATTGACGATCACGCCGGCGCCATGCTTTCAGCTCACCAAACACCAAATACCGAACACCAAACACTCAACATTTATTTTTATGCGCCCTTCAAGCCGCTGGGGCATGACCGGCCTTCCGGCGATCTCGTTATCGGCAGCGGCCTTTATGACTATCTTGCCGCCCGGGGCCACCGGCTGCGGGTGGCCACCTCGCTGCGGTCGCGCTGGATATTCTGGAAGCCCTGGATGGTGCCTCGGGTGCTGACCGAACGGCGCCGGCTTTTACGGCGACTGGGCGCCGATACACCGGATCTCTGGTTGACCTACCATGCGTATTTCAAGGGACCGGATGTGATCGGCCCTTGGGTGGCTGCCCGAGCGGGCGTTCCCTACGTGATTTTTCAGGGGGCCTACGCAACCAAACGGCGGCGCGACCTCAAGTCCCTGGCCGGTTTCTGGTTGAACCGGCGCGCCTTGCGGGTTGCCCGGCACGTATTCGTCAACAAGCGGGTGGATTACCTCAACATGCGACGGTTGCTGCCGCCGGAGCGCGTATCCTATGTGTCACCGGGCATCCTGCCGCGGGATTTCAGCTTTTCGGAAACGGCACGCCGGGACCTGCGGCGGAAATGGCGGGTCGCCGAAACGCCGGTTGTGCTGACGGCCGCGATGTTTCGGCCGGGGGTCAAATACCGCGGGTTGGCCGGCGTGATCGAGGCCTGCGGCCGCCTGCGGCGCAACGGACTCGACTTTCGGCTGGTGATCGTCGGCGACGGCCGCCAGAGATCGCGCCTCGTTCGACTGGCGCAAACCGAACTGCCGGGCAAGGTTCTCTTCGCCGGGCAAGTGCCGCGGACCGAAATGGTCCGCTTTTACAGCGCCGGCGACCTGTTTGTTTTTCCGGGGATCGGGGAGTCGTTGGGGATGGTGTATCTCGAAGCCCAGTCCTGCGGGCTGCCGGTTGTGGCGGTGGACAATGCCGGCGTTCCGGAAGCGGTCGCAGACGGAATTACGGGAGTGCTGGTTCCGCCCGACAATATGGATGCTTTCACGGAAGCCATAGCCGATCTTGTGGCCGACACCGGCCGCCGCCAAACCATGGGCCGCGCCGCCCGGGCATACATCCGGCAAAACCACGACCTGACAACAAACTATCTGGCGGTCGAAATGGTGCTGAACCGGATTGCCGGCGGTGTTCGGACGGACGGGCACAGCGGCGGGCGCACGAAACGATGACAACCGCCGAAACCACCCGTTTCGGCCTTATCCGGCACGCCGAAACCCTCTGGAACTGTGAAAAACGAATTCAAGGACACCTCGATTCGGTTCTGACGACGGCGGGCCGGCGTCAGGCCGAAGCCTGGGGGCGGTTGCTAAAGACATGCCGATGGGACAGGTGCATCTGCAGTGACCTGGCGCGGGCCCGCACCACGGCCGCTATCATCAACAGGGTTTTAGAAGTGCCGATCGCCAGCGAGGCCGGGTTGCGCGAACAGAGTTGGGGCAGTTGGTCGGGGCGCACGCTGGCGCACATCATGGCCGAGGTTCCGCAGCGGTTGAAGGGCTTGGCGGCCCACGGGTGGCGTTTTTGCCCCCCCGGCGGCGAGGACCGCATCGGGGTCTGGGAAAGGGGACAGCGCGCACTGACGGAGGCCGCCCGAAAATGGCCGGGCACCACCATTCTCGTCGTCACGCACGAAGGCTTGATCAAATGTCTTGTCTATCGCCTCTTGCAGCGCCGCTTTCTGCCGACCGAACCTCCCATCCTGAAGCCTGCCCATCTTCATTGGCTGGTCTGCCGCAGGGGAAAAATAGATATAGAGGAAATAAACGCCATAGACCTCGCCGCATCGGTTCCAGATGATGAAGGCGAAGATAACCGGGCTCCGGGCGCTCTTGGACGTCCGTAGGGGCGAATAATTTTTCGCAACCCGCAACCCAATGCCATTAACTTAAGGCCAGATTTTCCCCCCTTATTCAAAGGAGGACTTTCAAAGGAATTCCTTAAGTTAACGACATTGACCCGTAACCCGCAACCCGTAACCCGTAACTCGCAACCCGCAACATGAAACTCATCCTCTACTGCCAGCATATTTGGGGTGTCGGCCATTATTTCAGAAGCCTGGAGATCTGCAGGGCGCTGGTGGGTGACGACATCCTGATGGTCACCGGCGGTGCCGATGTGGACGCGCGTCTGCCGGACCATGTGCGCACCGTTCGACTGCCGGGCCTGATGACGGATCGTCACTACAGCGGACTTTTTCCGACCGAAAAGGGGCAGACGCTTGCGGCCGTCAAAGCCGAACGCCGGCGCCTTCTCTTCGAGCTGATAGAACGCGAAGCGCCGGATGCCTTCGTGGTGGAACTCTACCCCTTCGGCCGCCGGGCCTTTAGCTTTGAACTCGAGCCGGTGCTGGAGGCCATTCGCACCGGCCGGCTGCACCGCAGCCTGGTGGCCTGCAGCCTGAGGGATATCCTGGTAGAAAAAAAAGACCCGGCGGTTTACGAGAAACGGGTGGTTGCCAGCCTCAATAACTGGTTCGACGCCCTGCTGGTGCACGCCGACCCTGCCCTGATCAGCCTCGATCGCACCTTTTCCCGCCTCGCCGACCTCAGCCTGCCGGTCGTCTACACCGGATTTATCACCTCCCGGCCGGTGGCCGGCGCCCGCAGCCGAATTCGCGCCCGGTTGAATATCGGCGCGGACACCTTTTTGATGGTCGCCAGTGCCGGCGGCGGCCAGGCCGGGATCGTGCTGCTGCAGCCGCTGTTGGAGAGCCTCGCCCACCTGGATTCCAAACGGCCGCTGCGGCTGTGCGTCTTCACCGGCCCCTACATGCCGCCGGATGAATTCGAGCTGTTGCGGGGGCTCGCCGGCAGGCGCGTGATCGTCGAGCGTTTCACCCCGGAGTTCATGTCGTTTCTCGCCGCGGCCGATCTGTCGATCAGCATGGGCGGCTACAACACCTGCATGAACATTCTGGCCAGCAGGGTCCCGGCGCTCGTCTGGCCCTATCCGGGGGACCGTGAGCAGGGGCTCAGGGCCAGGCGCCTAAAGAAGCTCGGGGCGATGACCGTCCTGCGGGAAAAGGACCTGCTGCCCGCCCGCCTGGCCGCCGTTATCCGCCGGCATATCGACGGCGCCAAAGCGGTTGCTGCACCGGTCGACCTGGAGGGCGCCGCCTGCACGGCAAAATGGCTTCGACAGACTGTCCAGCGGTTTCAGTGAAGGTTCGGTTGATGGCCCTTATTTTTTATGCTACCGTCCAAAAAATTGTCGGCAATTTGAACCCGAAAAACCCCTTGAACCGTCCTGTACGCGCGTTTCCGACGCACGACGCAGCCATCGGAGAAAAGGCCCGTCGCCGGCCATCGTCCGCAATTTTCCGCATGGCCCTTTGGGATGAGATCTTATGACCGAGAGTCACGGTGAGGTGGCGTCCGCCGTCACCCCAAATCACATGCGCCGCCTAGTGGTGCTGCCGTTCAACAAGTCGGTCGAGATTTCATTCAAAAACATCCGGGTGCGGTTTTTTCGTTCCATGATCACCACCCTGAGCCTGGTCCTGGCGGTGTCGTTTTTGTGTTTCACCAATGTCGGCATGAACGTGGCCGACGGCCTGCTGGCCGGTGGTGATCCGGACCAGCGCCAGGCGTTGATCAGTGCCGGATACGACATCGGCCCGCAGGACACCAGCGTGGCCGCTACCGCCAAGCAGCGCTGGATCGTGATTCTGTCGCTGGTTGTCTGCGTCGTGGGAATCGTCAACGCCCAACTGATGGCCGTTACGGAGCGTTTCCGGGAGATCGGCACGATGAAATGCCTCGGGGCGCTGGACCGGTTCATCCTAAGGCTCTTTTTTCTCGAAGCCGGGATGCAGGGGCTGGTCGGCGGCGCCATCGGGGCGGTTGCCGGGGCTTTCTTTTCTCTGGTCACCGCCACGGCCAACTTCGGATTCGTCGCCCTGGCCCAGGCCTCGTGGGCCGGCGTGGCCGGATCGGTGCTGTGGGCCACGCTGGTGGGCTTTTCCCTGAGCCTGGTCGGCGTTTTTTATCCGGCGATCGTGGCCGCGAAAATGCAGCCCGTGGAGGCGATGCGCACCGAGCATTGAGCATTGAAAAGGCCGTTATGGAAAACGAGAAACACAATATCGTCCGGGTGTCCAAGGTCACCAAGTCTTTCAAGCTGGGAAAGGTCGACGTCGAGGCCCTCAAGGGTATCGACCTCGAAATCCAGGCCGGCCACTACCTCTCCATCATGGGGCCGTCGGGGTCCGGCAAGAGCACCCTGTTCAACATGATCGGCGGGCTGGACAAGCCGACATCCGGCAAGGTTTTCATCGACGAGGTGGATATCGCCCAGCTGGACGCCTACGAGCTGGCCTGGCTGCGGTGCCGGAAAATAGGGTACATCTTCCAGACGTTCAATCTGATTCAGGTCATGACGGCCCTGGAAAACGTAACCCTGCCGATGACCTTTGCGGGAATGAACAGCGACGAGGCCACGGAAAAAGGCATCCGTCTGCTCGATCTCGTGGGCCTCGGCGACCGGTTCCGGCACAAGCCGTCGGAGCTTTCCGGCGGGCAGCAGCAGCGGGTGGCCGTGGCCCGGGCGCTGGCCAATGATCCGGCCATCATTCTGGCCGACGAGCCCACCGGTAACCTGGACCTGAGCACGGGTGAGGAGGTAATCGCCCTGCTCAAAAACCTCAGCAAGGAGCGGGTGGTAACGGTCATCTCCGCCACCCACGATTTCAAAATGCTGAACGTGTCGGATCAGGTGGTCTGGATCCGTGACGGCCGCGTCGATAAAATCGAAGACCGCGAAGAGCTGTCCATTTCCCTGGGCACCATCGGCACCAGGGAAGGATCGGAGTTGCATGAGTGACGGCACCTGTCAGGGGTACCTCAATTTAGCCGCCCGGTATGGCCCGCGGATGCAGTGTGCGGCAAAAACCGGAAGACGCTGAGCCGATCGACCATGGCCTCTTGCACGGCAACCATATGTCCACCGGCCCCATTAACGGCGACACCCCGGCCGGCCGGCCGAAATCCGCGCGCGCCGGCGCTGCTGGCCGGGTGGGCGGCCGTGCTGCTGACAGTGACCCTCCTGTCTTCCGCCGCCGCCAATCAGGCGCCGGTGGCGGACGCCTTCATGAGCGACATCCGCGAAATGGCCGCCCTTGGCGATCGCAGTACCGGAACTTCCGGATGCGCTGCCGCGGCCGCGCTTATCAGGGAGCGGTTCACGGGTCTGGGACTGGAATCGGTCGGCTCGCACCTGTTCGAGGTGCCGGTCATCCTGCATCAGGACAGCCGCCTTTTTTTGCCGGATCGGCAATTGAGTGTCGCCGTGCAGCCGGTCCTGCTGAATGTCGTGACGCCCCAGAGCATCCCGGACGCAGGTCTCGAGGGGCCGCTTGTTTACGTGGGCGCCGGTGAACTGCACCATTTCAACGGCAAAATCGTGGAAGGATCCATCGTCCTGATGGATATCGATTCGGGGACGAATTGGCTGCATGCCGCCTCTCTGGGGGCCGCGGCCCTGATCTATCTCGACCACGACGCGACCCCGAAAATGCGCTACGAGGACAAGCTCGAGCTGACTCCCGTTTCCTTCCCGCGCTTGCGCATGGACCGCGATACGGCCCGGCGAACTTTCGGCAGCTTCGAAACGGCCGCGGACGGCCTGGTCGCACGCTCGGTGAAATTGTATTCGAAAATCGAATGGAAGGAGTCCACGGCCGAGAACGTCTACGGGATAGTCCCCGGTGCGGACCCGGCGCTCAAGGATCAACTGGTCGTCGTGGAGGCCTTTTACGATACGGGCGCCTGGGTGCCGGGTATGGCTCCCGGAGCCGATGAGGCCGTCGGGATCGGCACGCTGCTCGATTTGGCCCGCAGGCTCAAGCAGATGCCGCCGGGCCGCTCGGTGCTGCTGCTGGCGACCGCCGGACACGCCCAGACCCTGGCCGGCATGCGCGAGATGATCTGGAGCGTCCGGACGCGCAGCCGGGACCTGCGCGATATCCAGAAGCGGCTCAAGACCACGGCCGATGCGAGCGGTGAGGCCGAGACCCTGCTGGCGGCGGCCCGCGAGCGCGGCGTCGCGGCGTACCTCCGGAAAAAACCCTCCGGCCGGGGGCCGGCGACCGCGGCGCTGCTCGATGCGATCAACGACCCGCTCAAAACCGAAGTCGATGTCATTTCCAGAAAACTCATGCGGCTGCGCCTGGAAAGCACGGGCGAGGAAAATAAGGACCGCATCCATGAAGTGGCGCGGGAGCGGCAGGTTTTGCGGCGGATTCTCTGGCGGGGCGACCTCGACGCCCTTTTGCCGGAAGAAACGGCGGCCATCGAAGGGCTGATTCCCCGGGCCCTGGAAGAATACCGGCGCATCGCCGCCGATGCCCGGCGACGGGAAAAATTAGTCCGCAGCGCCAAGTCATTTCGCAATCTGGCCAAATCAAGGGAGATTGTCGCCATCGTGTCGCTGCATCTCTCAAGCCACGGAGACGGCTTCGGCGCTTTCAACTACGGCTGGCTCTATCCGCTGCGGGCGCGGGTCAACCGCACGGCCGACTACCGCATCCTGGACGATGTCCTGCGCCAGGGTGCCGAGGCATTGTCGGCCGGGGAGCCCGGCGGGTCGCTGTATCGCGACACCCTGCGCCCCAGCCGTCTGAATTCCTGGCAGAGCTACTTTCTCGACCGCCCGCCCCTGGGGGGCGAGGTCAGCGCGCTGGCGGGCTACCTCGGGTTCACGCTCGTGACGGTCAATGACGCCCGGCCGCTGTGGGGCACGCCGGGCGATCGCCCCGAAACTATCGACAGTCGCTATGCCGCCCGCCAGAGCAGCCAGGTCGGGGCCCTGATCGATACCCTCAGCCGGGCGCCGCAGCTCCACGACGGTGGCTTGCCCCGGGACGGATTTGCGACGATCAGCGGCCGCGCGCGGTTCCTGCGGCTCGGAGAGCTGTTTCCCGATCAGCCGGCGCCGGGCACGGTGATCATGGCCTTCCAGGGCCAGGGGCGCTACTATGCCATGGCCGATGCAACCGGAATGTTCACTCTCAAGGGGGTGTCCACTAAAAAACTGGTGCAGGAAAAAGTGGTTATCGAAGCCTACCGCTTCGATCCGGAAAACGGACAGGTCATCTGGGCCGTCGATAAAAAACAGACCGGAAAAATGGCTTACCGGATGAAGGTTCAACGCACCAACGCCGAAACCAACCTGGTGATGTTCGGCTGCCAACAGAGCGTTATTTTCGATCTTCTCGAACCGCGCACCTTCAACTACATGAACAAATATCAACTGATCGACGCCCGCCGGGAAGCCCGGCCGGTCCGTTACAGCTTCAGTCGGCTCGACACCTGGTCCTCCACCATTGCCGCGTTGTTTCTGGAACCCGGAACGCCCTGGAAACTGACGCTGTCCCACACGGTTCTGGGCTGGAAACTGCTGCTTCTCAACGCCGACGACGCCCATCCCCAGGGGCAGGGGTATCTCATCGACGATTGGCCGTTTCTCTACCGGACGAACTACAAGGTGGCCCGGGACATGTGGGCTCTGCTCGGGCCGCGGATAAGGGCCCTGGAAGACCACGGCATCTACAACGAACGGATTGCCGCCTTGCAGCAGGAAGGCCTGGCCGCCCTGGCCCAGGCCCGCCAGGCCGCCGGCGACCTTGCCTACGATCGTTTCAGCCAGGCCGCCTCCCGTTCCTGGGCCCTGGCAACGCGGGTGTACAGTGATGTCGAAGACACGCAAAAGGACGTGTTGTTCGGTGTTTTGTTCTACATCGCCCTTTTCGTTCCGTTTGCCTTCTGCATGGAACGGCTGCTTTTCTCGTTCACCGACATCAACCGGCGCATCGTCGCGTTCTGCGGCATCTTGCTTTTGCTGATCGTCGTGATCTACAACGTTCACCCCGCGTTTAAGCTGGCCTACAGCCCCACCGTCGTCATCCTGGCCTTTTTCATCATGGGCCTTTCGGGTATCGTCACCCTGATCATCTTCTTCCGCTTCGAAGAGGAAATGACCAAATTGCAGCAGCGGGCCCGGCATGTAAAGGCCTTGGAAATGGGCCGCTGGAAGGCCTTCGTGGCGGCTTTTCTGCTGGGGGTCAGCAACCTGAGGCGGCGGCGGCTGCGCACCGCGTTGACCTGCGTCACGCTGATCATTCTGACCTTTACCGTCATGAGCTTCACCGCGGTGAAATCCCTGCGCCAACACACCCGCCTCCTGTTTCAAGAGCGCGCCCCTTACACCGGTTATCTCTTCAAAACCGTCAACTGGAACGACCTGCCGCCCGAAAGCCTGGGCAGCGTCGCCAATTATTTCGGCAGGGGAGCGATCACGGCACCGCGCGTATGGCTCGAGGACGAAGACCGAACCCGCTCGTTGGGATTGACGGTGCAGCATCGGGACCGGCAGTACATGGCCCTGGGCGTAATCGGGTTGTCGGCCGACGAGGTGCGGGTAACCGGAATGGATAAAATACTGGTGGGCGGCCGATGGTTTGAGCCGGCCGAAAAACACGCAGTCATGATTTCAGACAAGGCGGCAGAGGCGCTGGGCATCGATCCGGACCTGGGGCAGGCGACGGAGATACTGCTGTGGGGAATGCCGTTTAAGGTGGTCGGGGTGTTCGCGGGCCGCAGCCTGATGGACACCACCGATCTGGACGGCGAGCCCCTGTCGACGGTCACTTTTCCCAGCGAAATTTCGATGGAGATGACCGAAGTCGAAATGGAGGCCATGGAGTCCGGTGAAGACGTCCGCACCTACGAAAGTCGCTATCAGCATGTCGATTCCGACCGCATGGTTATCGTGCCCGACGGGTTTCTGTTGTCCGCCGGCGGCAAACTCAAGGGCATCGCCGTGAAGCCGGCGGACGGCAAAACGACACAGGCCGAGGCCGAGCGCCTCGTGGACCGCTTCGCCCTCACCCTTTTTGCCGGCGAACCGGGCGGCACGTTTCTCTACCAGGCCAGCGACACGATGAGCTACAGCGGGGTTCCCAACGTGGTCATCCCCCTGGTGATTTCCATTTTCATCGTGCTCAACACGATGATCGGCAGCGTTTACGAGCGCAAACGGGAGATCGGTATTTACACGTCCGTGGGGCTGGCGCCGTCGCACGTGTCATTTCTGTTTATCGCCGAAGCCCTGGCGTTCGCCGTGATCAGCGTTGTCCTGGGGTATCTCCTGGCCCAAACGACCGCGCGTCTGTTCGCCGGGACCTCGCTGTGGGCCGGCATCACCGTCAATTATTCCTCCATGTCCGGGGTGGCGGCCATGGTGCTGGTGATTCTGGTGGTGCTGGCCTCCGTGATCTATCCCGCGCGGGTGGCCGCCAACATCGCCATACCCGATGTCAACCGTTCCTGGAAACTGCCGGCGGCCGAGGGCAACCGGCTGAGGGTGACCCTGCCGTTTCTGATGAATTTTCACGAGCACCTGAGCATCGGCGGCTTTCTCTTCGACCACTTCGACGGTCATCGCGATGTGTCCCACGGCTTGTTTTCCGCCGGCCGGATCGATTTTTCGCTGGCCGGTTGCCAGGTTGCCGGAAATGAGACCAACCAGGGCGGGAATGAGGAGAAATCCGAGGCAACTGCGGCGGACGAGAATTTTTTACAACTGAGCACCGATATCTGGCTGGCCCCCTTCGATTTCGGTATCATGCAGAAGGTGGACGTCGCTTTCTGCCGGTCAAGCGAGGACCCCGGCTACCTTGAAATCAGAATTCTGCTGGAGCGGCTCTCCGGTGAAGCCAACGCCTGGCGGCGAATCAACAAGGCCTTTCTGCACGAACTGCGCAAGACCCTGCTGGTGTGGCGCTCCCTGGATGCGGCGGCCAAGAATCACTACGCCGAGTTGATGGCGGCCGAAGGCGAGAAACGGGGCATCACCCTGTAATACAAAACTAACCTCTGGACCCTTTAGCAATGGCCCAAGGAAATCCCGTTCACGAGCACGGGACCGAGGGGACTTCGTGAGGCTGGATTAAAACGGATTACCGTGCACGTGCTCGTGAACGTGAACGTATTCGTGAACGAAAATTAAATTGCCAAAGTAGACGATCCCACGCGATTTTATTCAATGGGATTCATACTCTGGTCGAGATATCTCTGTTACCCCTTAGCAATGGCCCAAAGAAATTTCGTTCACGAGGACGTGCACGGGCACGTTCGCGAGCACAGGAAAGAGGAGATTTTGTGATGATCTCTTTGATTACCGTGAACGTCCCGAGTAGATTCTGACATGGAAAACAGCGAACCCGGTATCGAAAAAAGGACCCCCGGGGCCGGTACCGACCTCGCGGCCCGACCCGTCGCGGGGGCACGCGAGGTGCCGGTCCGTATGCGCGCGGTCGGTATCGGCTTTTTCCTGGCGATGATCATCTGCGCCATTACGCCGTTCAACAACGTCTATCGCGCGGCGACCCCGCTCGGGGGCGGCCATTTTCCCCTGGCGCCCTTTTACATTCTCTTTTGGCTGATGCTGGTCACCTACGGCCTCAAGCAAGTATTTTCGAAATTTAACGTCCTGACCGGCCGCGAACTGCTGCTCATCTGGATCCTGATGGTACTCGCTTCGGGCATTGCCTACACCGGCCTGGTCCGCGCGTTTTTCATCAACCTGACCCTTCCCCAGCACTTTGCCCGTCTCGGCAGCCGCTGGGCCGAGGAGCTTCTGCCGCTGCTTCCCGGCGGTCTTTATCCGCAGAACCCGGAAGCGGTATCCCGGCTCTATGACGGTCTGGCCGGCGGGCGCTCCATGAACTGGTGGCAGGTATTTCAACAGGTGCCCTGGGGCGCCTGGGCCCGGCCGATCGCTATCTGGGGCCTGTTTATCTGCACCTGTTACTTTGTCATGCTCTGCATGATCAATATCCTCAGCCGCCAGGCCATCGAAAACGAACGCATGAACTTTCCCCTCCTGCGGGTTCCGCAGCTGATGCAGGAGGCTTATGACGACCATGCGTTGGGCCGTTTCCTGACCGATCGGTTCCTTCTGGCCGGCTTGATGATTCCGGTGACCCTGCACCTGATCAACGGTCTCAATTTTTACATCCCATCGGTGCCGCAGATTCCAACCCTGATTCTGGCCGGACCTTATTTCCCGAAATACGGCCTTTTTTCCGGTTTTTACAAACTCAAGATCTATATCTATCCGGCCTTCATCGGGTTCGCCTTTTTGACGTCCAAGCAGATTTCCCTTTCCTGCTGGCTGTTTTTCATCGCCGGCGGATTTCTCTTCGGCCTGCTGGCGGTCATGGGGTACGACATACCGGAAGCCGCCCTGGGGATCACTTTCGGCCCGACCCTTTCGCGGCCCGAAGAAACCCAAACCATCGGGGCCTATGCGGTTTTTTTCCTCTTCCTGTTCTGGCTGGCACGCTATCACCTGCTGAATATCGTGCGGGATGCCGTGCGGCTGCGCCGTCCGGGTTCCTCCCAGGCGGAGTGGATATCCTCGCGGCTGGCTTTCTGGGGATTTTTGCTGGGATCCGCCGCCATCATCGGCTGGTGTGCCTATTTCGGTTTGCCCCTGCTGCCGGCTTTCTTCGTGGTGTGTGCGTACTTCATGGTCATGCTGGTCGCCAGCCGGGTGATCTGTCAGGGCGGCCTGGCCTATTTCACGCTCACCAACGCGCCGCTCGACGGGCTGCTGTTTATGTTCGGCCCCCGGTTTTTCGGGAGCATCGGGCTGCTGATCAGTGTCACGGTCCAGAAGATGCTGTTTCTGGACCTGCGGGAATCCCTCATGCCGTCCCTGCTGCACACCGGGCGGGTGACCTATCGGATGAGCCCCAAAAAAATGATCATCGGCGGCATCATGGCCACCTTGCTGGCGGCCGTCGCGGTGTCGCTCGCGGCCATGTTGATCCTGTGCTACAAGTTCGGTATACGCGAACTCGATCTGGACTGGGCCCTGCGCTCGACGGTTTCCGGATATGAAAATGTTCAGGCCCTGATCGATTCGCCCATGCGCAGCGGCAACTGGGTCCTGTTTTTTTCCCTGGTGGGAGCGGTGGTCATGCTGGTCCTGGTGGTGTGTTATCATCAGTTCTACTGGTGGCCCATTCATCCCATCGGTTATCTGACCACCTACAGCTCCGCCATGCGAATCCTGTGGTTCAGTTTCTTCGTCGGCTGGCTTTTCAATGTGCTATGCATGCGCTACGGCGGCGTCCAGCTGTTTAAAAAAATGCAGCTGTTTTTCGTCGGATTGATCATCGGCGATTTTTTCATGGCCGGCACCTGGGCCATCATCGGTTTGTTCAGAAACGCCAGCTACCTGGTTTTTCCTGCATGAAACGTGACACTGGAAACTGGTGATTTGAAACTGGGTAGTTGATACTTGAAACGCGGGCGCGGCTGTTGAAGAAGCCCAACGATATAAACACATCATCAACGAGCTGGGACCGAAACTAAACGCCTTTATCCGGAGCACCAAAGCATAAGGATCGAGCCGCTGCTTCCAGTTTCGAGTCTCCAGTTTCAAGCTTCAACCATGTACGAAGACAAGGAACTCCAGGAATACCGGGACCTGCTCAAGCCGCCGGACCATTTTGAGGACGGGTTCGACTGGAAAACCGTCATCGGGGCCATTTTCATCGGCTTTCTGATGATGCCAGGCAGCATGTACCTGCAACTGGTGATCGGGACCGGCATCGGACCGGCGGCCCGCTGGGTCACTATTATCCTGTTTGCCGAGGTGGCCAAGCGGTCGTACACCGAATTGAAGCAGCAGGAAATCTTCCTGCTGTATTACATGGCCGGCGCCGCCATGGCCACGCCGTTTCAGGGGCTGTTGTGGAGTCAGTACCTGGTCCAGTCCGATGCCGCCCGCATGCTCGGCTTGACGGAATTCATCCCGGGTTGGGTCGCCCCGGCGCCGGAGTCGGCGGCCCTGGTGCAGCGGACCTTCTTTCACCGGGACTGGCTGATACCGATTCTGCTGCTCGTCGGGACCCAGTTGATTCAGCGCATCGACCATTTCGGGTTGGGCTACACACTCTATCGGATCACATCGGATGTCGAGAAGCTGCCGTTTCCGATGGCACCGGTGGGGGCCCTGGGGACCATGGCCCTGGCCGAATCGACCGAGGACAAGCAGAAGAGCTGGAAATGGCGGGTTTTTTCCATCGGGGGGGTGATCGGCCTGGCCTTCGGCGCCGTTTATGTGCTCTTGCCCACGGTTTCCGGCCTGGTCCTCATGGAACCGATCCGGCTCATCCCGATTCCCTGGATTGAGTTGACGCATTACACGGACCGTCTGCTGCCGGCGGTGGCGACGGGAATTCAGCTGGACCTGACCCTGCTGTTCGTCGGCATGGTGCTCCCGTTCTGGGCCGTGATCGGCGGCCTGATCGGCGTCATTATTACGATAGCGGCCAATCCGGTCCTCTTTCGTCACGGCATCCTGCACCGCTGGCACGAGGGCATGGGCACGGTCGATACGGTATTTGCCAATAATTTCGATTTTTACATGAGTTTCGGGATTGGTCTCGGCCTGGCCATCGCCGCGATCGGCATCTGGTCGGTTCTGCGGTCTTTCGGTGACAAGGAATCCGGACAAAGGGGCAGCTTCAGGGACCTGCTGCGCAAGCATCCCGAACGCGGGGATATCAACATATGGGTTTCGATCGGCATATATGTGGCCTCGACCCTTTCCTACGTAGGCCTGTGCGTCTGGCTCGTTCCAAATTTTCCCTGGATCTTTTTCCTCGGCTACGGCTTCATTTACACCCCACTGGTCTCTTATATCACCGCCAGAATGGAGGGCATCGCCGGCCAGTTCGTCAGCCTGCCGCTCGTGCGGGAAGCCAGCTTCATTGCTGGCGCCCGGTTCTTCGGCTACCAGGGGATCGAAATCTGGTATGCGCCCATACCGATCCACAACTACGGCGAAGCCACGGTCCATTTCCGCCAGATCGAATTGACGGGAACCGGTCTGCGCGGCATCATCAAGGCCGAAATCGTGGTTTTTCCGGTGGTGATGGTGGCCAGCCTCCTGTTTTCGCAGTTCATCTGGCGCCTGGCCCCGATCCCTTCCAGCAACTATCCCTATGCCCAGGAACTCTGGCATTTGCAGGCCCTGAACACCCTTTTGATGCAGACCGCCACCCTGGAGGGCAACTCCCTTTTCTTTCAGGCCCTGCGCGGCAGTTACGTCATGGGCGGCCTGCTGTTCGGACTGGTGACCTACGGCCTGCTGGCGGTGCTGGGCCTGCCCATTTTGTTGGTCTACGGCGTGGTCCGCGGCCTGGGTCAGTCGACGCCGCACGGGTTTATTCTCGAGGTGATCGGCGCCTTTTTGGGACGGTACTTCTTTTTAAAACGCTATGGCGGCATGTGGCGGCAATACGCACCGGTGCTGCTGGCCGGATTTTCCTGTGGCATGGGGCTGACCGGCATGTTTGCGATGGGTTTCGCGTTGATTTTAAAAAGCCTTGGCAGCCTGCAGTATTGAGGCGCGGTAAACCATGGTTCGTTTAGAGCAGATGACTGCGGCCGCCGCCCTCGAAGGCGCCGAAGGGCTGCCATGGCGCCAGGTGGCGTGGAACGGTGTGCGTTTCGACACCCCTGCAGACTGGGAGATCGGTCGGATCGGGCAGCGCCATCTGTTGCTGGAAACAACGGCGGGACCGGTCCTGGAAGTCAAATGGGGACCGATCAAGGGAAAATTTTCACTCCGGAACCAGCTCAAACAGCTGGCAGCATCGCAGGGCCGGCGGCTGCGCGGGAGTTTGAGCGTAGAGAAGCTGCCGGCACACTGGGGCCGGGTCCTTGCGCGTTACGAGAGCCTCGGATTTGCATGGCGGAGCGGCCCTCTGAGCGGCCGCGGTGTTCTGCTGTATTGCCCCGTCTGCCGGCAGGCCATTTTGCTGCAGTTTTTCGAAACGTCCGTCCGGCCGCCTTTTACCCAGGCCGACCGGGTCCTGGCCTCCTTTGACGATCATGACCAGCGGCCGGTGACGCTCTGGTCGGTTTTCGACATCCGGGCTCAGGTGCCGGCCGCCTATCGCCTTAAGAAATTTCGATTCGACGCCGGCTGTTACGACCTGTTTTTCACGAACCGTCACTCGCGGCTCAGCTTGCTGCGCTGGAGCCCGGCGGCCGTTCTGCTTGCAAACGGCGGCCTGGTTGGGTTCGAAAAAAGAAGCCTCGGCTGGTCCGCCAACCGGAACGTCAGACTCAAGGCGCGGTCGGCGTTGATCATGGAACTGGAAGAAGGGCCCCCTGGCCGGTTATCTTCCCGCTGGTACCGGCGTCTGCAGCGGCACCCCCTGTATCGCAGCGGTCGCCTGTGGCACGAAGTGGAAAAAAACCGTATTCTCGGCGTGCGGCTGGAAGACCGAAAGCCGATTGACGCGGGGGTGCTGGAGGAGATCTGCGACACCTATATGACGGTTTAGTTCAAAAGGTTGGTCGTTTTCATAAAACTTGGCCCGCTATAGCGGGATCAATTGGCACCGCCGACCTATTCATCCCGTGACGCGCGCCGGGGGGGCATCCATGTTGGGCAGAAAGAAAAAGGGCGGCGGGCCTACCCGGGAAGAAGCCTTGGCGTGTATTCCGTTCAAAAACGAACAGGTCGAGTTCTTTCGACAGGAGAGTGGCGACTTGCTGCTGTCCTATCCCGAGACCGTCCGCCCGTGGCTGGGGGGGATCTTGCGGCGGCGGCAACCAAAATCCAGACGGACCTACCTGAAAAAACTGCAACTGGACAGGCTCGGAACGGAGGTGTGGGAGCTTCTGGACGGTGACACCCGCGTGCGCGACATCATCGGGCAATTCGCGGCCAGACATCGGCTGCGGCAAAGGGAGGCGGAACTGGCCGTCACCCGGTTTTTGCGCGAACTCGGCAAGCGGGGGTTGATCGGATTGCGGTGAATGTCACAAAAGGAATAAAAATGGACGTCAACGCTTTTCCAGGGCTTCGTCGACGGTGGAGACTATCGGTAAAAATGAATCGAATCCCGCTATTTCGAACACTTCTTTGACGTAATCCTGCATGGCGCACAAAACGATTCGACCCTCCGCGCGTTTCAAATCCTTGGTGGTTTTCAAAATGATGCGTAAACCGGCACTGGAGATGTAATCGAGGTTTTCGAAATCGAGGACCATTTGCCGGGTGCCGTTTTCAATGGCTGCAACCAATTTTTTTTCAAGCGCCGGAGAGGTGTTCGAATCGAGGCGGCCGTTCAGTTTAAAGATACTGATGTCTTCTTTCTGGCTTTCGATAATGTCCATTTCAAATCCCTTTGTTATTCATGTGCCGCTGCACTATGTAGCCACAGGCGTTAAGATTAAGGTTTTGGCTGCCGGTGTCGGTCGGGGGCGTATGAGACGTATACAGCCGCCGCCCTCTGGCCTTGCCAAAACCTTAATCTAAAGCCTATAAAACAACTTCGGTGCATCCTTTAACAGCCAGGCGATCACGAGTGAGGAATGGTTTTGGTCAGGGTGATGACGTTTTTTTCACCGCACCGTTCGTAGACGATGCCATCCATGATCTTTTGCACCAGATGCAGACCGAGCCCGCCGATTTTGCAGTTTTCCACCGGATCTTTCAGCTTTGATGTCTGCTTGGCCGCTGGATCGAAGGGAATGCCGTTGTCTTCGATGCGGATCGTGATTTTACCGTCTGCATGAGAAACTGCGACCACGATGGTATGCAGGTCGTCATCTGCGTACCCGTACTTGACGATATTGGTAAACAGTTCGTCCACGGCCAGGTTGATCTGGAAAATACACGCTTTGGACAGTCCGATACCGTTTCCAAACGCCCGAAGTTTTCGATCCAGTTTTTCGAGTTCGGAGATCCGGTTTTTAAGCGTTATCGACAGGGTATTCCTGGGCTTCGGACTTTTCATTGAGACCCGTTTAGGTGCGTCAACCGATCCGGGTTGGCCGATCAACGCATGTCGAAAGTCTATCGATCTACATGGCTATCATTTTAACGGCCGTCACACAAGGCTGACACCGACATGGGTGAAACACTGACTGCAATCCGCCGTGTAATGGGCGATGAAATGCTTTTCCCAATTGGATATATTATCAACAATAACCTTGATCAGCTTCGGCATCAAGTCCGGAAACTGTTCCAGGGACTTGGTGAATTTTTCGCGCGTGATGGTCAGGCAGATCATATCGGTCCGGGCTTCGAGCGAAAACAGGCGCCGCAGTTTACTCATGAGGGCCAGACGCCCCAAAAATTCACCCTGTTCAACCTCCCGGATTTCCTGCTCACGGCCATCGACCACATGCAGCAGGCGTGCACGGCCGGCTATGACAAAGTACGCCTGTTCATCCTCCTCGCCCTGTTGAAACAAGAAATCCCCGGCCTTGTAGTTCACGCGCAGACACAGATAGGCCAGCACCTTGGTGGCCTCCAGCGGAAGTCCCGAAAAAAAATCGACCTGGCGCAGGAGGGTCAGATTTTCCTGGTACTCGCTAGCGGTCCCGTTTTCATTTTTTTCCATATTCGAGTTCATATAAAAGACCCTTTCTGGCAATGAGGTCGTCATAGGTGCCGGTTTCACTGATCTGGCCGGATTTCATCACGGCCACTTTGTCGAAGTTCTTGATGATGTCGAGCCGGTGAACCACCGAAATCAACGTGCTTTTTCCCTTCCAGCGGTTTTCCAGCAGACTCTGGATGCGCGTCTGCGAATTGTTGTCCAGCGCCGAGGTGGCTTCATCCAGAATCAGGACCGGTGGGTTCTTGAGCAGGGCCCGGGCAATGGAGAGCTTTTGCCGCTGACCGCCCGAGAGCCGGTCGCCCTTGCTGCCGACCTCGAACTGCATTCCGATGTCGATGATGGTTTCGAGAAAGTCTTCTTCGATGGACAGGTGGACGATGCTCTGGTTGATTTTTTCCTGGGCATCCGGGTTGAAGATTTTCATTTTCCCGAAGAAAATGTTGTTCAGGATCGTTTGCGAGTAAATGTATTGCGGCATCTGAAAAAAAGTGAAGGCTTCCGGGTCTTCGGCGTGGATTTTTTCCCTGAAAAGATGTCGCCCCTCCAGGACCAGGACTTCCAGAACCTCCGGCAGGGCCACGATTTTATGGATTCCCGGCGTAAAGCGCAGCGCCAGATCGAGCAGCCTGGTTCGGTCTGTTTCCGCCAGCTGGTCGGGGTCACCCTTTTTGGCGCGTTCGCTGATCTTCCGGAATCCGTCCAACTCCTCCGGTGCGATCGGGCTCTGGTCGAAAAAAACCTTTTCCGGCGGCATGTTGCCCAGGATGTCGACCATCCGCTCGGCCAGGCGGGTGCCCAGGCGCAGCAGCGGCCGCGTGAGCTGGGCCTCTTCCAGGAAGGTGCGGAAGAAAGCGTTTTGCGGCAAATTGGCGGAATTGAACTCTTCGTGGTTGGCGGTACCGAAGGTCAGGTTTTCCAGGACGCTGGAAAAATTAAGATACCGGTTTTCATCGAAGAATTCGACATACTGCGCCAGTTCTTTACCGAAGTTTTGCTGAAAGCTTTGCCGGGTGCGCAGCACCCGGGCGACCAGGTCCCGATCCCGATCGATTTTAAGGATGGTGTTGAGGCCCAGGCGCAGGACATCGACGAAGATGCCGGTTTGCTGCAGCACCGCAATGATGTCGTCGAGGCTCGGCAGGGAGCCGTTGCCGCCGTTTCGGCCGCCGTCGGTATTGGCCAGGCAGCCATACAGCAGATTTTCCCGGATGGTGCCGGAAAATATGAAGGGGCTCTGGGAAACCAGGCCGACATTGTGAGTGATATCCTTTTTGGTCAGCGCTCCCACCTCGTTGCCGTCCAGCAGAACATGCCCGCCGGTATAGCGGTAGAGCTGGCCGATACACTGGGCCAGCGTGCTTTTGCCGCTGCCGGAAAACCCGACCAGCGCCAGGTTGTGGCCCTGCGGGAGAGAAAGTGAAATGTCATCGAGCAGGGAAATGCCGTCCTCGGTGACAAACGAGAGGTTTTGCACCTCGATGTCGCCCCTGAAGGTGTACGGCTGGCGGTCGGGCGGCTCGATGAGATAGTCCGGCTCGCGGTCGAAGTATTCCATGGTGCGCGTGTATTGAACCATGGCGTCCTGGTGCACCTGGTACATCTCGATCAATTCTTTCCAGGGCGTGTAGAGCTTTTCTTGCGCCGACAGAAATGCGACCAGGGCCCCCAGCTCCAGCCGCCCCTTCATCGCCAGATAACCGCCCAATAGAAAAACGAGAAAAGGGCTCAGATTCGTGAAGAAATTGTTCAGGACCTTTATGGCCTGCGAATAGAGGGTCCAGACGACCCGGATCCGCTCCAGCTTGTCGGACAATAAATCGAATTTGGTGTTTTCTATTTCGTAGGCGCCGTTTCCGTGAATCTCGTGGATCCCGGAGACGGCCTCGGCAATCTTGTCCGCCATCTGGCGCGAGGTGTCCACCCGCCGTTTGTTCTGCCGGTTGGCACGCCTTTGCAGCATGGGCAGGAGGATGACGACCATCGGGTAGATGCTGAGCGAGACGACCGCCAGCAGAGGGTTGAGCCACAGAAGGTATCCGGCAAAAGCCAGCAGGGTAAGGATATTAGTCACCGGCACGGCGATGGCCATGCCGACGAAATTGCCGGCCAACGGCAGCTCGGTCGTCAGGGCCGAGACCACCATACCGGGCTGGGTTTTGCGAAAGAAGCTGAGCGGCAGGGTCAGGATGTGATGGTAGAGGTCCTTGCGCATGCCGGTCAAGGCCCGCTGGGCGATCACGGTCTGGATGTAGTTGATCGCAAATTTCAAGGCTCCCTGGGCGATGACCGCAAACAGATAGATGCCGCAATAAATCAGTAATAAATCGATTTTTCTAAGATAGATCGCTTGGTTGATAATCCGTTTCTGCATTTCAAGCGGGACGACCCGCATGAAGACGGTGATCAGAATGATGAAAATGAGCAGAAACTGGAGTTTCGGGGTGGTGGCCAGGACCCAGGACCACAAAGTCCTTTTGACCACCGGGGGCTGTTTGGTTTTCATAGGCCATTGTCCCGGCTGTATTGCTTCTGAGGCCCGTGGATGATATTCGGCGGAAAAAGACGGGAGAATCGACCCTGGGCGTCGGTCCGATTGTCCCGGTGAGCATGGGAACGTCCAGCCCGATTATTTGGTTCAATGCCATCCGTAGGCCCCGTTTCATCACCCCGACCCATTTTAAATCCGGAAACGAGCCATTTTCTGGCGACACAAGGAAGCCCGCGGCGTGGAGGCATTGGGATAAATGCCACAGCAGTGATCCAAAGCTGGCTGACGCCGACTTTGTCCCGAAGCCGGTGGGGAATTGCGAAAAAGGACCATTTCTTATTGGAAACTATATAGCTTGACGCAGTTTGACAAGCACAAAACCGACTTTCCGGCCGGAAGCCGGAGTCAGCCTGCCGGAAAGTTTTTTCCCGGGGGAAATCAAAGGGCCCGTGGTCGGCCCCATTCGACGGGCAGGCGCTGCCGTCCAAAGGCCGGATCGCTCCTGCAGCAACAAGACGGCAGAGGCTTTCCCCGCTTTGACAAAGTTCGATCGAGAAGATAGGTTGTGCGCCATGACAGCCACATGCCCCTGCCATACGATCGCGCCGGCCGCCGGCCAGCCGCCCGAGAATGTTCAGATCCAAACGGTCACCGGATGCAACGGCGGATGCAGTTTCTGCCCGAACGGCAAAACTCGGCGACCGATACCCATGGGACGCCGCATGGAAGAAAAGCTTTTTCGTTCGGTGGTGGACCAGTGCCTGGAGCTTGGCGTGCGGCGCTACACCCTTTACCTGATGAACGAACCCCTGCTGGATCGCAGCCTCCCCGAACGGGTCGCTTACATCAGCAGCCGCATTAGCAAGCCCCGGTACACCAAGATCACCACGCACGGCGGCCTGTTGACCGGCGATATGGCGAAAAGGCTGTTGGACGCGGGTCTAGACAAATTAAAAATTTCGGTGCAGAGCATCGATCCCGAAACCTACCGGCGCATCATGAACCTGCCCCTGGAAAAAACACTGGCCAACATCGACGGGTTCCTGGATCTCAAGGAGAAGGGCGGCTACAAGCGGCCCCGGCTGGAAATCGTTACGGTCGATTCCTTGCAGACCCACTCTGAACTGCCCGCGATTCGCCGATACTGGCAAAAGCGCCACATCCGGCTGCACATCGAACCGGTGGAAAACCGGATCGACCACCCGCAGATCCGCGCCTCGGCGGTCGGTGTGGGCCGGTTGGTGCCATTTACCTGGTGCCGGCGGTTGATGGAGCAAATCTTCGTTCTGCATGACGGGCGAATGGTTCTATGTTGCTCGGACTGGGAACAGCAAAGCGTGGTGGGTGATCTGACCCGGAACACAATTGCCGACATATGGCGTGGCGGGCAGTACGGGGAGTATCGCCGCCGGTTCATGGCCGGGGACACCGATGGCATGATCTGCGCCAGCTGCCGCAAGCAGGCCCCCGGCGAAGATCGTCAAGGGCTTGGTTCGCGGGTCTCCCGGTCGAGGTGATGGAATGTTGAAGAAATGGAGGGATGGAATGCTGGAATGTTGGCCATCATTCCATTGTTCCTGTTTTACCGATCTTCCGCTGGACTGCCGGCCGATCCAGCATTCCGGCATCCCAAGTCGTGCCAACAACTTAATGGTTACACCATACTGCCGGAATCAGCGTGCTCATTTCGGCATCCAGGATGGCTTTTGATGGAATTTTTTCTGTGTGTCGCCGGCATGGTCATGATCTTCGAAGGGGTGCCGTATTTCGCCTTTCCGGCCAGGATGAAGCGCTGGATCCTGAAGATTGTTGACATGCCGGACGAAAACCTGCGCCGCCTCGGACTGGTGTTGATGGTGATCGGCCTGGGCCTGGTGTACGCAGGAAAGCGATAGCGGGCGGTCGTATGCGTGCCGGAATTTTTTCATTGTCAGATTACGACTATCGCCTTCCGCCCGAACGGATCGCCCAGGCGCCGGCGGCCCGCCGGGACAGCTCCCGGCTCCTGGTATTGGGCCGCCAAAGCGGGGCGATAGCCCATCGCATCTTCAATGACCTCCTCGCGTGCATCGAACCGCCCGACATTCTGGTCGTCAACAACACCGAAGTGATTCCCGCCCGTTTGGTCGGCCGCAAAACCACCGGCGGCAAGGTCGAGGTCCTTGTTCTCGACTACGCCGGCGGGCGAACCGAAAATGGCCGGTTTGTGTGCCGCTGCCTGGTAAAGGCCCACAAAGCGCCGCGTCCCGGAAGTGGCCTTTTTTTCGACGGCGGTTTGCGGGCGACAGTGCTGGAGGGCGGCGCCGGCGAGTTCAGGCTGGCTTTTGACTGCGATGGTGCCTTCGAGTCCCATCTCTATCGAATCGGGCAGGTGCCGCTGCCGCCCTACATCCATCGCGAGGCCGGATACCCTTTGCCGGAAGACCGGCAGGACTACCAGACGGTTTATGCCGAAGAAAAAGGGGCCGTGGCCGCGCCCACGGCCGGACTTCATTTTTCGCGGGACCTTCTGGAGGGCATCCGGGCCAAGGGTATCGATATCGCCACCATCACCCTGCACGTCGGTTACGGTACCTTTATGCCGGTCAGGGTGGACGATATCCGCCGGCACCGCATCCACGCCGAAAGATTTCAGGTGACGCCCGTCGCGGCCGATCGCATCAATCGCGCCCGGGCCCGGGGCGGCCGCATTGTTGCCGTTGGCACCACCTGCGTGCGGACGCTCGAATTCAGCGCCGATACCCGCGGCCATATTGCTGCCGGCAGCGGCATCTGCGACCTGTATATTTATCCGGGATACCGGTTTAAAGCCATCGATGGAATGGTGACGAATTTCCACCTGCCGAAGTCGACCCTGCTGATGCTGGTGGCCGCCTTCGCTGGTAGAGACCGGATTCTCAAGGCCTACGAGGCGGCGATCGAGGCAAATTACCGGTTTTTCAGCTACGGGGATGCGATGTTGATAATTTAGGGAAAAAGCGTATTTAGTGGTTGGTGTTTAGTGTGTGGTGTTTAGTGTGTGGTATTTGATGATTGGTGTTTGGTGTTTGGTTTTTAGACGGGCGGGAAAGTTGGCTTACGGATCGTTTGAAGACCTGGAAGTCTGGCAGCGGGCCTGTTCGCTGGCGGTCGAAATTTATGAAGTCTTGGAGAGCTGCAGAGACTTAAAACTTAACACCTAAAACTTAAAGCAATTTTCCCATGTTCAATTTCACCATCAAATCCCGCTGCCCGGAAACCCGGGCGCGGACCGGTGTGTTCGAAACCGCGCACGGTGCCGTGCGGACACCGGTTTTCATGCCGGTCGGCACGCTGGGAACCGTCAAGGCGCTTTCCCCGGAGGAACTCGAACACTGCGGGGCCCAGATCATACTCGGCAACACCTACCACCTGTACTTGAGGCCCGGGTGTGATGTCATCGAGCGCTTTTGCGGGCTTCACCGGTTCATGAACTGGAATCATCCGATCCTGACCGACAGCGGCGGGTTTCAGGTGTTTTCCCTGGCGCGGCTGTCGAAGGTCAGCGAGGAGGGGGTGGCCTTTCAGTCGCACATCGATGGCTCAGCGCATCTGCTCAGTCCCGAAAAATCGGTCGCGATCCAGGTGGGCCTGGATTCGGACATCATCATGTGCCTCGATCAGTGCATCGCTTACCCGGCCGAGCGTGACGCCGCAGATAAGGCGCTGGCGCTGACCGCCCGCTGGGCCGGGCGCTGCAAGGAAGCCTGGCGGTCCCATACCGACGGTCACCAGGCGCTTTTTGGCATCGTTCAGGGGGGTATGTTCAGGGAATTGCGCGCCCGCTCGGCCGATCTGACGGCCGAGATCGGCTTCGACGGCTACGCGGTGGGCGGGCTCAGTGTCGGCGAACCCAAGGATCAGATGCTGGAAATGGCGGATCACACCCTGCCGCGGCTGCCGGAATCCCGTCCGAAATACATCATGGGGGTGGGCACGCCCGAAGATCTGGTGGAACTGGTGGCGCTCGGGGCCGACATGTTCGATTGCGTACTGCCCACCCGCAATGCGCGCAACGGCCAGATGTTCACGGCGGCCGGGGTCCTGAACATCACCAACGCCCGCTACCGAACCGATACGACGCCGCCCGATCCGGACTGCACCTGCTACACCTGCCGCCATTTCTCGCGCGCCTATCTGCGTCACCTGTATGCATCCCGCGAGCTTCTGGCCTATCGCTTGAATACGATTCACAATGTGCATTATTTCGTCCACCTGGCACACGCCATGCGCACCGCCATCGCCGACCAGCGCTTTGCGGCTTTTCGCAAGGAGTTTTATCGGCGGCGCTCTGAGTGTGCCGGCCGCAGCGAACCGGCAGCCTGACCCGGTCCGTCGGGTGTCGATGGTGACTCGGGCTCAGGGGCCTAACATTTGGCAAATTCAAATTTTGTATTTATATTGTCAGGCAAATCCGATATGGCATCAGGTTCACGGCGGCCCCCACTTGCAACCGATGGCCTCGTGGGCGCATAATCAGAATAGGAGGACCCGATGAAAGAAAAAGTCGAAGCGGCCCTGGAGAAGATCCGGCCGATGCTTCAAAGGGACGGCGGCAACGTGGAACTGGTCGAGATCGTGGACGGAATCGTGAAGGTCCGCCTGCAGGGAGCCTGCAAGGGCTGCCCCATGTCCCAGATGACCATCAAGAACGGCATCGAGCGGTTGCTGAAGCAGGAAGTCCCCGAGGTCAAAGCGGTCGAATCCGTTTGACACTCACCGCCAGGCAGTGGCGATAAAACGGCCAAAGCCTCCATCCTTTATAACCTTTAAGATAAAGGTTTTGACGAGGCCAGCGGCAGGCGGCTGTATAGTCATACGCCAACGACCGATACCAGCAGTCAAAACTTTTATCTTTCATAGGCTTTAAGATAAAGGTTTTGACAAGGCCAGAGGGAGGCGGCTGTATAGTCATACGCCAACGACCGATAACACAGTCAAAACCTTTATCTTAAAGCCTAAGGAACCGATAATGACGATTGCAGCGGATATCAAGACCATGATGACCGGATCTTCCTGGATCCGGAAGATGTTCGAGGAAGGTGCCCGGCTGAAAGCCCGTCACGGGGCCGCAAACGTCTACGACTTCAGCCTCGGCAATCCGAACCTGGACCCGCCCGAAATATTCAAAAACGCCCTGGCGACCGTGATGTCGGAAACGGGACCCATGGGTCACGGGTACATGCCCAATGCCGGCTATCCCCACGTGCGCCGGGCCGTTGCCGAATACCTGGCGCGGGAGCACGGGGAGGCGTTTACCGAAGAGGACGTCCTCATGACCTGCGGAGCGGCCGGGGCGCTCAACATGATCCTGAAGGCGATCCTCGATGCGGGCGACGAGGTGATCACACCCGCCCCGTATTTCGTCGAATACAAGTTCTACGCCGCCAATCACGGCGGCACCCTGAAAACCGTAGCGACCCGGCCGGATTTTACGCTCGACCTCGATTTACTGGCGGCGGCGGTTACCCAAAAAACCAAGGCGGTCCTGATCAACTCGCCGAACAACCCCACCGGCCAGATCTATCCGGAAGAAAGCCTGCAGGCGCTCGGCGAACTTCTGACCGAAAAAAGCCGCGATTTCGGCCGCACCATCTATCTGATTTCAGACGAACCCTACCGCAAGGTCGTTTATGACGGCGCCCGGGTGCCGAGTATTTTTGCCGGTTACCCCGAAAGCATTCTGGCCACTTCCTACTCAAAAGATCTCTCGATCCCGGGGGAGAGAATCGGGTATGCCGCCGTGAATCCGCGGGCGGCCTGCCGGCGGGATCTGACCGGCGCCATGGCGCTGACCAACCGCATTCTGGGGTTCGTCAATGCTCCGGCGCTGATGCAGCGGGCGGTGGCCCTCGTGCAGGGCGCCAGCGTCGATATTTCGGCCTACGCCCGTAAACGCGCCCTGCTCTGCGATGGACTGGCGGGCTGCGGTTACAGCTTCGTGCGGCCGCCGGGGGCGTTTTACCTCTTTCCCCAAACGCCGATACCCGATGATGTGGCTTTCGTCAAGGCTTTGCAGGCGGAGTTGATCCTGGCGGTTCCGGGCAGTGGATTCGGGGGTCCCGGGCACTTCAGGCTTTCTTACTGTGTCGATGATGACACCATCGTCAATTCACTTCCAGGCTTCGGGAGAGCGATGGAAAAGTACCGCTGATACCGAAGCAGATCCTGGTTCTTTTAACTGCCGCGTGATACATCGGAAAGGAGCAGCGCATGAAAATTCTCAAGATCGACCACCTGGGCATTGCCGTCAGCAGTATCGACGAAGGAAAAACCTTCTGGTCGGATATCCTCGGGTTGTCGTTTGAAGGCACTGAAACCGTCGCCGAGCAAAAGGTCACCACTGCTTTTTTCCCGGTCGGCGAGAGTGAAGTCGAACTGCTCGAGTCGACGGCACCCGATGGTCCGATCGCCAAGTACATGGAGAAAAAGGGTGCCGGCATCCAGCATATCGCCTTGCGGGTGGCCGACATCGAAGCGGCACTGGCGGAGTTGAAGGAAAAGGGTGTGCGGCTGATCGACGAAAAACCGCGCAAGGGTGCCGGCGGGGCCAAGATCGCTTTCCTGCACCCCAAGGCCACCGGCGGGGTGCTGGTCGAACTGTGCGAACGCTGATCGCCTCTGCTTTATGAAGCACGCCGGGGCCGGGAATCAACCCGCCTTTTCTTGACATTCTGGTAAACGAAAACGGCATCCCGCTGATTGACGTTGGCGGGCGGGTTTGGACGATTGAGGTTCCGACGCGATTTGGGTTCATTTCTAAAGATATTTTGATGCCGCCAGTGCGAGGTAGGACACTATGACCGATGACCGCAATGCCTTCCCGAACCCTGAGAATCTGCTGAGCGCCTGGATAAAATCAACTACTGATTTCTGGGGATCGATGCTGCAGTCGTGGCCCGCGACGGACCCCTACCCGGCGGGAGCGGCATCGGCGTCCAACGGTCACAAGGAAAGAAGCCGGTCCCGGGAATCCTTCGAAACGGTTTTAAAGACCTGGCAGACCCTCTCTACGGCGGCCGGTGACATTGGGGCGTTTGAGGCCGCTTCCAACCTGGGGAATGCCATGCCGGACGTGCTGATAAAAATGGTGCGGGCCAGCTGGCAGGGTTTTTTCAACCTTCAGCAGCAATTGATCGAAAAAGCTGGCCGCATCGGCCGATCCACCCAGGCCTATTCTTTCGAAAACCTGGATGAAGACGTATTCAAAGCCTGGACGGACATCTACGAAAAGGAATTTCGCCAGTTTTTCAACCTCCCCCAGCTGGGGCTGACGCGTTTTTACCAGGAAAAATTCAACCAGGCGGTCGACAAGTTCAACCGCTTTCAGGCGTCTTTCGGCGAATTCATGACGGTTTTTTTCATGCCGATGGAGAAGTCGTTTAAAGTGTTGCAGGATGAGGTCTCCAAGTTGGCGGAGGTCGGTAAACTGCCCGAAGATGCCAACGCCATCTACCGGTTGTGGATAAAAATTCTCGAGGGGCACTACATGACCCTTTACAAGTCACCCGAGTATCTGTCGGTCATGCACAAAACCCTCTCCGCGCTGGAGGATTTTTTCATCGCGCGTGAAACCATCACCCAGGACATGTTGAAGGGCATGGCGATACCGACCCAGAAAGACCTGGATGAGCTGTACCGGGAGATATACTTCCTTAAAAAAAGAATCCGGAAATTTGAAAAAGCAGCACCAGGCTGATGTGTCCGATCACGATACCAGCGGAGAAAAAGGCAGGTGGCGTCATGGAAAAACCCAGAATCCCTGTTGATTTGATTTTAGCCAAACTGGCCGAGGATGCAGAAAAAGCTCCGGAGCGCGCCCAAAAGGCCTCGGATATCCTGCTGCAGGAACTCGACACCGAAATAGCCCCGACGCCTTACGAGGTCGTCTACGAAGAAGACCGGGTCAAGCTGAAGCACTATCAACCCGTCGTGCCGGCCCGGTATCGACACCCGCTGCTGGTTGTCTACGCCCTGATCAACCGCGAGACGATGCTCGATCTTCAACCCGGCCGCAGCGTCGTCCAGAGCTTTCTGCAAAACGGGATCGACCTTTACATGGTCGACTGGGGCTATCCTACCCGAAAGGACCGCTACCTCACCATCGACGACCACGTCAACGGATACATGGACAACATCGTCGATTTTATCCGCGACAGGCACGGGCTGCCAAAGATAAACCTGATGGGCATCTGCATGGGCGGCACCTTCAGCGTGATCTACTGTGCCCTGAACCCCCATAAAATTAAAAATCTGGTGACGACGGTCACGCCCACCAATTTCGACACCGACCAGGGACTGCTCCACATCTGGATGAAAAATGTCGACATCGACCGCATGGTGGAGACTTTCGGCAACATGCCGGGTGATTTTCTCAACTTCGGTTTTCTGATGCTCAATCCGGCCCGCCTGATGATCGACAAATACGTCGGCTTTCTCGAGAACATGGACAACAAGAGCTTCGTCGAAAATTTTGTCCGGATGGAAAAATGGATCTTCGACAGCCCGGATATTCCCGGAGAAACCTTCCGTCAGTTCGTCAGGGACGGATACCAGAAGAACCTGCTGATACAAAGCAAGATGACGGTCGGCGGGCGGCACGTGGAGTTAAAGAAGGTCTCCATGCCGCTGCTGAACATTTACGGCAAATACGATCATCTGGTGCCGCCCGAGGCCTGCGAGAAATTGACCGCCAGCGTCGGCAGCACGGATGTCGAGGATGTCTGTCTGGAAACCGGGCACATCGGGATCTACGTCAGTTCGAAATACCAGAAGGAATTCGTCCCGAAAATCGCCCGGTGGCTCAAGGATCGGGATGAAGTCGAACAGAGGCCCGCCGGGGACAAGCCGGGCGCCAGGAAAACCGCCGTGAAGCGTGGGCAAAAAAAAGACAAGGTCGAATTAGAGTCCTGATCTATGTCCATACCGGTTTTGAAGTTGGTCGCGGAAGTGGATATCGATTCCGGCAGCGCTCGCCGTCCTGCAATGATGAGGGATCAACAGGCAGCGACAACGCCGTTGGGGATATGAAGCAGCTACTTGTAAAAGGGACCGAAGTCATGGCCCGGAGGAAAGAGTGATGGCGAAGGAGATCAACTACTTTAAAGCAATTTGCAAAATCAGCAAGGCCTTCGGCAGCACGCTCAGCAAGGGCAAGCTGCTGGATATGATCGTGACGAGCGCCATCGAGACGATGGATGCCAAGGCGGCCTGCCTGTTTCTGGCCGATGCGGCCGACGATGTCTTTATTCCGGTGGCCCAGAAGGGGCTTTCCGAAAAATATCTCCATGCCCAGCCGCTGCACGCCAAAAAGATCGTCAGCGTCATTTTAAAAGGGGGCTTTCTGGCCATTCGCGATGCGACCAAAGACCCGCGGGTCGAGAACCACGAAATGAAAAAAGCCGAGGGCATCGCTTCCATCCTGGATGTGCCGGTAATGGTCAAAGACAAGACCATCGGGGTCCTGGCGCTCTACACCGCCACTGCGCGTGATTTTTCCCGGGACGAAATCGACTTTCTGACCGCCCTGGCCGAGCATGGCGGCCGGGCCATCGAACTCTCGCGGCTCCTGGAGCGCATCCGCAGTAACTCCACGCTGTTTCTCGATCTGGCGGCCAATATCAATTCGAGCCTCGACATCAAAAAAATACTGCACAACCTGACGGCCGAGATCTGCGAGGCCCTCGGAATGAAGGGCGTTCTCATCCGCCTTCTGAACAAGCAAAACGGCAATCTGGAACTGGTGGCCAGCTACGGGCTGAGCGAAGAGTTTCTGAACAAGGGGCCGGTGTCGGTCGGCAGAGCCCTCTCGAAGATCATGCAGGGCCAGACGATCGTTATTGCGGATGTCGAAAACGAGCCTTCGCTGCAATATCGGGATGCGGTGCAGAAAGAGGGCATCGCGTCTATGCTGGTGGCCCCGATCAAGGCCCGCGATGAGGTCGTGGGCATCATGCGACTGTGCAGCGGTGCTAAACGGGAGTATCCAGACGATCTGATAATGCTCGTCAACGCCCTGGCCCAGACCGGCGGACTGGCCATCCAGAACGCTGCCATGTATCTGGCCCTGCAAAACGACATGCGGGATCTCAAAGACGATATCTGGAGCCACCGCTCCTGGTTCTAAGGGGCAAGGTGATGTTCCGGATCGAAGTCAAAAACCGGCCGGGGGCGTGTTGGAATGACTTCCGATTCAAAAAGGACGCGCGAAGTTCACAAAATTCGGGGGTAAAGGGATATGCCGCTGCGGTTCCTGCCGCGGGGTTATTGATCCTCCGAGAATTTTTTCACGAGCTCCTGAAACTCCGCCGTCTGCTTGGTGATCAACTCCTGCAGCACCTCGTGCGTCTGATTCAAATCGATGCCAGGGGACTTGAGGAGTTCGCGCAGGCGCGAGATGGTTTGTTCCTGGGTTTCGATCTTTTGCTTCAGGCCCCGGTTTTCTTCCTGCAGGACCTGGTATTCTTCTTTCGACACCCAACCCATGATACAAAAATAATCGCTAAACGACTGCTTGAAATCCGCCGCCGCCTTTTCCCAGGTTGCACGGCCCTGCGGGGTGTCTTGCTCGGGCTCCCGGAGGCCATAGTATTTCTTGAACAGCGCAGTCAGCTCATCAACGCCGCTGAAGCCCCCGCGGATCCAGCGGGTGACATCTTCGAGCTGCTTCTGCCCTTGGGCAACGGAAAGAAGATAGTTTCCCCAGAATTCCAGAAATTGTCGGTCCATGGCTGATGTGTCGGCTGGCGGTTATTCTTTTTTTACTTCCAGGTCCAGTTGAAATCTCACCGGTCCGCGGGATCCATCTTCGAAACGTTTCTGCAGCGCGTAGGCCGATTGGGGATTCGACCACGAGGTGGCGATGGCACCGTGTCCTTTCGGAAAGGCGGTAATTTCGGCCTCGATGAAATCGAGCGGTGCCAGGGCCGCAGCGCTGTCGACGAGGTCATCCTCCTTGCCATAACAGATCAGGTAGGGCACGGGTTTTTCGCGCAGGCGCTCAAACGACACCTCACGCCCGAAGAGCCTGAACGGCAGCGTTCCGGTTTTTGAAATCGGAATGGTGTAGGAGTCGAAGCTCATTTTGGTGATGGCCTCGGGCAGATCGTTGCGGTCGTAGATCAACCAGTGATTGATGGCGGCGGCGGTCCGGCTGATCTTGAAATCGCCGTTGCCGTTGCGGCCGAACATCATCAGGTCCCGGTAAAAGGTGTGCACGGGGGATTCTTTTTCCATGCTTTTGAGCTTGTAGACCCAACTCATGACCTTGCCGTCGACGACCCGGTTGCCGTTGGGCAAATCCTTGACGGCATACCCCAAGTCCCTGAACCGGGGTGGCAAATGTTGCATGTAGTCGATAAGGGCCACGCTGCGGGTGCCGTCAATCGGGGCCACGCACGTGATAAGGGCATCGACGACCCCGTCGAGTTCACCGCTCAGCACGCCGACCACCGCGATAAACCCGCCCTGGCAGAACCCGGTGAGGGTGACCGGACGACCGTGAATGGACTTGATGCGTTCGCAGAAGAAACGGGTATCGAGGATATCTTCCTCGCCGGTCAGGGTTTGAACGGCCGGCGAAGTGTCGATGTCCTTGATGACGCGGATGTAGGTTGGAATTCCCTGGTTGGCGTAAGCGTGGACATAACTCTTGTTTTCCACCGGTAAAAACGCCAGGATATTGGCCCCCAGAACATAGGGGGGAATGATCAGCACCGGTTTGCCGGTCGGACGCACCGCGGCACCGTTGCGGGGCAGGACCTGGTAGACGTTGAACCGCTCGGTCTCGGCAACTTTGTGATACCCGCCGTCCTCGAAATGAAACCCGTATTCGGACCCGATGGCCCGAATGGCCCGCGGATAGGAATACACGACTTTATTCAGCAGCGCAGCCTCCTTGGCCATGAAATCGCGGAAATTCTCGCCCTTTCCAATTCCGGCGCTGTTGAGCAGCGCATTGGCGGCGCGAACGGCGGTTGCCGTATGGTAGTCATTCATTCCCGTCAGGCTGCTGGTCATCCCCTTTTCAGCCACTTGAAGATTGAACTGGAACAATTCGAGGTAGTCTTTAAACGATTCCAGGGGATCGTGCTGGATGAGCTTGTCTTTTTCGGTCGTTTGAAATGCGTTGAGGGCGGTCCAAAAGGGCAGCATGAATTCGTTGGTGTAGCGATACACCCCGATCCAGTAAGATTGAGTGGCCGTTAGAACATCGCCCGCGAGTTTGAGAAACGCGGGATCCATATCATCGTCTAACCGGTCATTTTTTTCATTGCCGTCGGGATTCATAAGTTGTGTCTCGCGTGCCATTTCCTTTGAGTGGCTGTTAGCGGTTTACTTCGTGGATACCCTCTTGGCGTCAAATCAGACTCGCTGCCCCTTCAGGATATCGTCTTGCCGCCGCGCTCGATGCGACCCCGCCTGGAACACTGAGGCTATTTTGATTTTGCTTTTTGGGCTGATTCGAAGAAATCCGCCACCTTCTTGTAGTTTTCATCGGCGGTTTTTTTGAAATCCTGGCACCCCTTGCGGTAGGCGTCGACCCATTCCTGGATCACCTTTCGGCCTTCTTCGGGCAGCCAGTTGGCCTGTGCCAGAAACGTGTTCATCATTTTTTCGTTTTGATCGGCGATGGTCGACATGGCTTTAAAACTGTTGTCAAAAGCCGTTTTGTTGAAATCGAGCATTTGCTTCAGCATTTGATTGGGTTCGAACATACCTGCCTCCTTTTGGGTTTCAATTGTTTTTTACGGCGTTACTTCATTTTCGTCATCGGGGATACCTGGGGTTTCTTCGGTGTCGAATCCGCCGCACACATCTCCGCCAGCTTCGCAAAATTTTCGTCGATCACACCCTTGAAATCGGCCCGTCCTTTTTTGCAAGCGCCGACCCACTCGTCGATGGTCCGCCGGCTCTCATCGGGCAGCCAGTTCGCCTGCTCCAGCAGGGTGTTGAACATCCGTTCGGCCTGGTCCTGCATCATGACCGCCGCCGAGAAGGTGTTGTCGAACGTCGCTTTTTGAAAATCGATCACCTGCTTCGCAAATTTTTCCGTCTCCATGGTATACGCCCTTTCGTGATTAAATTGTTACCCATTAATGGACCCGAAGTCAACTATACCTCCACTATACGACGTCAGGCCCGGGTGTCAAGAGATTTTATTGCATTGCACAAAAATTTCTTTGGTGGTGAAATTCCCTTAGGATTTTGTAAGAAATATTTTATCTATCTGATTTTAAAGGAAATACTAATATTATTCTTATTTTTGATCATCTGGCTCTGTTTTTAACTTGTTATTTTTGCTGCACCATGACACGTTTCGGATACCGCTGTAACTTCCGTGTCCGCGGTAATGGCGGGACCCCAGACAAAGGATGACACATGCCGGATAGGATCATACTGAAAAAATATGCCAACAGGCGTTTGTACGACAACACCCGCAGCGCGTACGTCACGCTCGAACAGGTGGCGGAGATGATCAAGGCCGGCCATGTCGTCACCGCGGTCGACGCCAAAACCGGCGAGGACGTCACCGACTTCGTGCTGACCCAGATCGTGCTCGAAGAGGCCAAAAAGAAAAATGCCCTTTTACCGGCGGCCTTGCTGCACATGATCATCCGTTACGGGGACAACGTCCTGGGAGAGTTTTTCGAAAAATACCTGGAGCAGACGTTGAAAAACTACCTGGCCTACAAGAGCCGGGTGGACGACCAGTTCAGGCAGTGGCTCGGTTTCGGGACCGACTTGTCGAGCCTGGCCCAAAAATCCCTGACCGGGCTGGTGCCCTTTTCAGGGGACTTTAAAAAGGGCAGCGCGGCAAAAGACGAGGAAGAAAAATAGCCGCTTGAATCAGATGTGCACCACCCGCGGTTGTCGAGTCAGCCCCCGCCAGGTTTTGTCCAATATTTCCAGCGAGTCTTTTTAAGGATTGATGGATGGGCTCTCACCTTTTAAAGTTTTATAGCTTCACACAAAAAAATCTCCTTTATGACTTTCAACGAACTCTAACGGAAAGAAAATTATTAAGTTTAATTAATGAGAGCCCCTATCCTTCCCAAAAGCATTGAAGATGTCGTCAGCCGCCAGATCGCCTCTGCCGACGAGGGCAGTTAAGTGATCCTGGATGCCCTTGCCCAAAGGCTTCGCCGGACTCACCGGCTGCGGGTGGTCAAGTAAGTGACCGGTTTTAGTGCTTTTGTCCTAAGCTTCCATCATCGCATCCACACGAAGGTCACGGCAAACCGTTGTCGTCCCATCCGTGCAGACGATAGTACTCAATCAGCATGGTTTCCATTTCCGCTTCGGTGATCACCTTGCCCGTATCCGTCAGCGGCTGGTGGAGAAACTTCGGCAGACGGTCGTCGGCGGGGGTCATGCCCTCTTGCAGGTTGAATTTGCGAATCAGAGTGGCCAGGGACAAGGCGCATTTCTTCAGCGCCGCCGGTGAGGCGTCCAAACCGGTCACCCGCTCGATGACTTCTGTCAGTGTGTTCCAGTCATAAAAGTCACGGTAAAAGCGGCACAGGATCAAGGTGTCGAAGATGGTCAGGCGGCTTTCAAAATCGAGGAAAAGGTCCGCCTTGCCGGCGATCTGATCCGCCGGAATCATCCCGGACAGCTCGGGCTTGTAGAACGTGGCCCGCAGGTGGCAGGCACCGCGATCCGATGTGCCATAGGCCAAACCCATGCCTTTTAGCGGTCGCGGGTCGTAACCGGCGGGCTCAAGGCCTTTGACATGCACGGCGATGTCTGCAAGGTCCCAAACCCTGGCGGCATGGCGGATGCCTTCGGCCAGCACCGCGCCGATACCGTCACGCTTGGCGATCCGGTGTAAAAGAGCGGCAATGGCATCCACATCCCCGTAATCGATGGGGTAGTCCACCCGGCCGCGCCGGACGGCTTCGATGGTAAAGGCGCAAAGGTTGCCGGAGGTGATGGTGTCTATTCCCAAACGGTCGCAAATATCGTTCAGATAGGCGATCTCCTCGATCCGGTCGATGCAGCACAGGCCACCGAAGGCATAAATCGTTTCATATTCAGGCCCCTCGATGGTCAACCCGGCGTGGCGGCCCTCCTTGACGGTGCTGAGTTGACCGCAGGCCATGAAGCATTTGCCGCAGGCGTTGGGCTTGACGCTGCAATGCGCTAAGAGCGCTTCGGCGCTGATTTTTTCCCAGTGTTCATACGTTCCCTTCTGCCAGTAGCGGGTGGGAAAGGCGCCGGCGGCATTGGTGACTTTGACCAGCATCGGCGTGCCAAAATTCTTGTAGGCCTGGGCAGCCGGGTGATCCTTGAAATCGTTGAAAAAGTTTTTGGAAAAGGCCTTGACGCCGTCGGCATCGGCCTGGGGGCGCTTGCAGTTGCCGGTAAAAAGAATGCCCTTGAGCTTTTTAGCGCCCATGACGGTGCCGGCACCCGTCCGGCCGGCCGAGCGCCAGCGGTCGTTTTCCACCACAGAAAATTTTACCAGGTTTTCGGCGGCCGGACCGATGACCACCGCGCCCTTGCGGCGAAACTCCGGCTTGCCGAAACGGTCACGAATCGTCTCTTCGGCGCCATAGGTATCCATGCCCCAGATACCGTCGGCCGGCTGAAAATCAACGCCGTCGGGATACACCACCAGAATCACGGGCTGCTGGGCGCGACCCTGGATCACCACGGCGTCGAAGCCGGCAGCATCGATGGCGTCCGGCGTCTTGCCGCCGGCATACGATTCGCAAAAAAGCCCGGTTTGCGGGGATTTGGTAAAGACCCCGTAGCGGCACGAACCCCAGATCATACTGTTGCCCAGCGGGCCGGTGGCAAAGATAAGCGTGTTTTCCGGCGCCAGCGGGTCGACGCCCGGCGGGTTGAGTTCCGTGAGCAGCCAGGCGGCCAGCCCCTTGCCGCCCAGGTAGGATTTAAAGACCTGCGCGTCGATCGGCTCGATGGAGAAGCTCTGGCGGGTCAGGTCGATGCATAAATATCGGCCGTAGAAGCCGTCCATGGTCTCACCTCAGGTTATGGATTCCGGTCGCCGGGTTTTAAAAAGGAATTGCCCGTTGCTGGCGGATCACCCCAGCCGTGCGCCCTATCTGGAAATTTCAGCCAATCCTTGTTCCAGGATTGCGAGTCCCTTTTCCAGCTGGTCGGACTCTACTACGAAGGGTACCAGCACGCGCACCACATTGCTGTAGGTGCCGCACACCAGTATGATCAGGCCACGTTCGAGGCAGAAGGCGGCCAGCCTTTTGGCTTCGTCCGCGGCGGGCTGGCGCGCTTCTTCCTTGACCAATGCCAGCCCTCGCATGGCCCCCAGGCCGCGGATCTCGCCCACGATCGGGTATCGGTCGCGAAAGGTCTGAAAGCGCTGGAGCAGCTTTTCGCCAAGAGCGGTGGCCTTTCCCAGCATGTCTTCTTCCTCGAAGACCTCCAGGACCGCCAAAGCCGCCGCAGACGCCACCGGGTTGCCGGAGTAGGTGCCTCCCAAACCAAAGGGGTGGACGGCGTCCATAATTTCTTTGCGCCCCACGACGGCGGAGATGGGCATGCCGGCCCCCAGGCTTTTGGCCACCGTGATCAGGTCCGGCTCAACCCCCCAGTGCTCGATGGCGAACATCTTGCCGGTACGGCCCATTCCGCTTTGGATTTCATCGGCCACGAAGAGGATGCCGTTTTCCCGGCAGATGCCGGTCAGTTCCTGAAAATAACCGTCAGGCGCGGCAATAAAGCCGCCTTCGCCCTGCACCGGTTCGGCCACCACACAGGCCACCGCCTCCGGGTTGACATGCTTGAGAAAAAAGTCTCTCAGCTTTTCCGGCCCGACCACGTCGCCAAATGGCATCCGATAGACCTCCGGGGCAAAGGGGCCGAAACCGAACTTGTAGGGTTTGACCTTGCTCGTCATCGTCATGGTCAGCAAGGTCCGGCCGTGGTAGGCGTTTTCGAAAACGATGACCGCCGGCCGCTTGGTGTAATAGCGGGCGATCTTGACGGCGTTTTCCACCGCTTCGGCACCGCTGTTCAAAAAGAGCGCTTTCTTGGGAAAGCTTCCCGGGGTCACTTGGCAGAGCTTTTCGGCCAGCTTGATGCCCACCTCGTATGGGTTGACCATAAAGCAGGTGTGATGAAATTTTTCCGCCTGATCCCGGATGGCGGCCACGACCTTGGGGTGGCAGTGGCCGATGTTCATGACCCCGATGCCGCCGCCAAAGTCGATAAACTCCCTGCCCTCCACATCGCGCACTATAGCGCCGCGGGCGGACGCCACGTGCACGGCGGTGGTGCTTGCCAGCCCAGCGGAAAGAACTTCGGTCCTTAGTTTTTGCAGTTCTTCGTTACGGTTTTTGGAGGCACTCATTTGATTTGCTCCTTATGTTGAGGTTTGGAGTGGTGTCGTTACGGATTGCGTTTATTTGATGGTGGCGTCTGTTACACCTTATAACAGACAGCATAACAGGCAGCAATTATCGTACCCGGCTGGGTATCATGCCACGCTGCAGGGCTGTGTGGCCTACCCTGCACAAAAGAGATTGGCGCTGTCCGTGGCCGACCGGTCATAAATTGGACTGCCCGGTTCGGCTCAGATCCGCCCATGTTTTTATTCCTGCTTGCATATCCAATGCATTCATGCATAAAACTTTGGATCCTAAACCCTTCCCGCAAGCCAAGAGGTTTTCACATGATGCCACCGCTCTCCGAGGTGTCCCAACAGCCGGTCTATCTGCCGCAGGTCCTCGACTGGCAAACCTTTAGTCATGCGCTGTTCAACGCCACCCACAACATCATCTTCGTTGTCGATCGATTCGGATCCGTCATTATTTCCAACCAGATGGCCAAGGAAAAGTTCGGGGTGCATCCCGGAAAGCGGCTTGAAGATCCAATGCCGGAATTCTGGCCGATGGTCGCCGCCGCCCTGAAAGACCGCGAGTACCGCACCGGTATTCCTCTGGCCCACGCCGGAACCAGTTTTTTGGCCAGGATCGGCCCCATATGGTGGCGGGCTGAGATGATCGGGGCCCTTTGCATCCTGGACGATGTGACCGAACTGGAGCAGGCTACCTCAAAGCTTAAGACATATCAAGAATGCAGAGTCTTGATCGAAGCTCGACAACTAACAAATCCCGAACCCGAAAGGAGAAAGTATTATGCGAAAATTTTATCCCATCATGGTTTTGATCCTCGGATTGCTCCTGGTGCTGCCCCAGGCTGCACTGGCGGAACGGGACTATTACAAGGTCGGTGTCATTACCTCCTTGTCGGGGGACTTGGCCACGGGAGGCAACGTCACCAAGCGCGGGTATGACCTGTGGGCTCAAACGGTCAATGCGGCCGGCGGCATCGAGATTGACGGTAAAAAGTTCAAGGTGGAACTGGTTTACGGCGATGCCCAGTCCAAGCCGGATCAGGGGGCCTCGGCCGCCGAGCGTTTGGCGGCCCAGGAGAAGGTGGATTTCGTTCTCGGCCCCTACTCTTCCGGGGTGACCTTGGCCGCGGCACCGGTTCTCGAAAAGTACAAGATTCCCATGATCACCGGTTCGGCCGAATCCCCCATGATCTGGTTGCAAAAATTCTACTATACCTTCGGGACCATCCCGCCGGTAAACTATACCGGTGCCAGCCCCATCGAAACCTTGACGGCCCTTGACCCGCCGCCGAAAAGCGCCATGATTCTCGGCTCCAACGACACGTTTTCCAAGGCCACGGCCGAGGCTTTCAAGGAAGCGGCCGAAAAGGCGGGGATCGAGATCAAAAAATTCAACATCGTTCCGGCCGGCCAGGACCTGATGTCCTTCATGTCCGTAGCCAAGGCGCTGAAGCCGGACCTGATAGCCTTCGGCGGACACGACGAAGAGCTCATCAACCTGGTCAAGGCCCTGTTGCAGATCAACTACACCCCCAAGGCGCTGCTGATGCACTACGGGGTCACCGAACCGGCCTTCGTTGGAGCCCTCGCCAAGAATGCGGAGCAGGTTTACGGCGCTTCGGTCTGGACCGAAACCGTGCATTCCAAGGGGGATTACCTCTGGGCGGATGCCGCCGCCTATGCCAAGGATGCCGAAGCGGCCTTTAATGTGCCGGCCGACTATACTCAGGCCGGCTCAACGGCCGCGGGCATCGCCTTCCAGGCGGCCCTGGGCCAGATCAAGGCTGCGCCCCCCCTGGATGAGGCACAGCGCGAAGCCCTGGTCAAGGCTCTTGAAAAACTGGATATTCAAACCTTTTACGGCCGTGTGAAATTTGCCGAGAAAGGCAAGTACTACCATGCAAATATCGGTCTTTCTCCGCTTACCGTGCAGATTCAAGGGGGAAAGCCGGTGATCGTCGGCCCCCGAGCCGAAGCCCAGAGTGCCCCTCAATACCCCATGACGCCATGGGACAAGCGCTAAAGCGGGTATGCAGCGAGGCTGAAGATAGAAGGGGATACCTCGGGTTTCGTATCCCCTCGCTTTCCCTCTGATCAAAGATTTCTCACGGAGCACGCAACCTCATGCTATTGCTGCCGCAGGCACTGGTGGACGGACTTCTCATCGGTGGCATCTATATTACCATCGCCATAGGCTTTTCCTTGGCTTATGGGGTGATGCACATCATCGATTTCGCCGTCGGCGAATGGATCATGCTGGGGGCTTTTCTCGGGCTTTACCTCAGCCAGTGGACCCAGGTGGAGCCCTTGCTGCTTCTGCCGGTGGTTTTTATCGTCTTCGGAGTGCTGGGATATCTGTTTCAGCCCGTCATCTACCGCGTATTGAGCGGTAAAAAAGGCAATCCCCTGTTGATGGCGCTGGTTTTTACCTTCGGTTTGGCGATTGCCTTCAAAGGCCTCGGACTTACGGTGTTCGGCTTTTTCAGCCGGTCGATTCCGTCTGCGATGGCTGCCGATTCCTTCACCTTCGTCAGAGGGGATTTTTTTGTCACCGTGCCGGTGATTCGATTCATCGGCCTGGTCTACGCCATCGTGGTGACCCTGACCTTGTCATGGATTCTGAAGCGGACGGATTTCGGCCTGGCGATCCAGGCCCTGGCGCAAAACAAGGAAGCCGCTGGTCTGATGGGGATCGATGCCAAGAAGACCAATTCCTGGGTCTATGGTATTTACGTCGGTATCAGTGCCATGAGCGGGGTGCTGATCGGCTGCATGTTCTCGATCAGCGCGCAGATGGGCAGCAAATATACGGTGCTGTCCTTTTTTGTGGTCGTTTTGGCGGGAATGGGGTTTCTGGCCGGAGTGCCCTGGGCGGCCTTTCTCCTGGGTATGGTGCAATCCTTTTTCCTGATTTATTTCGATCCGGGCTACACGCTGTTGGCTGTGTTCATCATCCTGTATACCGTGTTGCTGATTTCTCCCAAGGGACTGTTCGGGAAAGGAGTCTGATCCATGCGCCGCGGCATCTATTTGTTTGGGCTGTTCATCGGCGTCATGGCCCTCGTCCCGGCTTTTGTCCAAAACGCCTTCGTCCTGAGAATCGTGACGGAATTGTTCATGTGGGTTGGACTGGCGATCACCTGGGATGTGATGGCCGGCTATGCCGGGTATCTCAACTTCGGCCACGGCGCCTTCTTCGGCGCCGGTGCCTATGTCACGGCCATCTTGATGATGCGCTGCGGCTGGTCCTTTGTCGCCACGCTGCCGGTGGCAGGGCTTTTCGCGGGGGCGGCGGCCTTTCTGGCCGGCATCCCGACCCTGCGGTTGAAAGGGGCCTATTTTGCCATCGCCACCTGGGCCCTGGCGCTGGCCGTCCAGCAACTGGCCCTGGTGCTGGATATCACCGGCGGCCCCGACGGTATGCGTTTGCCACCGTTTCTGCACCCCGTTTTCTTCTTCTACATCATGCTGGCCGTGATGGCCGTCACTTTTTTAGTGCTCTGGCTCTTGCTGGAGCGGGCCCCCTTCGGGCTGAAACTCAAATCGATCCGCGAAGATGAATCCGGCGCCATGGCGCTGGGTTTGAATCCAGCCCGGATCAAAATCCAGGCCTTCGTTTTGTCGGCGGTTCCCGCCGGTGTGCTGGGCGGCATCTATGCCTTCTGGATCACGTTTATCGACCCGACCTCGGTGTTGGCCGATATCATCACCGACCAGGCCATGGTAATGGCCGTGTTCGGCGGGTTGGGGACGCTGCTCGGTCCGGTCATCGGAGCGATCGTCGTCTTTTCCTTCAAAACAATTTTCTGGGCTTATCTTTCCGACTACCAGGTGTTGTATCTGATCATCCTCGGTGGGGGCATCGCCCTGACCGTCGTTTTCTTGCCCAACGGTATTTGGGGCACCATTACCGGTCATATTCAAGGACGAAACGCGCTGCGCAAAGGAATGGCCCTCGACATGCCCCCGGGCCGAAGCCCGGCGCAAGGAGCCGATCCCAATGACTGAACCGATCCTGAGAGTCGACGGCATCGTCAAGGCCTTTGGCGGCCTGCATGCGGTCAACGATATCTCCTTTGACGTCGGAAAAGGGATGAATGTGGGGCTGATCGGCCCCAATGGCGCCGGGAAAACGACCCTATTCAACGTGATCAGCGGTTATTACGCGCCCACGCGGGGCAAGGTCATTTATAAAGGCAACGATATCAGCGGCCTGCCTCCCTATAAGCTGGCGAAAATGGGCATCGGGCGAACTTTTCAGGTGGTCAAACCGTTTCCCGGATTGAGTGTGCTGGAGAACGTGATGGTGGCATCGCTTTGTCGGCACCCTCGAAAGAATGATGCCCAACGACATGCCTGGGAAATTCTCGAGTTTACCGGCCTTGGCCCGCGCGCCCATGATCCGGCGGCAAGCCTGACCCTGCCCGGGCGAAAGCGGCTCGAAATCAGCAAGGCCCTGGCGCTGGAGCCGGAATTGCTGCTCCTTGACGAGGTGGTGGCGGGATTGAACCCCACCGAAGCCGACCGAACCATCGAATTAATTCTGAAGCTGCGGGACCAGGGGATCAGCATTCTCATCGTCGAACACATCATGCGAGTGATCATGAACATCAGCGATCAGGTGGTGGTGCTCAACTTTGGCCAGCAGATCGCTCTGGGAAAGCCCGCCGAGGTGGCTCGGGATCCGGTGGTCATCGAGGCCTACCTGGGAGAGGAGGCGGCATGACGGTCTTGAAACTGGCTTCCGTCTCCGCCGGCTATGGCGATAGCCAGGTGCTGTGGGACATCGATCTGGCTGTGGATAAGGGGCGTATCGTGGCGTTGCTGGGCGCCAACGGCGCCGGCAAGACGACGACGCTCAAAACCGTCTGCGGCCTCTTGCCGGCGACTCAGGGGCGGCTCTACTACAACGACAATGAGATCACAGGGTTGCCCGTTCACGAGATGGTCAATCTCGGCATTACCCTGGTTCCTGAGGGGCGGCAGCTCTTCGGGAAAATGAGCGTTGAGGAAAACCTCATCATCGGTTCTTTCTTGAAACGGGCGAAGGAAAAGCGGGCAAGGAACTTGGCGTGGGTCTACGAACTTTTCCCGATACTGGGCGACAGGAAAAATCAAAGCGCCGAAACCCTGTCGGGTGGTGAACAGCAGATGGTGGCCATCGGGCGGGGGTTGATGCAGAACCCAGATTTGATCATTTTCGACGAACCGAGCCTGGGACTTGCCCCCCTGCTGGTCCAGGAAATGTTCCGGGTCATCGAGGAGCTGCACCGTCGAGGGCTGACAATTTTTTTAGTGGAGCAAAATGTCCATCAGACCTTGAGAATAGCTGATTTTTGTTACGTGATTGAAAATGGGCGTATTGTCCAAAAAGGCACAGGAAAAGAGTTGGCCGCCAACGCTGCCATAAGGGAGGCCTATCTGGGTATTTAAAGTGAAAACCGCTGGGGTGACAGTGACAGGGGCAACGCTCGAATCTATTAATGTATTAGAGCTTCACACAAAAAAATTGTCCTCTAAGGCTATGGCTTTCACGAACCCTAACGGAAAGAATATTTTTAAGTTTAAATAATGAGAGCGTCCTATCCTCCCTGGTACAGCGGACCGCTCGATATTCTGGAAAAAATCATGGCAGACGGGTATTACATCTCCTGCACTCCAGCTTTGAAAATCAGTTCCTGCCATCGGGACGCCATCCGCCACGACCCGCTGGAGCGCATCCTCATCAAAACCGACTGCCCGGTCGCTCACCAGGGTAAAGTTTCCGAGCCGGCCGACCAGCTCGCCACCCTGACCCACCTCAGCCGGTTAAAAGTTTATGGGCGTTCAATTTAGAATCTTTCAATCTTTGACGGAGTTCCTTACCAGCTTGACGAAGTAAGCTGCCCAAGGCTAATTCAGCCGACGCAAAAAGCCTCGCGGCTGTTTAGCGGCGTTCGGCTATGGGACGCAAATTGCGATAATGAAAGATTCAAATGATTAAGGAAACGGAAAAAAAAGATTCATCGAGTGTTGATAAGGGGTTGGTTGCAATGTTTCTCAGGATGTCACCTGATGAGCGGCTTCTTGCCAATGATAACATGATACGTACAATTGTGGAGCTTAGAAATGCCTACAGGCAGCGAGAAACCAACGGTATTGGATCTGAGCGCAATACTTGAAGGGCTCTTAAAGGCGGACATAAAATTTATTCTGGTTGGTGGCCTTGCCGCCGTTGTGCAAGGAGCTCCTGTCACCACAATGGATGTCGACATTGTCCATAACCGATCTTCCGAAAATATATCCAAGCTGTTTGCGTTTCTCAAATCGATCGACGCTACATATCGCCGACCAGACGACAAGGTAATCGGGCCAATTGAGGAGGATATTTCGGGGATGGGTCATTTTCTCTTTACGACACGATTTGGACCACTTGATGTTTTGGCCTCTATTGAACAGGGAAAAGCTTACGAAGATCTCCTTGAACATACAGTGGAAATTGAGTTTAGGAGCCATATTATTCGGGTTCTTAACCTTAAAACATTGGTTGAGCTCAAGAAGGCATCAAGAGATCCTAAAGACAAACAACGGCTGATGGTATTGGAAGAAACTTTGAGACAGATGAATGAAGATTACCGGCATTGATCTGGAATCAATATGGAACTGCGCTAAGAATGACGACGTCGATTAATAATATCGCCGAACAAAAACTTTGAGAGAAACGCGTGTTGCGTTTGACAGATTTACGATTCAATCGTAAATCAGCAAGATGAAACATCCAGTTTCATCGTTTTCCTGCTGCCGCCCCACCATCGTAATTTCAACAAGCGGCTGATCAAGAGCCCCAAGCTCTACTTCTACGATACCGGGTTGCTGTGCCATCTTTTAGGCATCCGGCAGCCCGCGCAGATTCTGAACCATCCGCTGCGCGGCGCCATCTTCGAAAACCATGTGGTTGCGGAAACGGCGAAGGCCTACCTGCATCACCGCCGCACACCGCCGCTGTTTTTCTGGCGCGACAGAACCGGCCACGGAATCGATCTGGTCATCGAGGAGGCCGGCGAACCCTATCCCGTGGAAATCAAATCCGGCAGCACCCTGTCCGCGGACATGCTCGAC
>JBAPSB010000189.1:0-3070 GCA_049281435.1 Desulfobacterales bacterium
ATAAGGCACCAGTTCGTCGCCGGCCCGAATCTGTCTCACGGCGTAATGGTACGCCGACAACTCATCGATGTATGTCTTGCGCTGTTCCCGGGGAATGATGATCGGTGGCAGACCAGCATTGAGAACCGGAATGTTGGCGACCAATCTGGCCAGTCGGCCATTGCCGTCAAAAAAGGGATGGATGCGGACAAAAGCGAGATGCAAATGAACATAGGCTTCCAGCGCCTGCCGCCGATCTTCAGGCATTATTGTTTGGCATTGCTCATTAAACAGCTTTAACCAGTTTGCCATCAAGCCCGGCACATCCGCAGGCGGGGCATATTCAAAGATCACCTGCTTTTCGTCCACAACCGCGACCGTAGAGTTCGGTTCCTTCTTCCAGCCGCCCACCGGTTTGTAAACGTCGACGACAACCTCCGTCTGCACCGCCTTGTGCAGGGCGAACAGATCCACCTCGGTAAACGTTCGCCCCTGCTCCAGATATTCGTACACCAAATCTATGGCCCGGGCATGGCCCACCACCTCCTGGTGATCCTTGAGCGGCTTGCCTGAGATCGTAAGACCTTCTCCAAGGACGAAGGCGGTTTCTCCCAGGGTAAGGGTATTGCCCTCGATGGCCGTGGAGGTGTGGGTCCACAGGTTGCGGAGCTGGATGAGCAGGCTTTCGCGCAGGTCGTTATCGAGGTTTTTTAGGAAGTGGAGCACCCGGTGACCGGGACGTTGTTTCATTGTTGTTTATTCTCGAGTTTTTGTCGTATTGCTGTTGGCAGCTGCCAACAGCGTCGGTTCGCTGTTTACCCGCCCGATTGCCCGGCTGATTGCCGAACGGTCTACATTAAAACGGCGGGCCACTTCGCTTCCGGAAATAGACACGTACTGCGTGGCCACATAGCCGATTAGTGCGCGTGCCCGCGCGATCTCGACACGTCTGGTCGGCCGGGCCAGTTCCTTTTCTTTGATGCCAAGATAACGACATGCAGCCGCAATCAGCACAGGCAGATCGATTCCGGCGGATTGCATCAGCATTCTGCGCTCGTAAACTTCACCGGCCTGTTTCAATGTTGTTTCAACGAATTCACTGCTTCCCAACATGCGTTCATCGCTTGTGATCCTAATCCCATCACGGTAGGCTTCTTTGACCGCTTGCCACCCACCGGCCGAACGGATCAACCCGCCGCCGGTCAACTCGGGGCACCTCCCCTTGGACGACCACTTACTGACATAAACCGCCAGATTTCGTCTTGCCTCGGATAGACGCCGGCCGAAAAATCCTAGCACATAGGCTGTATCCTGCCAAGTCCTCAGCCTTTTGCCCATCAAGGCGCTGTGACCCGCATAAGCAAAAACTTTTAGAGCGGCCACATCATTTACAATCCCGGCCCGCACCGGGTTAAGGTGAATATAGGCGACCAGTTGCTTAAAGTACGTATCCTCCTCGCAAAGAATGGATTTGTAGCGATTTTGAAAAAGATGTCCGTGGCGGCGGTGTCTCAGGTTGAAACGAACCGCATATCCGGTCAAAAGCCGGCGCATGATCGATGCGATTGGAACATTGCCCGTGCGCAGGAGCAGGTGGACATGGTTTGTCATCAAGGCCCAGGCATAACAGGGCGTAGCCGTCTCCTGCAGCAGACCCGAAAGCCTGTCGATAAAATCCTCTCGGTCGGCATCATCTTCGAAAATCGCCTTGCGTTCGATCCCTCTAATGACGATATGATGCAGGGCGCCGGGAGCGTCAATGCGAGCGTTACGAGGCATTTGATTCAAATACGGCTTCCACGCCATTTTGTCAACAAAGAAACAATGTCCCGCTCTCTCCTCCAAACTTTCTTTGATTTATTGATGAGAGTGCATACAATCGGACAAAATAATAAAAAAATTATAAAATGAAGATTGTTTGAATTAGTACGTCAGATCACATGGGAGTTGAGAAATAAGCAAGCTAAGGGAAAAAAAGATCATTATCATTTCTGATCCGAATGGAGCGGGGAAAACAACCTTCGCCGAAGAATTTTTGCCCAAAGAGGCAGACTGCACCACCTTCATTAACGCTGACCTAATCGCTGCCGGCCTGGCTCCTTTCAAACCTGAGCGGGCTGCCTTCCGGGCCGGGCGATTGATGCTGGAGGAGATTTTCAACCACGCCAGGCGGGGCGAGAGTTTCGCCTTTGAAACCACCTTGAGCGGCCGGGGCTTTGCCAGACTCATTCCCAGCTGGCAGGCTGATGGCTATAAGGTGAAATTATTCTTTTTCAGACTTGCTACTCCGGATCTGGCCATTGCCCGGGTTCAGCAAAGAGTTCGCGAAGGAGGTCACAACGTCCCCGAGCTGATCATTCGCCGACGCTTTGCGGCCGGGCTGCGCAATTTTGGGAACTTGTACAAACCGGCTGTCGATGAATGGGCACTCTATGACAATTCCGGCAGCGAACCGACTCTAATCGAAGAAGGGGTGAAATCATGAACAATCAGCCTGTTGATTCTAACGAAGAAAGTAAAAAGCGCGATCCCGATTTGGTGGGGGCCGAAATCGCTATTAAGCGAGCTGCCCGGAAAGCCCGTGAGAAGGCCATGCGGGCGGGCGCTGGGGTTATCGTGTTAAAGGATGGTCACATTGTGGAAGAGCGGCAGAACACGCCTGTTGGTGAGTAATTCTGGATACATGAATACAACCGATTGACTCTCGCGAACAGAGTACTCAAGGGGGACCAAGGCATTGCAATGAGAGATTATGCCCCCATACATCCCGGCGAGATCCTTCTTGAGGAATTTCTGAAGCCGATGGGCATCAGCCAATACCGACTGGCCAAGGATATTAACGTGCCGGCTATGCGTATCAATAAAATTTGCTTAGGCCGAACCGGCATCAGTGCCGATACGGCATTGCGATTGGCCCGCTATTTTGGAACCTCCGTGAATTAATGTGGTTTCAACGAATTCACTGCTTCCCAACATGCGTTCATCGCTTGTGATCCTAATCCCATCGCGGTAGGCTTCTTTGACCGCTTGCCACCCACCGGCCGAACGGATCAACCCGCCGCCGGTCAACTCGGGGCACCTCCCCTTGGAC
>JBAPSB010000190.1:0-3162 GCA_049281435.1 Desulfobacterales bacterium
CAGCGCGGCCCTGAGCGGCGAGCCGACACGGGCGTCCGCCTGGCTCCATGAGGCCGAGCGCCTCGCCGGGCAGGCCGGCGCGGAATCGATCCTCGCAGAGGCCCGCGGCTTCCAGGCGCTGCTTTCGCAGGAATCAGCGACCCGGCCAGCGGGCCGGTAGGCGGCGATTGGCCCATTTCAACCAGCATTTCCATCGGGAGAAAACGATGAAAAGATTTAGAACGGCAAAAAATGTTTTGCTCGCAGTGGTCATGAGCACCGTGTTGAGCCAGCCGGTGCAAGCGGGCCTGCCGGATTCAGCGGCAGGTGCGCAGCAGGCGGCAAAGAGCGAAAATGCCGAGAAACTGGCGAAGAAGCTGGCCAATCCGGCGGCGGCGCTCATCAGCGTGCCGTTTCAACTCAACTACGACACGAACATCGGACCCGACGAACACCCTGTCCTTCACGGCGTTGACGGAGACCACCTACGACTGGGAGGCGGACCAGTAGTCAGTGCCGATCGTTCTGGTCGTCACCAAGGTAACGACACTGGGGGGTCAGATGATCAGCTTCGGCGCAGGCGTGCGCTACTGGGCCGAGAGTCCGGACAACGGGCCGGAGGGCTGGGGCGCGCGCCTGGTGTTTACGTTGCTGTTTCCAAAGTAGGCGTCAGGAAGTTAAACGAGATGACCGACAAAATGGTATAGGCTTTAAGATAAAGATTTTGGACTGTATTACCGGTCGTCGGCGTATTACACTACAGCCTCCTTCTTCTGGTCTTTCCAAAATCATTATCTTAAAGCCGGACTGTTTTGGGGTGTTTGAAGCAAAAGGGCTATAGCGGAGACAAGGAATTGATGACGACATTTTCCGAGATTCTGAAAGAGAACGAAGACTGGCTGATGCAGCGCATCCTGGGCTACGCCAAACGGCAGGGCTACGCTACCTACACATCGACCCTGAAAGAAGCCTGGCGCCTGTCCATCGTCGGCCTGTCGGCATCGATCAGCGAGGCCATCCACAACATAGATTTCGAACCGGAGCTGAGGCCGGACAACAATCTTGCGGACGACCCGGTCGCCCAGTTTGGCGTCCTCGAGGCTCAGCGGCATAGAGAACGCGGCGTCAGCCTCGGAATGTACCTGGGGCTCATGAAGTATTATCGGCAAGCCTATCTCGATCTCCTGCGGCATCTTAGCTTCGATGATTCAGAGCGGGAAAGATACGCGTTTTTGATAAACCGCCTGTTCGACAGAATCGAGATCGGTTTCTGCGTCGAATGGTCGGGTGCCGACGAAGATAAGTCGGCGCTTGCGATGCAGACCAGCAATCTTTTGATGACGAACGAAAAGAACAAGTACCTGACGATATTCGAAAGCATTCCGAATCCGGTTATCATTTTAAACCGCGGTAAAAAGATCGACAGTATGAACCTTTCCGCCGCCAAGCTGTTCAAAAAAAGCTCCGAATCCGGCTCACAGTACTATTGTGTCTCGCGGGACCGGCAGCTGGAGGCCGAACAGTTCACCGACACTGCCGGGGAACCGGTAGATTCGAGCTGCTTCGGCGGGTATGACTTTCAGAGATTGCTGCCGTGGCTGAAAGATGACGTGGATCGTTTCTACGAACAAGGCGCAACGGCAATGGAATTCGAAAAAATTCTGCAGGAAATCGACCGCAGGGTCATATACCGGGTCAAGATTGCCAAAAATCTCGATGTCAGTGAAAAATTCGAAGGCGCGATCATCATCCTCGAGGATATAACGGCCTTAAAGAACGCCCTCGATGAAGTTAAAACCCTGCGGGGGTTTGTTCCGATTTGCTCGCACTGCAAGAACATCAGGGACGACAAGGGGTTCTGGCAGCAGGTCGAAGAATATGTGCAGAACCACTCCGAAGCCCAGTTCAGTCATGGCATCTGCCCCGATTGTGCCAAAAAGCTCTATCCGGCGTTTATTTTTGCCAAGTGACGGCAAGCTTATCGGAGCCGCCCGAAGGATCGATGTTCCGATTCTTGCCAATCGACCCGGCGAATAATCCCCCCAATTCATTAGTCACCCCCCGCCGGAATCGTGTCTGCCAAGCATCGGATTGGACCAAAGTCCAATAGCCAAACACCGCTCCAGGTAATACGTTTTTATCACTAAAATCATCGCGTCATATTGTTGGTGCCCATGGCACCAAAAATGTATGTAAACCGCCGATTTATTTTCAGAAAGGAGTCCTAAAAATGATGGAAAAAACGTCCGGCAAGTCCCTTACTCTGGTGGATGAATTCAAGGAATTTGCCTTAAAGGGCAACGTTGTCGATCTGGCCGTCGGCGTCATCATCGGCGCTGCCTTCGGTAAGATTGTCGATTCCCTTGTAAGAAACATCATTATGCCGCTGATTGGCGTGATAATGCCCGGTGACAAAGGCTACCTCGGCTGGAAGCTTGTGGTTGGGGCGAAAGAGGTCCCTTATGGGCTTTTCATCGGTGAAATCATCAACTTTCTCATCGTCGCCCTGGCGCTCTTTATCTTTATCAAGAAATTTCTGGGTTTCATTTTAAAGGCCAAAGAAGAGGAGCCGCTGGCGCCTCCGGCGCTCACCAAGGAACAGGAACTGCTGACCGAGATCCGGGACCTGCTCCAAAAGCCTTAACGGTGATTGTCGGTTATCTACTTGAAAATGGTGGCCTCACGACCGATCATGCCATTTGGCAAAAGGCAGGTCCACGTGAAGTATCTAAGGTCGCATCGGGCAACATCGCGGTCGCCGCCGCCAGTGTGGGCAAGAATAAAGTCGGCGATTCCGTCTCGTCTGTCAGAGATAAAGAAAGGGTCAAAATGAAAAGAAATAGCGGAGAATGGAAGGTGGTTGTGACCGATAAGCTCTATGATGTGTTGACCGGCAAGGGCAAATAGGCATCCGCGTATCCACCGGCAGGGATTTTTTTATGAAAAGACGCCGCAGGACTTCTCTTCTCGTCGGGCTAATCGTCCTAACGAGTACTTTTACCCTGGTTAACGGCCGAATATCTGCGAGCGCAGAATCCGTAGACACCATGGTTGAGAACGGCGCACTCACGCTCATGCAGCGGAAAATGGCCCAGGGAATAGGGTTTTTCGCGTTGGGCAACGAGCCGTCGTGGGCCCTGGATATCGACTTCGACAAGGGCATGCGGTTCAAATCGCTGACCG
>JBAPSB010000191.1:0-7467 GCA_049281435.1 Desulfobacterales bacterium
GCCATTGGCTACTCCAATATCGGCCGGGAGTCAAGCCCGCGAACCACGTGCGGAAGCGGCGGGCGCATTTCGGTTTGACCTTTACATGAACCCGTCATGTAAGATACAGGATGACTGTTGCTTCGGGCCGGAGAAAACCGCCGGGGGCGCTCGGAAATCGATTCACTGTTGTCGGATGAACGGTCAAGGGGTCGCAGGGTCGCATGCTGTCGATACGCGAGGAATTTGAAAACAGGGAACGCGGCTTCATGTCGCCCTTTGGGTGCCTGAGTATGGATTCGCGCGGTCGCCGGCGGCCCGAGACGCCCTGCCCGATTCGAACGGCGTTCCAGGTCGACCGCGACCGGATCGTTTATTCCAATGCGTTCAGGCGTTTGAAGCACAAAACCCAGGTGTTTCTCGCACCGTTGGGCGATCAGTACCGGACCCGGCTGACCCACACGCTCGAAGTGGCGCAGATGGCGCGCAACATCGCCCGGGCCCTGAGGCTCAACGAGGACCTGGCCGAAGCCATCGCCCTCGGCCACGATCTGGGGCACACGCCTTTTGGGCACGGTGGTGAAACCGCGCTGAAGCAGGTCTATTCCGAGCACTTCACGCACAAAGCCCAGAGCCTGCGGGTGGTTGACGTGCTGGAGCGCAACGGCGACGGCCTGAACCTCACCTATGAGGTGCGCGACGGCATTCTCAAGCACTCGAAAGGATACGGAAAGATCATTCCGGACGATCCGGGCGAACTGGCGGTCACGGTCGAGGGCCGCATCGTGAGAATAGCCGACATCATGGCCTATTTGAACCACGACCTGGAAGACGCCATCCGCAGCGGCATCATCTTGGAAGAGCAGGTGCCGCAGGAGTGCGGGCGCGTCCTCGGCCGCACCCATCCGGAAAGAGCCACGACCATGATCCGGGACGTGGTCTACAACAGCAGCGCCGTTGACGGGAGTTTCGTGCTGCGGATGAGCGACCGGGTCTCGGCCGCCATGACCAGCCTGCGCGAATTTTTGTATGAAAACGTTTATCGCTCCCCGAAGGTTCACAACGAATTCGTGAAGGCCAAAAAAATCCTGATCGAACTTTACGGCTACTTTCTGAATCAGCCGGAACTGCTGGCGCTGGAAGTGGCCAAAATGGGCATGGGAAACTGCAATCACCAGGATCAGCCGCTCGAACGGCGGGTGTGCGATTTTATCGCCAGCCTGACCGACAGCCATGCCATGGACCTCTACGAGCGGATTTTTTTCCCGTCACCCCTTTTTTTCGAACCCGGTGACCGTGCCGCCCTCAAAAAATAACGTCTTTCCGCCACCGGATCGCTGCGGCCGGTATCTCCGCCGGCTGGAACGGGTCTATGCGGCAATGGACCGGTCTTACGAAAGCGCCGCCGACCGTTACGGTTTCGCGTGCAACGGATGCGCTGAGAGCTGCTGCCGGACGCTTTTTTATCATCACACCCTTGTCGAGTTTTTGTATTTTTCGGCGGGGTTCCGGTCCCTGGAGCGCGGGCTGCAAACGGCCCTTACGGCGCGGGCCGAAGCGTTTTGCCGGGCCGTGCAAGCGGCCGGTAAAAATGGATCTTCCCCACGGCACATTTGCCCGGTCAACCAGGCCGATCGCTGCCGGCTTTACGCCTTCAGACCGATGATCTGCCGGTTGCACGGCATCCCCAGTGAGCTGCACCGACCCGACGGACAGACGCTGCAGGCGCCGGGCTGTGCCGCATTTGCCGAAAGCTGCGGACACCTGCCGCAGGTGCCCTTCGACCGGACCCCTTTTTATCGGGAACTCGCCGGCATCGAGCAGGACCTGCGCCGTGAAGTGGCGCCGGCCGGAAAAATAAAAATGACCGTGGCGGAAATGATTCTGGCGGTTTCATGAAAACCATCGACGAAAAGGACCTGAACGATCTGCCCGGAATTCACCTGAAGCCCGGCGACAGCTTCTGCTTCAGCTGCCACCCGGGTATCGCCTGCTTCAACAAGTGCTGCCGTAACCTGAACCTGTTTTTGTACCCCTACGATGTCATCCGGTTGAAGGCCGCCCTGGGGATCGATTCGGACCGGTTTCTGGACCGGTATGTGGACGTGGTCTTGCGGGACTTCAACTTTTTCCCCGATGTCCTGCTGCGCATGGCCGACAACGCCCAGCGCACCTGTCCTTTTTTGACCGATAGCGGCTGCGCCGTTTACCCGGACCGGCCCGACACCTGCCGCACGTTTCCGGTCGAGCAGGGCCTGCGCTTCGATGCCGCCTCCGGGAAAAACCAGCCCATTCACTTTTTCAGGCCCCCGGATTTCTGCCTCGGCCGGCAGGAGAAAACCCGCTGGACCATCGCCACCTGGGCTCGCGATCAGCAGGCCCTTGCGTACAACAAAATGACCACCCGCTGGGCCGAACTCAAACAGCTCTTTCAATCGGATCCCTGGGGCGGCGAAGGGCCCGAGGGGCCGAAGGCGCGGATGGCCTTCATGGCGGCTTACAACATCGATCGCTTTCGTGAATTTGTCTTTGCCAGCACCTTGTTGAAACGCTACAAGCTCAAGGCGGCGCTCGTGAAGAAAATCCGCACGGACGATGCAGCCCTGCTGACACTTGGATTCGACTGGATCAAGCTGTTTGTCTGGGGAATACCCTCCCGGCAGATCCGGCCGCGATAGAGGGCTAAAGGCGAAAGGCGGAAGGCAATAGGCGAAAGGCAAAAGGTTAAAGGCGAAAGGCGGAAGGCAAAAGGCGAAAGGCTAAAGGATTCCTGGGGGCATGGGGGGCACGCGATCGGCGCCCAAAACGTAGCCGCCATCCAGCCGCAGGACGGTGCCGGTCATGAACGGGGCGCCTTCGACCATGAAAAGAACCGCCTTGACCACATCGTCGATGGTGCCGGTTCTGGCCGCCAGGGTATGGTCGATCAGGGCCTGCTTCTGAGCCTCGGAGAGCAGGCGCCAGCCGCGGGTGCCCCGCCCGTGGCGGCTTTCGACGAATCCGAGCATGAGTTCGTTCACCCGGACCTCGGGGGCGCCCATGCGGGCCCAGGTTTCGGTCAGAAGGGAAATGCCGCGGTTGGCGGCCGCGTAGCCATCGTTGAAAACCGGGCCCGCCGGCCCGGTGCGGCCGACGATGCCGGCGATAGAGGAAATATTGATGACCACCCCGTCTCCGCTGGCCTTGAGGTGGGGCAGGGCCTCTTCGAAAAGCCACCTTTTGGCCCGCAGGCAGGTGCCGAGTTCGAGGTCCCACTGCGGCCGCACATAGGGGCCGTGGACGATCGGCCAGCCCCCGCGCTCGATGTTGTTGATCAGGATGTCGAGGCGGCCGAAACGGTCGATGACCCGGTCGATGAGGCCTTTGATTTCTTCGGTTTCAAGCAGGTTCGTGCGCAGGATGAAAAAGGGTGACGGTTGTTCGGCGAAAGCCCGCTCGAGATCCGGCAGGCTCTCTTCCCAGTCGTAATAATTGAGGGCGACACCGGCCCCCCGCGCGGCAAGGGCCAATCCGATGCCCTTTCCGATGCCCTTGATCGCACCGAGCACCAGGGCCACTTTGCCGGCAAGTTCCATATTTACCGGCCCCGGCACGGTTGCGGCGGACCCGGCCGACGCGGCGGCCCCCCGGTGGATGGGCCGGCGCGCGCCGTTTCGATTCCGCCGAACACGGTTTTTTTCACCCAGGCATGGGCGAATTCAAACAGGGCGATCTCATCTGATTTCAGCTCGGGTATCAGATCGGGTTTCAGACCGGGATCGGGTTCAAGGACCGGTAAATCAGGCGAATCGATATTGCGGTGTTTGCCGAAGCTCTCTTGCGAGACCAGTTCCCGAAAAGAATCGATGTCATACAGGGCCATAAAAAAAAGCCGCTCCCGCTCTGGTTCGAGCCGGCTGGGGCAGCACCGGTTTTTGAGGCTGATAAGTTCCAGGAACATATCGTTGTAGCGGTTGTAGGGCTCGAGCCCCTGGTCACGCATCCAGGCCCGGGACGTTTGGGCGGTATCCCGGTAAAAGCCGCGGCAGTGGGTTTCGCGGATCAGGGCGAAATGCTCGCTGATTCTGCCGCTGGCGCGGTTGCGGGAGGTGCCGCGCGCCAGCGGATAAAGCCGGCAGGAGGCGGGCCGGTCGCGGTAGACCCGGCACCCCGCGGGGGTGACGAACGGGCATTGCCGGTCGGCCTGGCGGGCGAAATTCAAGGAGATGACCGGCAGGCCGGTCTCCGGCCCGATGCGGCGGATGGTGAAGGCTTCGAGAAAGTCTCCGGAAGAGAGCCTTAAAGCGTTTTTCAATCGAAGAATATCATAGGGGGCCAGGGCCTGGTTCAAATCGCGGCAGCACGCATTGAAACACGACAGCACCGGCGAACAGGCGAAGGAAAACGAGGTATCGTCCCGCAGCGGCGTGATTTTTGGCTCCATATCGGTTTGTCGTCCCTTTTGTGCACCCTTTAGCACGGCCGCCGGCTTTCGGCAACCCGCGGTCCCGGCCGGGGCATTCCGGTTTTTCACGGGGCAGCGACGTCTATGGTCGCGGACCACTGCGGTGAGGGGGACTTTGGGCTTTTGCACAAGATGTAGTGCTGACCCAGGCGAAGTTGACTACATGTTGGAACACATCGCCGGAAGGCTCAACGGCGTAACTATTTTAATACCGGTTTGCTCGAAAGTTCTTGACAAGAAAAAGACCGGGTGATAAACATTCTACTTTGTTGGATCCATATCCTATTGATATTATAAGATATATTTACATCGAATCCCATTTCTGCCATACCGGTTACTTCGATTGAATCATGAGCGAAAACGGTCATCAGGCCGTGGTATAAAATCAATACGGGCCAAAATTGGCCGAAAAATTTTGGCCGAACCTAAGAAGGGGGGTGTTAAAGACCGGTTTTTTTTAGGACAGAACATTGGCGGATGTTTCATGTATGAAATTTGAATTAAAAAAACGAGGAGGTAGAGTCAATGCCAAGTTTTGTAATTGATGAAAAATGTGACGGCTGCAAGGGCGGTGACAAAACTGCTTGTATGTACATTTGCCCCAACGACCTGATGGTGTTGGACCCGAATGCAATGAAAGCATACAATCAGGAGCCCGATCAGTGCTGGGAATGTTTCTCCTGCGTCAAGATCTGCCCCACCCAGGCCGTGGAAGTTCGTGGTTATGCCGATTTCGTCCCGCTGGGAAGCAGTGTCATGCCGATGCTGGGAACCGAGGATGTCATGTGGACCTGCAAATTCAGAAACGGCGTCATCAAACGTTTCAAGTTCCCCATCCGGACCACCGCGGAAGGTGCTGCCAATGCCTACAAGGATCTGAAAGGCAAAGATATCGAAAGCGGCCTGCTGGCCACCCAGGAAGCCGACGGCTACCAGATCACGACGCCCAAAACCGTTTAGGCATGTGCTGATTTTTTCAGATTCCGATCGTCGAATGACACATTAATCACCACTGATCCCTATCAAGGAGGATGAAATATGGCATTACCAAACAAAGCTTTGGGCGAACTCAAGGCCGTTAAAGACCCTGCAATTGAGGAGCGTGAAGTCGATATCCTGATCGTCGGCGGCGGCATGGCAGCCTGCGGCGCGGCTTTCGAAGTCAAGAAGTGGATGTCCGATGACCAGAAAGTCCTGCTGGTCGACAAGGCCGCTATGGAAAGAAGCGGCGCGGTGGCCCAAGGGCTCTCCGCCATCAACACCTACGTCGGTGAAAACTCCCCGGAAGACTACGTCCGCATGGTCCGCAACGACCTGATGGGCATCGTCCGCGAGGACTTGATCTACGATCTGGGCTGTTTCGTCGACGACTCGGTCCACCTGTTCGAGGAATGGGGCCTGCCGATCTGGAAGAAGAACGCCGAAGGCAAAAACCTCGACGGCAAAAAAGGCCAGTCCATGGGCACCCTGAAAGCGGGCGCCAAGCCGGTTCGCACCGGTAAATGGCAGATCATGATCAACGGCGAATCCTACAAAAGAATCGTAGCCGAAGCGGCCAAGCTGGCGATAGGCGACGAAAACGTCCTGGAGCGCGTCTTCATTGTCGAGCTGCTGCTGGATGCCAACAAGGAAAACCAGATCGCCGGTGCGGTCGGGTTCTCCGTGCGTGAAAACAAGGTTTTCATCATCAAATGCAAGACCATGATGGTTGCTTGCGGCGGCGCGGTCAACATCTACCAGCCGCGGTCGATGGGTGAAGGCAAAGGCCGGGCCTGGTATCCGGTATGGAACTCCGGCTCCACCTATACCATGCTCATGCGCGTCGGTGCCGAGCTCTCGATGATGGAAAACCGTTTCACGCCGGCTCGTTTCAAAGACGGTTACGGTCCGGTCGGGGCCTGGTTCCTGCTCTTCAAGGCCAAGACCCTCAACGGCCTGGGCGAAAACTTCGCCGCCAGCGACGCCGCCAAAGCCGAGCTGCAGAAGTATGCGCCTTACGGAACCGCCGCCATCACCCCGACCTGTCTGCGCAACCATCTGATGCTCTTCGAGATGAAAGAAGGCCGCGGACCGATCATCATGGACACCGTCTCCGCCCTGGCCGAACTCGGCAAGACCATGGACAAGAAGGAACTCAAGCACCTGGAGTCCGAAGCTTGGGAAGACTTCCTCGACATGACCTGCGGCCAGGCCAACCTGTGGTGTGCCACCAACACCGAGCCGGAAAAGAAAAACTCCGAAGTCATGCCGACCGAGCCGTATCTGCTGGGCTCGCACTCGGGCTGCTGCGGTCTGTGGGTCTCGGGCCCGGATTACGACTGGGTGCCGGATGCCTACAAGATCAAGGCTGACAATGGCAAGGTCTACAACCGCATGACCACGGTCAACGGCCTGTTCACCTCCGGCGACGGCGTCGGTTGCTCCGGCCACAAGTTCTCCTCCGGCTCCCACGCCGAGGGACGGATCGCGGCCAAGCAGATGGTTCGCTATGCCAAGGATCACGCCGACTTCAAACCGACCCTGAAGCAGTCCAAGGAAGAGCTGGTCGATTTGGTCTACAAGCCGGTGCGCACCTTCCTGGAACACAGCAAATACACCACCGCCATCGACATCAATCCCAACTACCTCAAGCCGAACGGGATGATGTACCGCCTGATGAAGGCCACCCATGAATACGGCGGCGGGACGGCGACCTACTACCTGACCACCAGCAAGAACCTGGAAGTCGTCATGGACCTTCTGGCCACCATGCGCGAGGATTGCGAGAAGCTGGCGGCCGGTGACCTGCACGAACTGATGCGCGCCTGGGAAATCATGCACCGCATCTGGACGGTGGAAGCCCACCTGCGTCACATCCAGTTCCGCAAGGAAACCCGTTACCCCGGATTCTACTATCAAGCCGACCATCCGGGACAGGATGACGAGAATTGGTTCTGCTTCGTCAACTCCAAGTATGATCCGAAATCCGGCAAATGGGATGTCTTCAAGAAAGACTACATCAAGATCATTCCCTGATCGATCGGAGGCCTTATTGGGTCATAGGT
>JBAPSB010000192.1:0-22784 GCA_049281435.1 Desulfobacterales bacterium
GTTGCAGCCGGGCCCCTTTTTTAATTAACCCATTTGCCTTTGTGAGAGTATAGCGCATGATACCGATTTATTTTCCGCACACATTTTTGACGCGCCCGGCCCGGGAGGCCATTTTTTCCTGTTTCAGCAAGGTGGCGGTCTACCAACCCGGTGCCGGGGATATTGTGCCGGTGTTGCGCGAGATCGAGAAAACGGGCCGGATCGAACTGCGGGTACCGATCGCGGCCGATGAAGAAAAGCTGGCGTCTCTGTTGACGGATTTTCGCAATTGGGCCGCTCTGCACCGGGACAAGCGCGGCATCGATTCCGCCTATATCAAGACCCGTCGGAACACCGTGCCATTTTTCGACGACACCTCCGGCGCCCATATTCTTGCAGACATAAAGGGCGGCGGCCCGTCCGCGCCACCGACCTCCGCGATGCGACTGCTGAACGCGCGGCTGTTGCTCCGCATCGCTCAGGAAATGGATGTGCAAAACGACTCCCTGGAGACGGACCTGCGGCGGAGTGCCGAACTGGAGCGGTCACTTTTCGCCCACCTGAGGGGAGGAGAGACGAATTTGCGACCGGGCACCGCCCTTGGGTCAGTCGGAGGTACGGGGGGGGCGGACTACATGATCGAGGAGCGGGTCGGGGCGTGGGCACTGCTGGCTGCGGCCGATGCCGGGCAAAGAGGCCCGGACGCAGCGGGCATTTTCGTTACCGCCAGCGGTTCGGTTTTGGACTACGTCACCGAGCGGCAGCCGATGGCCGTGAAGATATTCGAGACGGCCGGTGTGCCGGTGACCAGCGGAGAATCGGAGGTCCTTGAAAAATGGCGGCAGGAACTGCTGCCGTGCCTGGTGGAGTTGGCGGTGGCCGAACGGGCTGTCGATGCGGCCGAGCGTCTGCGATGGCCGCCGGTTCCGGTGGTCGAAGGCCCTGCGGGCTGGGCGACACTCAAGGTTTATCTTCTTGCGGGACAATCGCCGGGTGCATTCCTGCGAGGGCTTTCTTCCCCTCCGGTCGATCCGGCCGGCGCGGGTGAACCGGATGCGAGGCTGAAAAACACGGTGGTGGCGGCGGTCGAGCGGCCGGACGCGGATTGATGTGGCAATAACGGTGGGCACTATCGGTTGCAAAACACTGCCATTTACTTAGTCCATCCATAAATGGTCTTTTCCCGCGGGGCGGCCGGTCGTAGCGGGTTTGCCCAGCGAACAACTCCACAGTTATGAATTGGACCCTGAGAAGTGCCTAAAAAAGATCGCGGATGGGCACTACTCAAGGCCACAGTTTCACCTCTTTGAAAAAGGGGGCCATGACCGGTTAGGACCCAGTGGCTATCGAGTGTGCAAACAAGTCGTTAGAATTAATAGGTTTTATTTTAATACTATTTTTTTGAATTTTGTTGCCCTAAAAATCGCATCAAGCCTTGACGCGGCATTTCAATTGGTATAATGACGTTTTTTCGTGTTTGGAAACCATAGGTGATTCGGTCACCTTCTTTTAAAATCCCAAGATAAGGAGACATTGGTTATGGCTTTTACCCCCACCGTCGATGAAGAAAAATGTGAAGGATGTGAAGAATGCGTAGACGTTTGCCCGGTCGAGGTATTTGAGATGCAGGACGGTAAATCCGTTCCGGTGAATGCCGAAGAATGCCTTGGGTGCGAGAGCTGCGTCGAAGTCTGCGAAGCCAACGCCATCACGGTCGAAGAGACCTAGAAGTTTCATTCTGCGCCGCCGGTTCCGTTTACAGGGCTCCGGGGGCGACGCCACAATCGACCTGCCCGGCAGCCGCCTGTGCATCTGCCGGGCAGGCGGACCCTGCCGCCCACGCCGCACCCCTCGCGACACTTTTTCACCCCATGGTACCGCATCTTCTGGCCAAACTTCAGGCTTTTTGATAAAGATTTTGGCAGGGCCAGAGGGTGGCGGCTGTAGTGTAATACGCCAACGACCGATAACACCTCCTAAACCTTTATCTTAAAGCCTATATTATGACCCAGCCAAGTTCTTTAGAATTTCCCGAGGTCAGCCGAATCCGGCAGGAACTGCACCGGGAAGCCCTCGCCGATGTCGCGCGCGCCGTGCGGGCCGCTCTGGCGCCCTTGGCCGTGGCGGATGCGACAAAGCCGGGCGAGACCGTGGCCGTTGCGGTCGGCAGCCGCGGCATCAGCGCTATCGACACCGTGGTTGGCAGCTGTATCGAGTTTTTGCGCGAAAAGCGGCTCGATCCTTTCATCGTGCCGGCCATGGGCAGTCACGGCGGGGCGACCGCCGCAGGCCAGCGCGCCGTGCTCGAGAAGCTGGGTATCAGCCAGGCGACCATGGGTGTCCCGGTCGCGGCCGACATGACCGTTGAGTGTATCGATGCCCTGGCCAACGGCACGCGGATCTTTTTCTCGCAGCCGGCGCTGGCCGCCGATCACATCGTGGTGATCAACCGGGTGAAACCGCACACCAAATTTCGGGCGGATATCGAGAGCGGCCTGTGTAAAATGCTGACCATCGGCCTGGGTAAAGTTGACGGGGCGACCGAGTTTCACCGGCAAGCGATCCGCCATGGATTCGGTATTATCGAGGATGCCGCCGGTCTGGTTCTCGGACGCTGCCCGGTTCTCTTCGGTCTGGCCCTGCTCGAGGACGGCTACGGCGACCTGTCGCGGGTCGCGGCCCTGCCGCCGGCGGAAATGATCGCCGGGGAAAAGGTGTTGCTGAAAACAGCGTCGGAAATGATGGGTCGCATCCCCTTCGATGACATCGATATCCTCGTCGTGGACCGTTTCGGCAAAGACATCAGCGGAATCGGGATGGATTCGAATGTGACCGGGCGGCATCGGGATCTCGCCGGCGATTTTTTTACCGCCCCGCACGTCAAACGCATCTTCGTCCGTGATCTGACGGCCGGTTCGGACGGCAATGGCAATGGGATCGGTTTGGCCGATGTGACCACCCGGCGGTTCGTCGAGGCCCTGGACATGAAAAAAACGTATAAGAATTCCGTAACGGCCATCTCTCCGGAAAAGGCCGCTATTCCCCTCACGGTCGAAAATGACCGCGAAGCAATCGCCATCTGCGCGGCGACCGCGGGGCTCGCCACGCCGGCCGACGCCAGGCTCGTGCGCATCCTCGACACCAAGCACCTCCAGGTGCTGCAGATTTCTGCGGCCCTGGCAACTGAGGCCGGCGCCAATCCGCGCTTGAAACAGGAGTCCGCCTGGCTGCCGATGGAATTCGATGGCGCCGGAAACCTGCGGCAGTTCGATGTGTGACGGGCAGCACGTCGATTCGGGACCCTTGGCCTTTTCATCGCCTCCCTTAGAACCGGCAGATCACGCCCAGGCTCAGGGCCAGGGACTCCCAGGTGACCTCGTTCAGGCGGGCGGCATAGGAGGTCTGGTCGCTGAAAAAGAATCGGTGGGTGCCGGGGTCGGTTTCCCAGTGCTGGTACCGGCCGATCAGGTTGACCCCCCAGCGAGAGTTGAACAGATAGGTAAAGGCCCCGGTCAGGATCCATCCGGTGGCCTCGGCGTCCTGCTCGAAACTCTGCGGGTGCGCCAGATCCGGCCTGAGGTTCCAGTCGGCACGGGCGTCGAAATCCGCCAGGTGGTACTCGAAGCCGAAAAGGGCCTCGAAGCCGGGCACGGGAGCCCTTCTGCCATAGCTGTTGAACCGGATATCCAGGCCGACCCAGGGTCCGTACCAGCTCGCATCGTAGCTGCTGTCCAGGCCCTCGAACGGGCCCAGCGGCGGCACCGTTTGAACGCCGTTCGAGACCTGAAGGCTTTGATCGTCGTAGGCATACCCCACCAGGGGTGAGAGGAACAACCGGTCGCCGAACAGGGCGATATCATACGCCAGGCCAACCGAGAGGCTCCACAGGTCGCCGGAATCGGTGGTGTTGTTCGACCGGGAGAACTCCAGGGTGCGGTTGTCGCCGTCGAAATCGGAATCCTGGTTGCGGCCGTCAAAAATGGCGGCGTAAGCCACGTCGCCCAGCAACCGGAAGTTGCGGCAGAAACGCCTTTGCAAACCGAATTCGACTTGCAGGCTTTTTATGTCATGCCAGGTCAGTTCCGAACGCGGGTTTATGCCCGGCAGGGAAAAACTCCACTCGATATCGTCCAGTCGGTACCCGCTATTTAACGACCACTGCCAGCGGTTTTCAGGGACTGTCAGGGCATCGTTTCCGCCGGTTTTTCCAGTGGCAGCGGCGGAATGAGCGGGCGGCACGACCGCTGCGGCGGCCAGCCGCGCAGACCCTTCCTCTTCTGGTTCGGTCATCGCAAGGCCGCCGCCGCCGGCCGCAAAGAATTCCGGTTGCGCGCCGACCCGCGGCGCCGTGATGATCATCGCCGTCAAAACGGCGGCCAGTGCCGCCCGGCGGCTGCAGGTGCTCAAAACCATCGTCGGTTTCTCCTTGTGCCGTGGGGGAAGGGTAAGCCTGAATTCTAACCGACTCGTTCGCCACCGTCAATCGCCGCCGTCGGCCGCAGCGCAACAATCACCTTGCTTACATCTGTTTTCTGTGCTAAATCTTACAGTTATGAAACAATACGTCATAGATGAACTGCGGCCGGCCGATTACGATAAGCTCAGGGCCCTGCTGGCAGAGCGTTTCGGTCCGCCGGAGTTGGGGGGGGTCTATTGGGTTCCACTCGAACCGGAGCACTTCTCGGCCACGCAGCGATCCCACGACGCCTGCCGTCCGTTTTACTTCGCCGTTGAGCTGAAGGATCAGTCGCTGGCGTGTGAGCTGCTGGTGCGCACCCGCCAACTGGTGCAGTGCAACTGCATTGCCTATGCCACCCGTGCGCAGCGCAACTGGATCATCGCGGTCATCGACGACATCTTCGATGGTCTCGACATCACCGTCTGAAAGCGGCGGTCGAAGGCCCCGTCAAGCGGCACATCATGTTCAGAACGATCTTTATCTACATCGGAACCATCGTGGCGACGATCATCGTTGCGCCGATCGTGGTTGTCGTGGCCCTTTTCAGCAGGACCGGCAACCTCGCCCATCGCATCGCCCGGCTCTGGGCGCGGTCGATATTGTGGGTCAGCGGGATAGACGTGACGGTGAGCGGCGGCTCTGCTATCGACCGCCGTCTTCCGTATATTTTCATGGCGAACCATCAGAGCAACTTCGATATTCCCGTGCTGCTGGCGCACCTTCCGGTACAATTCCGCTGGTTGGCCAAAGCCGAGCTTTTCAGGATTCCGGTTTTCGGGCGGGCCATGCGCGGTTGCGGGTATATCAGCATCGACCGCTTCAATCGTGACTCCGCGTTTCAAAGCCTGTCACAGGCCGCCGCCACCATCAAAAACGGCACGTCGGTCCTGATTTTTCCGGAAGGCACCCGCAGTCCTGACGCGACCATAAGGCCTTTCAAGAAAGGCCCGTTCGTGCTGGCGGTCGACGCGGGTGTGCCGATCGTGCCGGTTGTCATTTGCGGAACCTGGTCGATCATGCCCAAAAACCGGCGCATCATAAAACCTTGTCGGGTGACCCTCGACATCCTGCCGCCGGTCGCGACCTCCGGATACGGCCGGAACACCAAGGACGAATTGATGGAAAATATCCGCGCTGTGCTCAGCCGGCATTTCGCCCGGATGAAAGGGGACCCCGCGTGCAGCTAAAGATCATACCCCTGGGCGGTCTCGGCGAGATCGGTCTCAACATGATGGTTTTCGAGTATGGCACGACCCTGTTCATCGTCGACGCCGGCCTGATGTTTCCGGAGGATTACATGCTCGGGGTCGATTTCGTCATTCCGGACCTGGACTACGTCAAGAGAAACCGCTCTCTGATATCCGGAATTGTTCTGACCCACGCCCACGAGGACCACATCGGGGCCCTGCCGTTTCTGCTGAAAGAGGTCGACGCGCCGGTTTTCGGCACGCCCTTTACCCTGGGAGTCGTCAAGCACAAACTCGATGAGGCCGATATCCACCCGCCCAGCGGCCTGCACGAAATTCATCCGGGCGAGCAGCTTAAGCTGGGGCCGTTCGTGCTCGAATTCATTCAGGTCGGTCACAGCGTGGTGGACGGGGTCGGAATCGCCATCCAGACGCCTTTCGGCCTGATCGTGCACACCGGGGATTTCAAAATCAGCCACAACCTCACCAACCGCCTGGCGACCGATGTCGGCCGCTTCGCCCACTGCGGTGAAAAAGGGGTACTGGCCCTCTTGTCCGATTCGACCAATATCGAAAAGGAGGGCTACACCATATCGGCGCGTGCCATCAGCAAAAAATTGGCCCGCATTGTCGATGAGAGCCGCGGGCGCAACATCATTGCGCTGTTTGCCTCAAACATCGACCGGATCCAGCAGATCGTCGACATCGCCGTCGCCCGTGGTAAAAAAATCGTGTTCAACGGCCGCAGCATCGAGGTGGCCGTCAACATCGCCCGTAATCTGGGCTACATCCGGCTGCCGGCGGGGGTGGAAATCGACACCGCGGACATCGGCCGCTATCCCGACGACGAGCTGATCATCATCACCACCGGCAGCCAGGGCGAGCCCATGTCCGCCCTGGCGCGCATGGCCGCCGGCACCCACAAACAGATCAAAATCAAAAAAGAAGACACCGTCATTCTTTCTTCCAAGTTCATCCCCGGCAACGAAAAGGCGATCGGTCACATCATCAACAAGCTCTACCGCAAAGGCGCCGACGTCATCTATGAAAAGATTTCCGAGATCCACGTGTCCGGCCACGCCTTTCAGGAAGAACTCAAGCTGATGATCAACCTGACGCGACCGAAATACTTCATCCCGATTCACGGTGAATACCGTCATCTGTTTCTGCACTCGCGCCTGGCGCAGCAGATGGGGATCGCGCCTGAAAAGGTGCTGCTGGCCGAAAACGGCCAGATCATCGAGTTCGACGACGCCGGCGGCCGGTTGAAAGACACCGTCATGACCGGCCGGGTCCTGATCGACGGCAAGGGTGTCGGAGATGTCGGACGCAGCGTCTTGAAGGAAAGGCGGCTGCTTTCGGAGGAAGGCCTGGTGGTGGTGAACCTGGCGTTCGACGAGGAAACGGGCATCGTCGTCTACGGACCCGAGATCGTTTCGCGCGGGTTTGTCTTCGAAACCGAAACCGGGCACCTCGTGGCGGATGCGCAGTGCGTGATCCTGGAAATTGTCGAAGATGTGGGCCCGGACGTCCCCGGGCGCATCAATGTCATCCGGTCACGGCTGCAGTCGGCCCTGCGGCAGTACTTCTACTTTACCATCGGCCGCCGGCCGGTAATTCTACCATTTATCATGGTGATATAATTCGGTTGAGCCCGTTGGCCCGTTAAGCCCGTTAGATGGAGAACCAACTCAAACCGGCAAACCAACAAACCGGCTAACCGGCACAACGGGCTAACCGGCTAAACGGATCGATTCATGCGCAAAGAAATCATCGGCATTCTCTTGTTCTTCCTGCTCGTATTCACGCTCGTGAGCCTGCTGTCCTTCAGCCCGCTGGACCCGTCGGTCTTCAATGCCGGCGGTCTCAAGAAAATCCACAACCTCTTCGGCGCCTTCGGCGCGCATCTCTCGGCATTTCTGATCGGTGTTTTCGGGCTCGGGGCATTCTGGTTTCCGCTTCTTCTGCTGCTCATCAGTATCCACATCCTCGGCGGCCATCCGCGCGCGGCGGTTATCGGCACGGTCATCGGCGGCCTGCTGCTGGTCCTGACGACCGGCGCGCTGCTCTCGCTGCGGCAGCACAGCTACGAGCTGTTCGGCAACAGTTTTTCAGCCGGCGGGCTGGCCGGGATTCCCCTCAAATCGTTTCTCGTCCGGTATTCCAACCGGACCGGCGCCGTTATCATCCTGGGCCTCATCTGGCTGATCGGGTTCATCCTGTCGACCGGGTTTTCCGTGCTGGGTTTTCTAAAACGCTGCCGGGGGGCGGGACTGGCGGCGGTCGATACCGTCAAGACCCTTCACCTGAAGCACAAGGAAAGACGGCAGAAGGCCAAAAAGCGCCAAAAGGCCGTGCGGCAGCAGGCAGAAGTAAAAGAAGCGCCGATAAAGATCATCAGCGAACCCAAGGTGCCGGTCAAAATCGTGCCGAAACCCAAACAGGAAGTGTTCGAATTCATGCGGCCGCGGACCGGTTTTCAACTCCCGTCGGCCGCCTTTCTGGAGGAGCCTGAAAATAAATCGGTCTCGGCCGACGACGAAAACCTGCTCATGCTCTCGAAGCTGCTGGAGAAGAAGCTCGAAGACTTCGGGGTCAGGGGCCGGGTGGTCGCGGTATCTCCCGGGCCGGTGATCACCACTTTCGAGTACGAGCCGGCTGCGGGGGTCAAGATCAACAAGATCGTCAATCTCTCCGATGACCTGGCCCTGGCGCTGCGGGCGGCCAGTATCCGCATCGTGGCCCCGATCCCCGGCAAAGCCGTGATCGGGATCGAAGTCCCCAACACCGTGCGTGAAATGGTGCGGTTCAAGGAGATCGTGGTGTCCGCGGCGTTTGAAAAATCAAAATCCAAGCTCACGCTCTGCCTCGGCAAGGACATCGTCGGCAATCCTTTCGTGGCCGAACTCGAGCGCATGCCCCACCTGTTGATCGCCGGTGCAACCGGTGCCGGAAAATCCGTGGCCCTGAACACCATGATCTGCAGCCTGCTCTACAAAGCCGGGCCCGATGAGGTCAAGTTGATCATGGTCGATCCGAAACGAATCGAGCTGTCCAGCTACGACGGGATACCGCATTTGATCACGCCCGTGGTCACCGACGTCAAAAAGGCCACCAACGCGCTTTTCTGGGCCGTGCGCGAAATGGAGCGGCGCTACGAGTTGCTGTCGGAGAAAAAGGCCCGTAACATCGTGCAGTACAACCGGAAAATAGAACCGGAAAAGGACGCTGCCAAGAACGGCGACGGGCCGGAGAGCCTGCCGTTTATCGTGATCATCATCGACGAGCTGGCCGACCTGATGATGGTCGCCTCGCGCGATGTCGAGGTGGCCCTGACCCGCCTGGCCCAGATGGCCCGCGCCGCCGGCATCCACCTGATACTGGCGACCCAGCGGCCGTCGGTGGATGTGCTGACCGGCATCATAAAGGCCAATTTCCCGACCCGGCTCTCGTTTCAGGTGTCCTCCAAGACCGATTCGCGCACCATCATCGACAGCAACGGGGCCGAGAGCCTGCTGGGCAACGGCGACATGCTCTTCATGCCGCCCGGCACCGCCAAGCTCCAGCGCATCCACGGCGCCTACATATCCGAAACCGAAATGTCGCGCATCACCGATTATCTGAAAAACCAGAAAAAGCCGGAATATGACGAAGAGGTCACCGAGGCGTCCAATCCCGAGACGACCGACGCCCACGACGCGGAGGCCGACGAGAAGTACGACGAGGCCGTGGCCCTGGTCACGCGCACGCGTCAGGCCTCCATCTCGATGGTTCAGCGCCATCTGCGCATCGGCTACAACCGCGCGGCGCGGATCATCGAGATGATGGAAAGCGATGGGGTCGTGGGGCCTTCGGACGGCGCCAAACCCCGTGAGGTGCTGGTCGGAAGCTACGACAACCTGCCGTGAGGAAGGGTCGCTATTGTCCCGCCGCGGCCTAATGCCGGGTCCGATATCGATGCCATAGTCAAGGCGTAACCCGTAAGGGCACGGCATGCCGTGCCCCTGCGCCATGATCAATTTTCGTGTTGAATTACCGCTGAGAAGCAGTTGCAAACAAAGGGGGCCGCATGCTGCCCGACCCGGCCATACTGCAGGACATCAGAGGATTTCTGGACGAAGAGGAAGGCCGGCGGCTCTATGCGTTGGCGCTCGCGGCCGGCGGTCGCGGGCCGTGCCTGGAGATCGGCAGCTACTGCGGCAAATCGACCCTTTTTCTCGGAGCGGGCTGCCGGCAAAGCGGCGCCACACTCTTTTGCGTGGATCATCATCGCGGCTCGGAGGAGCAGCAGCCCGGTGAAGAGTACTTCGATCCCGACCTGTGGGATCCTCGCAGCCAAAGCGTCGACACCCTGCCGGCTTTTCGAAGAACCATTGCACGGGCCGGACTCGACACCATCGTCGTGCCGCTGGTGTGCCCTTCGATGGTCGCCGCCCGGGCCTGGGCCACGCCGCTCAGCCTGGTTTTTATCGACGGCGGCCATGCCGACGAGACGGTCCGAAACGATTACCTGGGCTGGGCCGGGCACGTGATTCCGGGCGGCTATCTGGTCTTCCACGATGTCTTCCCGGACCCGGCCCATGGCGGCCAGGCGCCTTTCACTGCTTATCGGCGGGCGATCGAAGACGGGCGCTTCGACGCGCTGCCCATGACCGGCAGCCTGGGGATTCTGAGGCGCAAAGCGGGCCATATTGACACACGCAGGCCTGTCGAAAACCGCTGATGCGTAAAAATGTGCCGGCCGCACGCTTCTATTTTTTTCGGAAGTAAAGAACCAGGCTCTTGCCGAGCAGCGGGTTGAGCAGCCGGTCGCAGAAACCGGTGATCCGCGGCTGCCGCATGATGTCCCAGGTCAAAAATCGCTGATACAAATTGACCAGCGGGTGATCGTTTCGCTGCGGGCCCACCAGGCACTTCAGCCACCAGTAAGGCGTGTGCAGACTGTGGGCCCAGTGCGCCGGCGCGCACAGTTGCAGGTCGGCGGCCTCCAGAAGGCCGACCAGCGCGGCCTGGCGATAGATCCGCACGTGGCCGCCTTCCGTAAAGCGGTAGGTCCTTGAAAGCGACCAGCATATTTTTTCGGGCCAGCAGCGCGGCACGCTGACCACCAGTTGGCCTCCCGGGCGCAGCACCCGGGCGATTTCGGCTGCCGCCCGCCGGTGCGCGGGGATATGTTCCAGGACTTCGCAGCAGATCACCAAATCGAAGACCTTTCGTGCGAAGGGCAAACGGGTGGTGTCGGCGGCACACAGTCCCCAGCGGCCGCCGCATTCTCCCAGCCGGTCATGCAACCGCAACCGGTTTTTTGCGTCACCCAGCTCCGACAGGCTGACATCGGCGCCGACGGCAAGGACGTGTGGCGGCCGGCAGGCAGCGGCGGTGTGACGGCCGCTGCCGCAGCCGAGATCGAGGATCCGGTCGCCGGGGCGAATCGCCAGCCGGTTAAAGTCGACTGTGATCACCGATGGCCTCGCGGTAGACGGCCGCGGTCATTCGGGCCGTTTTTTCCCAGCTGAAGAGGTCTCTGACCCGCCGGCGGCCGGCTTCACCCAGGGCCCCGGCGGCCGCGGGATTGTCGAGAACGAAGGCAAGGGCCTTGACCAGGGCCGCGGTGTCGCCGGGCGGGACCAGGATGCCGGCTTTGCCCACGACCTCGGGCAGCGCCCCGCCGGTCGTGCTGATCACCGGCACCCCGCAGGCCATGGCCTCGGCGGCCGGCAGGCCGAAACCTTCGTAGACCGAGGGCACCACCGCCACGCTGGCCCGCGCATATTCCCTGACAAAAGCCGGCGGGTCGATCCGGCCAGTGAAGGTAATCCGGCGGCCGAGGTCGAGGTCCGCGATCAGCCGCGCCACCCGCCCGTTGGGTTTCAGCTTGCCGACGATCACCAGGTGCGGCGCGTGGGTTGCCGTCAGCTCGGAAACGGCCCGCAACAGGAACGGCAATCCTTTCAGCGGGATATCGGCGCTGTTGGTGACGATGATGCGGCCCTTTTCACGGACAACGGCCGGCAGCGGGTGGAAGTCTTCACTGCGAACCCCGTTGGGGATCACCGTCAGGCAGCCGGCCGGTATCCGGAAGTCGCGACTGATATCCCGGCGCGCGCAATTCGACACGGTGATCAGGTGCGCCAGGATTTGCGCCACGCGCTTTTGCATGCCGATAAACGAGAACCAGCGCCACTGTTTCAGTTTGCGCCAGCACGACCGGGTGCTGTTGACGGCGATGCGCCGATCCATGCTCAGCGGGTGGTGGATGGTGGCCACGACCGGCACCCGCTGACCCAGGGCCCAGGTCCCGTAGGAAAGGCACTGGTTGTCGTGAATGACATCGTAGTCCCGCAGGCGGGGCATCAGGAACCGGCAGGCCCGGATGCCGAACAAAAACGGTTCCGGAAACCCCATGGTCGAGACGCCCAGCCACTCCAGAAGGTTCAGGGGCTGGCGCAGTTCTTTCAGCGGGGGTGTGCGGAAAGGGTCGGCCGGATCGTAGAGGTCCAGGCTGGGCAGGCGATGAACCCGGATGTCGGCGTCCAGCCGCAGCTCGGGCGGTCCGGAGACGACCTCGACCCGGTGACCCAGGTCCGCAAGGGCGCGGCTCAGGTTTCTGATGTAAACGCCCTGTCCGCCGCTGTGCGGATTGCTGCGGTAGCTGAGCAGGCAGACCGTTAACGGCCGGTCGCGGCGATTTTGCAGATTTCTGGGCATGGCCCCCTTTTTGTGAAACGGGCAACAGGTTTTTCCCGTTGGCCCTCATCCGGAAAGTCACCCGCCTGTTAGAGGAGAACGTCGGCCGGCGTCAAGGGCTTTCTAAGAGTTGCCGCCCTGCCAACAGGCAGAATTGAAATATAGGCTTTAAGATATAGGTTTTGGCTGTGGTATCGGTTGTTGGCGTATTACACTACAACCGCCGCCCTCCGGCCTTGCCAAAACCATTGTCTCAAAGCCTATGGAAGCCGTGAAAAACCGGACGATGCCGGGTGTCTTCACCCCGGGCGGCGAAAGTGAAAGGAGATCAAGATGACGGTGACCGCGACGGCGGCTGACCCGGCAAGGACCTGCTACCCCGCTGAGGTCACCCTGATCGAGGTCGGGCCGCGGGACGGCTTTCAGTTCGAGGAGCGAATCGTACCGACGTCCCTGAAGCTCGAGGTCATCGACGCGTTGGTGGCGGCCGGTTTGAAACAGATTCAGGTGGCGTCTTTTGTGCATCCACGGCGCGTGCCCCAGATGGCGGATGCCGAAACGCTGCTGAAGGCGCTGCCCGTCCGGGAGGATGTCCTTTTCTCGGGGCTGGTCTTGAATCGGCAGGGCCTGGAACGGGCCCGCCGCACCGCGCTGCGGCAGGTGGAAATCTCGATTTCCGCCAGTGACCGCCACAGCCGCCGGAACACCGGCATGCCGCTGGAGGAAGCACTGCGGCAGGGGCGCGAGATGATCGGTCTGGCCCGAAAATACGGCCTGCGCGTGCGCGCCGGCATCCAGTGCGCTTTCGGGTGCGTGTACGAGGGCGCTATCCCGGAAAAGCGGGTGATGGACATGGCGCGGACCTTCATCGACCAGGGGGCCGAGGCCCTGGCCCTGGCCGACACCACCGGCATGGCCGATCCGCTCGCCATCCGCCGCCGGGTTCCAGAGGTGCAGGCGGCCGCTAAAAAAATCCCCCTTATTCTGCACTTGCACGACACGCGCGGGCTCGGACTGGTCAATCTGATGGCGGGACTCGCGTGCGGCGTCACCCGTTTCGACACCGCCCTGGGCGGCATGGGGGGCTGCCCCTTCGTTTCCGGGGCCGCCGGCAACATTGCCACCGAAGACACGGCCTATCTGCTGGACCGGCTGGGGGTTAACACCGGCATCGGCATCGGAAAAGTGGCCGAGTGTTCCCTCAAGCTGGAAAATTTCTACGGCAAGCAGTTTGCGGGCAAAATGGTCCGGCTGGCGCGCTGATGCATCGACGCTGAAACGAGGCAGCCGGGGCAGGGGCCAAATTTTTGTTACAGATCCGGTAAAAACGGCCGATAAAATCATAGGCAGGACTTATCCGTAGGACTTGCGGGCCCGGGCCCGTTTTTTTTGTGACAGGGGCGCTCCGGGGCCGCACCCAGGCGCACCGTTAGGAACCTCCAGTAATCTTAAAGGGCTGTGTTATGCACCAGGCCGGCAATGAAACCATCCTGTTTGTCGATGACGAAGAAAGCATCCTCGAGGTCTCCTGCGAATATTTCCGGCGCCGGGGCTACCGGGTGGCGACGGCCAGCAACGGCCTGGAGGCGGTCAAGGTCCTCGAAAACCAGAGCATCGACTGCTGCTTTACCGATATCAACATGCCCGGCATGGACGGGCTGGCGCTGGCCGAGCACATTCACAAGTCCGACAACACCCTGCCGGTGATCATCATGACCGGTTACCCGTCGCTCGACAACACGATTCAGACCCTTAAAAACGGCGTCGTCGATTTTCTGGTCAAACCGGTCAACCTGAGCCAGATGGAACTGTGCGTGCGGCGGGTTATCAGCCAGCGACAGCTGTTTGTCGAAAACCTGCTGCTCAAAAAGGAAGTCGAGGGTAAGGAAAGGCTGGAGAATCTCAACCGCGAGCTGACGGTCAAGGTCGAGGAGATGCATGTCCTCAATCGGATCCTGAGCGATTTCTCCGTCATTTCCTCCAGCGGCGAGGTTTTCAAGCGCCTGGTGGACATGGCCGCGGAGATCACCCTCGCGGACCGGGCCAGTTTCTTCATCGTCAACGACGCCGTCAAAAAACCGCTCGTCATGGCCGCCGTGTCGCGCGCGCCGAAGGGCACAGCGGGCGACACGGCCGTGAGCGGGGCCGGTGACACCCGCTGTGCCGGCGCACCGAGCCTGGACGTGCCGGCGGACCTCGCGCACCTGATCCGTGAAGTTGCCGACGACGAGATTCCGCTGCTGGTGTCCGACAACGACGGCAACCGCAATGTCCCCGAGAACCTGCGGTCACTGATGCTGGTCCCGCTCAAGATTCGGAAAACCGTCTTCGGGGTGCTGATGGCGGCCCTTGAAAAAGACGGTGCCGTCTTCACCGAAAAGGACCTGTATTATCTTTCTTTCATGGCCCAAAACGCCGCCAACGCCATCGAAAACCTCGCCCTCTACGAAAATATATACGAAAACCTTTTCGCCACGTTTTACGCTTTCGTCAATGCCATCGAAGCCAGGGACCGCTACACGCGGCAGCACTCCAGCCGCGTGACCGCCTATTCCATCGAGATCGGAAAGGCGATGGGCTGCAGCCTGGAGGAGCTGGACACCCTGAACTTTGCGGGCCATCTGCACGACATCGGCAAAATCGGCATCCGGGACGACATTTTGTTGAAACCGGGCCGGCTGACCGATGAAGAGTTCGCCAAGATCAAGGAACACCCGGTCATCGGCGCCCATATTGTCGAGCAGCTCGGATTCTGGGAAAGGGAGCGCCAGATCATCCGCTGCCACCACGAGCGCTACGACGGCAAAGGGTATCCGGACGGATTGTGCAAAGAGGAAATCCCCCTGCTGGGCCGCATTTTGTCGGTGGCCGATGTCTACGATGCCGTCACCTCGGATCGCGCCTACCGTCGGCGCATGGATGAAAGCCAGGCCGTTAAGATCATTCAGGAAGGCTCGCAGACCCAGTTCGACCCGCGCGTGGTCGAGGCCTTTTTGAAGCTGCACCGTCAGGGGTGTCTCGGTCGGCTGGCGGCCGCCGGCACCGCCGCCCACCATTTTTCTCACCTGCGCAACTGAATTAACTCATAGTTTGTTTCGTTATTTCAAATATTTATTGACATTTTGGTCCTGTGTGATATCCTCGCCGCCATGAAGTTGCCGCCGATAAAACGACCGGGCAAGGCGGTTGCGGCCAACGGTGGTCGGTAAATTATCGACCGGTGCTGTGGGAAGGGCGTTAAGGGCTCGCGAAAAATTAGTTGGAAGTTTCGGGCGACGGGGCACCGGCCAGGCGTCAAAACGGTTGAATACCTGACGATTCCGAGATGCTGAAATTCACTCGGAGCCGGACGGGTTGCATCGAGGACCGCCGTGTCACGTGGTATTCGGGCGCGTCAGAAGGAGTCTGCCGGGCGATATCGGGTATTTCCGGATCGAGGATAAACAGTGCGGGCGGGAGAAGTTTTGGTCGGGGCGAGAGGATTTGAACCTCCGACCCCTTGAACCCCATTCAAGTGCGCTACCAGTCTGCGCCACGCCCCGACACAAAACAAGGCCGATCAGCTACCATGTAATCGATACCATGTCAAGACGCGAAACACAGAACGGCGGCAAAAGTCAGGGCCGCGAGCTTCTTCTGCCCCCGCGGCTGCAGCCGGGCGACACTCTCGGTGTGGCGGCTCCGGCCAGCCCGTTCAACCGCGAACAGTTTTATCGGGGGGTGGCCCTGCTCGAGGCGGCCGGATTCAAGGTCGCGGTGCCCGGGAAACTCTTCCTCAAGAACGGCTATCTGGCCGGGACCGACGCGCAGCGGGCGCAACTGTTCATGGAGATGGTTACGGACCCGGCGGTAAAGGCCGTCCTTTGCGCCCGCGGCGGATACGGCTCGATGCGGATGCTGCCGTTGCTCGATTTTGCCCGCATCCGCGCGAACCCCAAGATCGTGGTGGGTTTCAGCGACGTGACCGCGCTGTTGGCGGCGATCTACAGCCGCTGCGGCCTGGTCACCTTTCACGGGCCGCTCGTGGCCGGCCTACCGGAACTGGATGGGCCTTCGCAGGCGGCCTTGGTGGCGGCTGTCACCGGACCGGCGCCGGTTGTCGTCAACGTCCCGGGCGGCGTGTCGGTTTGTCCGGGATCCGGCACGGGGCCGGTTCTGGCCGCCAACCTCACGACCTTGTGCCATTTGATCGGAACGCCCTTCATGCCGCCCCTGCAGGGCCATCTGCTGCTGCTCGAAGATCGCGGTGAAGTGCCTTACCGGGTGGATCGAATGCTCAGCCACCTGCGGCTGGCCGGGTGCCTGGAGCAGATCGCGGGCCTGGCCTTCGGGTCCTTCGAGGCCTGCGGCCGACCCGACGAACTGGCGCGAATCATCGCCGAGCATGTCGCCGGTCGCCGGTATCCGGTCTTGACCGGATTGGACGTCGGACACGGTGCGCGCAACCTGACGATTCCGGTCGGCCTTGCGGCCACGCTCGATGCCGACCGGCGCCGGCTGACCTACCACGGCCCGGCGACCAGGGAATAAGTCTCTGGCTGAAGGATGCCGTGGACATCCGTTGAGCCGGTTGAGTCCGTTGAGTCGGTTGAGTCCGTTGAGCTGGTTGAGCCCGTTGAGCCCGTTGAGCTCGTTGAGTCGGTTGGCGCCGAGGATCAGGCGTTTCTCGCCGGCCGCTTATCCGGTGAAATCGTTTGCACGAGTTACGAGGCGCGGGTTACGGGGTGTAAGAACCGGGTTGCGAGTTTCTATTTTCGAATTTAAGGGCTCCGCACAGCAGGGTCGTTTTGTCTGGATTGGTCACTTTCGACAGTAAACGGCAGGGGGCGATGAGCTTCGAGGGCGTGCATGAGCTGATGCGGCAAGCCGTTTCGCAGGGGGTCTTTCCCGGCGGCGTGCTGCTGGTGTCCCGGCGGGGGGCTATCGAAGATCTTTTCGCCTGTGGGCTCGGCAACCGGTTCACCCAAAGGCCGGTGACCGTCGACACGGTTTTTGATCTGGCTTCGCTGACCAAACCGCTGGCCACGACGCTGGCGGTCATGCGGTTGGTCGCCGGCGGCCGCCTGGCGCTCGACCAGCCGCTGGCGTCCCTGCTGACTGTTTTCGAGGGGACCGACAAAGCGGCCATCACCGTCAGGCAGCTGCTCGATCACACCGCGGGCCTGCCGGATTACCGGCCCTTTTACGTCGATCTGGTCCGGCTGCCGCCCGCGGCGCGCCGGCAGTCTTTGCTGGAGGCGATCGCCCGGATGCCGTTGGCCAGCGGCCCCGGCCGGGCCGAACTCTACAGCGACCCGGGCTTCATGGTTCTCGGTGCGGCGGTCGAAGCGCTGTCCGGCCAACGGCTCGACCGGTTTGTCGGCGAGGCGCTCTATGCGCCGTTGGGACTTAACGGCGGCGGGCCGCCGCTGTGTTTCGTCGATCTTGCCGCACCGACGAATTTCGCCGACGTGGCCGCCACCGAACAGTGTCCTTGGCGGCGGCAGCTCCTGGAGGGTGTCGTGCACGACGACAACGCTTACGCCCTGGGCGGCATCGCCGGGCACGCCGGGCTTTTCGGCAGCGCCCGGGCGGTTCACATGCTTCTGACCGTCCTGTGGCAGGCCTTTTGCGGCGATTCGCCGCCGACGGTGCTGCCGGCAGGGGTGGTGCAAACCTTTTTGCGGCGCGGTGACGGCGGTCGTCGGCCGCTGGGATTCGATGCCCCGTCGCAGACCGCCTCGAGCAGCGGCCGGTATTTTTCGCCCGCCACCGTCGGTCATCTCGGGTTTACCGGGACCTCTTTCTGGTTGGATCTGCGGCAATCGATCGGCGTGATTCTGTTGACCAACCGGGTACATCCCCGCCGCACCAACGAGCGCATTAAACGCTTCAGGCCCCAACTGCACGATGCCGTGATGGAGACCCTGGCGGCACGGCCGACCGCCGGATAACAACGCGTGCGGCCGCTGGCGACAGGGGCCCTTTGTCCACATTTTATGACTGCCATCCAAACGTAATGCATTTGATTGGCAGTCTTTAGTGTCCGGCCGGGGCAATAACGGGTGCCGCATTTGAGCCCGGCCAGTGCGAGCCCGACCTTTTTTCTTGTAAAAACAGTATAATTTTGGTAGCGAAGCATGGAAAATTTTTGTATAATAACCCCAAAAATAAACGCACCCTGCACCCGGGTGTCTCATTGAGGTCGCATGAATCTCTTTCTTGACAGCATCTTAGGTATATTTTCGAACGATCTGGCCATCGATCTGGGCACCGCCAACACCCTGGTGTATGTCAAGGGCAAGGGCATCGTTTTAAACGAACCGTCGGTGGTGGCCGTCAGCATGGACGGCCGCTCCAAGAACCGGGTCCTGGCCGTCGGCGGCGAGGCCAAGCACATGCTGGGCCGGACCCCGGGCAGCATCGTGGCCATCCGGCCGCTCAGGGACGGCGTCATCGCCGATTTCGAGGTGACCGAAGCCATGCTGCGGCACTTCATCCAGAAAGTTCACAACCGCCGGTCGTTTGTGCGGCCGCGCATCATCATCGCCGTTCCTTCCGGCATTACCCAGGTCGAGAAGCGGGCGGTCAGGGAATCGGCCGAATCGGCCGGCGCGCGCGAGGTTTTCCTCATCGAAGAGCCTATGGCGGCCGCCATCGGGGCCAACCTGCCCATCACCGAGCCCACCTGCAACATGGTGGTGGATATCGGCGGAGGAACGACCGAGGTGGCCGTGATCTCGCTGGCCGGCATCGTTTACAGCCGTTCGATGCGGGTGGCCGGCGATAAAATGGACGAGGCGATCATCCAGTACATCAAGCGCAAGTACAACCTTCTCATCGGCGAACGCACCGCCGAGATCATCAAAACCACCATCGGCAACGCCTATCCCAACCCAAAGGATCTCGAAACCATCGAGGTCAAAGGCCGCGACCTGGCCTCCGGCATCCCCAAGATCCTCTCGATCGATTCGGAGGAGATTCGCGTGGCGATTTCCGAGCAGGTCGATGCGATCGTGGAAACGGTCAAGATCGCTCTGGAACAGACCCCTCCGGAACTGTCCGCCGATATCGTCGACCGGGGCATCGTCCTGACCGGCGGCGGTGCACTGCTCAAGAATCTCGACAAGCTGCTCAGAGAGGAAACCAGTCTGCCGATCACCGTCACCGAAGATCCCTTGTCCACGGTTGCGCTCGGTGCCGGAAGAGCGCTCGACAACCTCGAAATACTCAAACGTGTTCTGATAAATTAGGGTGATGTTTTCAAAGAGAATGGTGGTGATCGTTGGCGTCTTTTTCCTGATCGTCGCCAACATCGTGATCCTGTTCATATCCAGCAGCCGCGTTCCCTCCTATGGTATCGGACGGGCCGCGCTCTTTTTGGTCGCACCGGTTCAGGACCTCGTCTCGACCAGCATTCAGACGGCGCGCAATGTCTGGCAAAGCTATTTCATGCTGGTGGCAACGGCCGAGGAAAACGCCCGGCTGGAGGGGGAGTTGCAACGGGCGAATGCGCGCAACAGCCAGTGGCACGAAATGGAGCTGTCCAACACCCGGCTGCGGCGGCTGCTCGATTTCAAAGTATCGCTGGAGATTCCCTCCGTGGCGGCCGAGGTCATCGGCATGGACCCCTCACCCTGGTACCGGGCCGTTATCATCAACAAAGGCAGCCGGGACGGCGTGCGCAAGGGGCTGCCGCTCGGGATTCCCGAAGGCATCGCCGGGCAGGTGATCGACGTGTCGCCCGCCTACGCCAAGGTGATGCTGATCACCGATCGCAACAGCGCCGTGGATGCTCTGGTCGAACGCACCCGTGCCCGCGGCATCATAAAGGGCGACTCGACGGACAGCTGTGTGTTCGAGTACGCCCTGCGCAAGGACGAGGTCAAAATCGGCGACAAAATCGTGGCTTCGGGGCTCGACGGGGTTTTTCCGAAGGGCATGCCGATCGGTGAGGTTTCGGGGGTGGTCAGGCGCTCGGCGGGCATTTTCCAGGAAGTCAGCGTGACGCCCTATGTCGATTTTGAAAAAATCGAGGAAATGCTGGTCCTCCTCACGCCGCCGATGGACCAGCCGGCCGGTCCGCAATGACCTATGTCTTTTACACCGGCGTGAGCCTGTTTCTGATCGTGCTCCAGACAGTCATCCTGCCCGATCTGCCGGTATTGAACAGCGTCTTCGAACTGACGGCGATGTTCGTGATCTACCTCGGCCTGCTGCGCAGTGCGCGCGAAAGCCTTCCGGTCGTGCTTCTGCTGGGCGTGATCATGGATAATCTCTCAGGCGCCCCCTTCATGGTCTTTACCACCACCTATCTCTGGCTCTATGTCTGCGTGCGCTGGCTCACCCGTATCCTGCAGGTCGGCATGCGTTTTCGGCTGGCGTTTATCGTGGTGGCCGGAATCCTGCTTGAAAACCTGATTTTCATTCTGGCTTTCGGCGGACTCGACGCCCTCAGGCAGGCGCCGTCGCTGACCCTGGCAAAGGTTTTGCCGCGCTTGCTCTGGGCCCTTGTTTTCGGACCGATTCTGATACTGATGCTCGAGCGGGTGCACCGGATCTGGGACCGGCGGGTGCGGGAACTGTTTGTCCGCCGGTCGGATTCGATCAGCGGCCGTACGGTCAGGTGACCGGGAATCACGCTGTGGAAAAGTATCTTAAAACCGCCGATACCGATTGGTACAAGCAACGCATTATCGGGGTCATCCTGGTGGTGGTCACCTGCATGACCGTTCTTTTCGTGCGGCTTTTTTTCCTGCAGGTGATCAAGGGCGAGGAATACCGGCGTCTTTCGGAAAACAACAGCATCCGCCTGCAGCGAATCGAGCCCTTCAGGGGCATTATACTCGATCGCAACGGCAGCATGCTGGTCGACAACCGGCCCTCCTATGACCTGAGCATCATACCCAGGGACGCCAAGCCGGTGGCGGAGACCCTGTCGCGCCTGTCGCGCTACCTGGACTTGCCGGTCGCCGAACTCCGGCAGGAAGTCGAGAGCCGCAGGGGCGCATTTTCATACAAGCCCGTGCCCTTGATCCAGGATATCGGCCGCGACAACCTGGCCCTGATCGAGGTGCATCGCTACGACCTGCCGGGCGTCGATGTCAACGTCAAGCCCCTCAGACACTACCTGAACAATCAGAGCGCCTCACACCTGCTGGGCTACCTCGGTGAAATCAGTCCGCACGAGTTGACCAGCGGTCGGTATGCGGACCTCAGGAGCGGCGATTTGATCGGTAAAAACGGTATCGAAAGGGTCCTCGAGACGTATTTGCGGGGCAAAAGCGGCGGGCGCCAGGTCGAGGTCAATGCCACCGGCCAGGTCGTCAGGGTTTTGGAAACCGTTCCGGCAACGCCCGGCTGCAACATCTTCCTGACCATCGATTCGGTGCTTCAGAAAAAGACCGAAGAGTTGCTCGATGGCGTCACCGGCGCGGCGGTCGCCCTCGACCCCTCGACCGGTCAAATCCTGGCGCTTGTCAGCAGCCCCAATTTCGACCAGAATGTTTTTGTCAGCGGATTGTCGCACGAGCAGTGGCTGGACTTCGTTTCCGACCCCACCAAGCCGCTGACCAACCGCGCGATCCAGGGCGAATACCCCCCGGCCTCGACCTACAAGATCTTAACGGCCCTGGCCGGTCTCGAAGAAGGGGTCATCAACGAGAAAACCGTCTTCTGCTGCCCCGGTTACTACCGCTACAGAGGCCGCGATTACCGCTGCTGGAAAAGGGGCGGACACGGGTGTGTCGACGTCGTGCAGGCAATTGCGCAGTCCTGCGACGTGTTCTTTTACCAGGTCGGCCTGGCGGTGGGCGTCGACCGGCTGGCCTGGTACGCCAAGGCGGCCGGCCTCGGGAGCCCGACAGGCATCGATTTGAGCCACGAGTCAAATGGGCTGATACCGACCGCGGCCTGGAAAAAGCGTCGTACCGGCGTCGAGTGGCAGGAGGGCGAGACGCTCTCGATTGCCATCGGCCAGGGGTTCAACCTCGTTACGCCCCTGCAGATGGCGGTCATGACCGCCTCGATTGCCAACGGCGGGACGCGTTACCAGCCGCAGCTGTTGATGAAGATCGAATCCGCGGACGGACGCAGCGTCAAGACGCCCGAGCCGGTTGTCACCGGGCGCCTGCCCGTCAGCGAAAAGACCCTGTCTCTGGTCAGGAGAGGCCTGCGGGAAGTGGTCAACGGGGAAAGAGGTACGGCCAAGGGGGCGCGGCTGTTCGATATGACGGTCAGCGGCAAGACCGGTACGGCCCAGGTCGTCGGTCGCAAGGACGATGAGACCGAGAAACCGCCGCCGCCGCCCGATCACCTCAAGGACCACGCCTGGTTTGTGGCCTTTGCACCCTCGGATGACCCGAAAATAGCGATTGCGGTCGTCGTCGAGCACGGTGAGCACGGATCCGGGGCCGGTGCGCCGATCGCGCGGGAAATGATCAAGACCTACCTGTTGCGGGACCGCTTGAAGCCGGCGGCGCCGATGGTGGCCC
>JBAPSB010000193.1:0-2195 GCA_049281435.1 Desulfobacterales bacterium
GATTGAAAAGCGTGGTCTTGCCGGCGCCGTTGGGACCGATCACCGCCACGACCTGCCCTTTTTCGACCCGCAGCCGCGCGCCGCTAACGGCCTGAAAGCCGTCGAAGGAGTTATGTAACTCTTTTACGTCCAGCATCAGCAGCTCCGCACCGAACTGTCCATAGTGTAGTGTCTATTCACACATAAATTGTCTTATCCATCGCTCAAGGCAGCCGAAACATTTCAAAGATGACACGACACTAGTGTTCCTCCGACAACGGTCGGCGTTGGAAATAGCCCAGGATGCCCTGCGGCAGGAAGTAGATCAGCAGCATGAGGACGATGCCCAGCACCAGGGTCCAGTATTCGGTGTAAATTCCGACGAAGGTCCGCAGCACCACGATAATGGCCGCCCCCAGCATGGGGCCGAAGAAAACGTGCCAGCCGCCCAGAAGGCACATGATGATCAGTTCGAGCGAAAGCGTCCAGGACAGCAGGTCCGGAAAAACGCTGCCCTCCACCGTGACGAAGAGCGCGCCGGCCACGCCCGCAAAAGTGCCGGCGATGACCTGCCCGACCAGCTGGTGCCGTCGCACGTTGACGCCGATGGCCTCCGTGCGCTCGGGGTTGTCGCGGATGCCCTGAAAAATCCGGCCGAAGGGCGAGTTGACCAGCCGGAACATCAGCCACAGGCAACTAATCGTCACCCCCAGCGTGAAGTAGTAAATCCGGCCGGGCGACGAAATGGCTGCGGGAATGCCGATGCCGTGGATCCCGTCATCGCCGCCGGTGAAAGCGTACCAGCGATAGACGATCGCCCATACGAGCGCGCCAAGCGAGAGCTGAAGCATCCCGAAGTATAATTTGGACAAGCGCAGGGTGATCAGGCCGATCGCCAAGCTCGCCAGGGCCGCCATAACCGGGGCCGCCACGTAGCCGAGCGCCGGCGGCAGCCCGCTCTTCATGGAAACCAGCGCGAAGGCGTAGGCCCCCACCCCGTAAAATACGGCGTGATGAAACTGGTACATGCCGCCGAAACCAAGCACGACGTTCAAACTGGTCGCCAGAAGGCCGGTAATGAGAATCAGGCCGATCAGGTAGAGATAGTAGCGCGACAAGAAAGACGGCGCCGCCAGAAAGAAGAGAATCAGGATGCAGAAGAGAACGGCGCGGCGCCGGCGGCGGTCGACACTCAAGGCGGGCTCCTTTACCAGACCGATTTGAGAAGGCCTTTGGGGCGAATACTCAAGACGATCACCACGGCCATGTAAGGAAACACGATCGCAAACTGGGGAAAAATCAGGATGCCGACCGCGTCCGTCAGGCCGAAGATCAGGGCACCCAGCAGGGCGCCCCAGATGTTGCCCAGGCCGCCGATGATCACGATCAGAAAGGTTTCGATGATGATGGCGTGATCCATGCCCTGGGTGATGTTCTGGGTCGGGGCCACCAGCGCGCCGCCCAGTCCCGCCAGGTAGCAGCCGATGACGAAAACGACTGCAAAAACCCAGCTGACGTTGATGCCGATCGCACCGACCATTTCGCGGTCAATCGACGCGGCCCGCGCAATCTTGCCGATTCTGGTTTTATTGGTCAGCCACCAGAGCCCCACGGCCACCAGGGGCCCGACGGCCAGCAGAAAAAGATTGTAGCGCGGAAAGGGAAAGGTGCCGACCACAAACGCCCCCTGCAGGAAATCCGGCGGAGAAAAACTGCGGTAGTCCGAGCCCCAGATCAGCTTGACCGCATCGCCGAACACGAGCGTGAAGGCGAAGGTGAACAGCAGCAGCATCAAATGATCGCGCTCGTAGAGATGGCACAGCAGCCCCCTTTCGACGACAAAGCCGATGGCGGCCACCCCGAGCGGGGCCACGGCCAGCGCGATCCAGAAGCCGGCCGCGCCCGGGTTGCCGACCGAGGCGACCGTGTAGGTGAGAAAGGCCCCGATCATGTAGAGCGATCCGTGGGCCACGTTGGGAATGCGCAGCACCCCCAGCACGAGGCTCAGCCCCGAGGCGACGATAAATAAAATGGTCGTGCGGCTGAGACCGATCAGCACCTGTTGAAAGAGAGCGCCGGGGGTGATGTGGGCGGTCAGGTCCATGGGGTAGTTAACCAGTTGAGCCGGTTGAGCCCGTTGAGCCCGTTGGCCGGTTGGGCCCGTTGAGCCGGGTTAGCCCGTCGAGCACCAAATTAGATTTCGAACGTTGAACATC
>JBAPSB010000194.1:0-25925 GCA_049281435.1 Desulfobacterales bacterium
GTGCTGTTCATCATGGCCGAGAAGAACGTCTTTGCCGACGCTTTGAGCGAGTATCTTTGGAAAACCAAGGAGTTCGCTTTATGGGAAAGCGAGGTCCTGGTGATCCACACCGACGCGGCCGGCGAGATCACCAAAAAGGATCTGGAAAAGGCCCGTGAGGCCGCCCGCGACATCGACAAGGCCGAGAGCCGGATCAAGGCCATCGTCAGCGTCATGATGCTCCGGGAGGGATGGGACGTGCGCAATGTGTCGGTGGTTCTGGGCTTGAGGCCCTTCACCGCCAAGGCCGAGATCCTGCCCGAGCAGGTCATCGGCCGGGGGTTGCGCCTGATGACGCAGATCGGCCCGGACAAGACCCAGACCCTGGAAGTGCTGGGCACCCGCAACCTGCTCAAGGTGGTGCGCGACCAGCTCGAAGCCGAAGGCGTGGGCGTGGCCACCACCTACAAGAAAGACCCGCCGTTGCCGGTCATCATTGCGCCGATTCAGGAGCGAACAGCTTACGACATCAACCTGCCCATTACCAAGCCGCGCCTGGTGCACGACGTCCGCAAAATGGCGGACCTGCGTCGTGAAGAGCTGGAGGCCATCTATGAGCAGGCGGAGCTTGCGGAGGTCTTCCGGGTTCGGTTGAAACTGCAGTTCGCAACCACCCAGACCGAAGTGCATCAGGCCGATATCGCCACCGATCTGCCCCAGGCCCGCCAATTGATCGCTTCCATTGCCAACAAGGTGATCGACCGAGCCAAGCTGCCTAACCGGTTCGCAGAGCTGTATCCCATTGTGCGCGACTATGTCGCCACCCGCTGTTTCGGCACACCGGTCGATCTGGAAGCGGAAACATTGCGGTCCCACCTGGCCCGACTCGAACTGCAGGAAGGCATCGCCAAATACCTGGCCCGCAAGATCGCCGAGCTGACCCTGGAGCGCCTCGCCATCGAATTCGAGAAAGCGGATTATAAACTGTCTCAAACCAAACCCTTCAGCTGGCGGCGCAACCTGCCACCGCTGGCAGCCGCCAAGACGGTCTTTAACTACGTGGCCACTTACAATGATTTCGAACGCCGGTTCGCCGAGTTTCTGGACCGCGCCCCGGACGTGCTGCGCTTTGCCGCCTTCGGAACCACGGAGCAGGGCGAATCCGGAACCCAGTTCCGGGTGGACTACATCAAGCCCAGCGGGGCCATTGGCTTTTATCACCCGGACTGGGTGGCCGTGCAGGAGGCGGGCGGCAAAGCAGTGACCTGGATCATCGAAACCAAAGGCCGCATCTGGGAAGGCACCCGGGCCAAGGATGAGGCCATCGGTTCCTGGTGCCGCCGAGTTTCCGAACAAACCGGCGAACTGTGGCGCTATATCCGGATCAACCAGAAAGATGTGAACCTGGTGAAATCCGTTTCTCTATCCGATTTGGTTGACGGCCTTCAGCGGCAGGCGTCCACCATTTTCAAGGTCGAGGAATAGATGGCAAAAGGCGTCCAACAATTTGTCGGTCAATGGCACATCGTGGAAATGGAAGCATGGGAACAAGAATACGTCAACATGGAGGTTCCGGGACATTTCACGTTCCATAAGGACGGCTCGGGGCACTTTCAGTTCGGGCTGGTCCAGGGGGAGATGGATTACCGATTGGATAATGCTGGTGGAAATGCACGGATCGCGTTTTCCTGGGAGGGGCAAGAGGAAATGGACCCTGCGAGCGGCCGGGGCTGGGCCGTAATCGAAGATGGAGAATTGAATGGCCGGATATTCTTTCATCGGGGGGATGATTCCGCGTTTCGAGCCAGGCGTTCCTGATGGCGCCCTTTCTATCAGCCGATATCAAACCTTTCATTTGGCCGCATAACCGGCTTTCGATCATAAGCGAGTATTACGACCGGGACCGGCCGGCATTCTACCGGGCGATCCAGAGCGTCCGCGAGCACGGCATGGACATGACCGGTTGGCTGGAATATTTCGTCGAGGGGTTGACGACCCAGCTTGCCGAAGTCAGGGAGCGCGGCGAGCTGGCTGGTCAAAGAGCACCGGCTTTCGGACCGCCAGGCCAAAGCCCTCGCCCACATCTTGGAGCACGGCAGTCTGACCATCCAGGATTTCGAGGGCTTATGCCCAGATATCAACCGCCGGTCTCTGCAGCGAGACCTGAAAGCGATGGTGGACGGAGGATTGATCGTCACCGAGGGTGAAACCCACCAACTGCTCTACCGCTTTGCGGAGGAGACTAATTTTTGCGACAGGTTTGCGACAAAGTTTACGACACCCTTACGACATGCTTTGCGACACACACGGATAGGCTGGATGTCGGGGAAATCACATTTGATGCCGTTTCCGCCTCTCCGGGAACGGCCCGCTCTTTGATAACTCGTTGAATATCGAAGTCTTACGGATCAAGGGCCAAATGGAGAACGATTATGAAGAGGGTTGCACTCGGGGAGCCAAAAAATTATGGCCAGTTTCACCGGCCTTTTTTATTCTGCAGCATTGTGCCTACATCCTCCAAAGCCATACCGCCGGTCGCTATTACCGTGGCCAAACCGACGACATCGAAAAACGCCTCATCCAGCACAACGACCCTGAAAATACCTTCACACGAACAACCTCGCGACTCAAGGGCCCATGGCGTCTGATACATAAGATCGAAGCCTGACCAGACCCGATGCTATCCGACTGGAGCGGGACAAATTAAAAGAAGAGGAATTCGTCGATTTCTCCAAGATCACGGTGGCTGTTAATTCCGCCGGCGGCGGGATTGTGGTCTGTCACCCCACGGGCGTGATTCGAGTCCTACGAGAGGAGCTAAAATTCAATCCGCTGATTTCAGCGAACTTAAGTTGACACCAAACTCCGCCGGAAGTCGGACCAAGTTGGTCCAGCGAAATCTGTAACCAGAAAGAGGGAACGTTCTTTCTGAAACGTTTTGATGCTGTTTTCTTGATGGTCTAACGGGTGGATCTTTTTTCTGCCTCCAAATTGATTTTTGTCAATTAAAGTACTACCCTCTTTTCCTAAGAAATTTGTAGATCTGGACATCAGTGCAATTGCGATATGGAGTGTGCGGCCTTTATGCTCCAAAAGGCACGCCAGGATTTGGACTGTTTATATGATGAGATCGAGGCGTGATGGCCCATGACGACGAAAAGTCAAAACAACATTCAAGGCCTTAATCTCCTCATCGTGGATGACGAGGCCAATATCCGCAAGACGCTAACGGTCTGCCTGGAGTCGCGCGGCCATCGCGTGACCGCCGTAAGCAATGGAAAGGACGCCCGGGCAGAGACCGACAGACAGGTCTTTGACTTGGCGTTTGTGGATTTGCGGTTGGGCACGGAGAATGGACTCGACTTGATTCCCCCAATTCTCAGCGCTTGTCCCTGGATCAAGATCGTTGTCATCACGGCTTATGCTTCCATCGACACCGCGGTCGAAGCCATGCGGCGGGGCGCGACCGATTACATTCCCAAGCCCTTTACTCCTGAACAGGTTCAACTGGTCACCGATCGAGTGGCGACCGTTCGCAGCATGGAGCAACGCATAGCGACACTGAAGGAGGACCTGGAGCGGTTGCACCCGGAGGTATCGTTCACCTCCCAATATCCTGGCATGCAACGCGCCATGGAGCTTGCGCGGCAAGTGGCCGCCTCGGAGGCGGTTGTCTTGCTTCGAGGTCCCAGCGGAACTGGAAAGACAGTACTGGCTCGCGCCATCCACGGCTGGAGCAACCGGGCGGACAAGCCGTTCGGAACCATTTCATGTCCCTCCCTAAGCCCTGATCTTCTTGAGAGTGAGCTTTTCGGCCACGTGAAGGGTGCCTTTACCGGAGCCCTCCGAGATAATCCAGGCCGGGTCGCCGCCTGTGAAGGCGGGACCTTGTTTTTAGACGAAATTGGCGATCTGCCCCTGACGCTTCAACCCAAGTTCCTGCGCTTCATACAGGATCGTGAATACGAGCGTGTGGGTGATCAACGGACGAGAAGGGTGGACGTCCGCATCATCACGGCAACCAACACGGATCTGGACAAAGCGGTTCAGGAAAGATGTTTCCGCGAAGATTTGTACTATCGCCTGAACGTGATTCAGATCGATTTGCCCCCCCTGGCTGATCGCCCGGAGGATGTGGTAATTCTGGCGAGAAATATGCTGGAGTTCTTCGGCGCGCAAAACCACAAGGTGCTAAAAGCCTTCAGCGATACGGCCATCGAAGCCTTACGGCAATATTCTTGGCCGGGTAATATCCGGGAACTGCGCAACGCGGTCGAACGGGCTGCGATCCTGTGCACCACGGATATAGTTCAGATTGAACACCTTCCCGCGTCGATTGCGCCACACACGCCTCCGCTACAATTGGGTGACAATGTTTCCCTGAAGATGATCGAGGAACACCACATACGCCGAGTTGTCGCCTCCACCAAGACCCTCCAGGAAGCCGCCAATACCCTCGGCATTGATCAGGCCACCCTTTGGCATAAGCGAAAGCAATACGGCATCTGACAAGTCCCTCCCCTTCCCCTTCCCGCGACCTTGCAAAACACAAGGTCGATTCGGGATTGTCCTTGTCCATTGCAAGGCATTTCTTTGGCGATAAGACGTAACAGATTGTATTTGCATAGTTTTATTGAATGGCACGGCTTGTGCTTGGTAGGCCAGCGGAGGTTTTGGACATGATTGGAATAAGACAAAAACTGATGCTGGGCTTTGGCGGGCTGCTCGCCGTCATTGCGATTGTCGGCGCGATGACGATGCTTCAGATCAATGAGCTTGGCGAGGCCATCGACATGATCCTCAAGGAAAACTACCGCAGTGTGGTGGCGTGCCAGGACATGAAGGAATCCTTGGAACGAATGGACAGTGGCACGCTGTTCACACTCGCGGGGAACGAGCCAGAGGGGAAACGTCTAATTGAGGAATACACCTCTAAATTCCGCGACGCCATGCATATGGAACTTGGCAATATAACGCTCCCTGGTGAACACGAAAAGGCCGATAAAATACAGGCCTTGTTTGAAAGATACGTCGAGGTCATACCGCTTGTGACGGAGGTCGGGCGATCTCCCGAGGAGAGGAAGGCTGAGTATTTTTCGAAAATGCAGCCGCTTTTCCAAGAGATCAAGGAGGTCGCGCAAAACATCTTATTGATGAATCAGACGAACATGAACGAGGCCAACAATACCGCGCGAAGCCTCGCGGATACCGCCCATCGCCGCATGCTGACGGCGATCATGGTCTCCGCGTTTCTGGCGCTTCTATTCAGCTATCTCGCCCATCGATGGATTCTACACCCGATCAATCGACTGATTGAATCCACAAACGAAATACGCGGCGGAAATCTTGATCTAGTTTTGGAAGGCGGTTCCAGAGACGAGATCGGTCGGCTTTCGGAATCTTTTAATGAAATGGTGGCCGCCCTGAGGCAGGTCCGCAAGGAAGACAGGATCAACCTGATGCGAACAAAACGAGCGACAGAGGAGGTTTTCAAGGCTCTCCCAACAGCCATCGCCGTGCTCGATCTCGAGGGGAAAGTGGAGGTTTCGACTGAAACGGCGGACCGGCACTTCGGCCTCAAACCCGGTGTCCTTATAAGCGAGCTTGGATACGAATGGCTGCCTCCGCTGACCCGGCAAGCCCTGGACGGGGATGGCATCGTCGAGCGCGACCCCAAGAATGGTTACGTCCAACAGTTCATTGATAATCGCGAATACTTTTTCCAGCCGATGGTGGTGCCGATCCCGGTAGGCCCGGAGCGTCGGGAACCGACAGGCATGGCATTGATTCTCAAGGACGTCACCCAAGTCCATGAGCAGCAAGAAATGAAGCGCGGTGTTGTATCCACCGTCTCGCATCAACTCAAAACGCCTTTGACCTCTCTTCGCATGTCCATTCACCTCATGTTGGAGGAGCGGATTGGATCGCTCAATGAAAAACAGATCGAACTCCTTATGACCGCGAGGGATGATAGCGAAAGGCTGGTGGGTATTCTTAACGATTTGCTCGATATCAACCGTATCGAGTCCGGAAAGTCGAGGCTTGCACTCGATCCCGCCACGCCGAGAGCCCTTGTTCGCGACGCCATTGAGCCCATCCTCGTGGACGCCAAGGATAAGGGCGTGACGGTGGTAAACAATGTATCGGACGATTTACCCGAAGTCATGGCGGACGCCGAAAAAATTCGTCATGTGTTTGCTAACCTTCTGTCAAACGCGTTTCGATTCACCGGCCCCGGAGGCTCGGTGACCATTAGGGCCGAGCAAGAGCAAGATCGGGTAGCGTTCCTCGTGGAAGACACCGGAAAGGGCATCCCGGAGGAAGAATTAAAGCACCTTTTCGAGCAATTTTATCGAGCGCCCGGTCAGGATGAGAAATCCGGTGTGGGGTTGGGCCTATCCATCGTGAAGGAAATTATCCGTGCCCATGGTGGGGATGTGGGAGCTGAAAGCGTGGTCGGCAAGGGATCGACGTTTCGCTTCACGCTCCCCCTGAAAGCGGACGCGACGGGAAAAACGCCGGTCAAAACCATGGAGGAGTAGCCATGCTGTCGGCATTGTATCTGATTCTTGGATTAGTCCTTTTCGTCGCGCTGGCGGCCCTTACAGTTGTTTGCGACAAGATTTAAGGAGGCTGGCATGCTCTATCTTTCAGCAATCGTTCTGGTGTTGTGCATGGCGTACCTCGTCTACGCCATCATCGACCCCGAGCGATTTTAACGGAGAAACATCATGTGGATTGTTTTCATAGCGATAATACTTGGAACAGCGGTATTGCTGTCATGGCCCCTGGGTAAAGCCATGACTTGGGCGATGAACCCCGGCGGCAAGATCGGTGGTGTTCGTGGCGGTGCCGAGAGGCTCTTTGAAAAATCGGCGGGCAAGGTTATCGCCAAGGAACAGACTTGGAAGGAGTATGTGTTGTCCATGCTCCTTTTCAACGGGTTCATGTTCATTGTCGTGTTCGCGATTTTAGCGATGCAACCGGTGCTTCCTCTCAATCCGGATGTCAAGGGCGCGCTTTCACCTGATCTAATCTTCCATACGGTGGCGTCATTCACGTCGAACACGAATCTTCAACACTATTCGGGGGAGGTCTCATTAAGCTATTTTTCGCAGATTTTCGGCTTGATGTGGCTGCAATTTGTTTCCGCTGCGACGGGAATCGCCGCCTTGACCGCCCTGGCCAGGGGGCTCGCCGGCAAAACGTTGCTCGGAAACTTCTATCGCGATCTCATGCGGGCAACCTTTCTCGTCTTGCTGCCAATGGCCGTGGTGGTGGCGGTGTTGCTTCTGCTGGGAGGGGTTCCCATGACCTTGCAGGGCTCGGCCACCGCCAAAACGCTTGAAGGTGCATTGCAAATCATCTCCAGGGGACCGGTCGCGGCTTTCGTTGCCATTAAACAATTGGGCACCAACGGCGGCGGCTTCTTTGGTCCCAACTCAGCTCATCCATTTGAGAATCCGTCCTTCTTCACCAACCTTGTCGAGTGCCTGAGTATCATTCTGATTCCAATGGCATCGGTGTGGATGTTCGGCCGCATCACGAGCCGGATGCGGCACGCGGTTATCGTCTTTGGGGTCATGAGCGTGTTGCTGGTCGGAACGGTTGGACTCGCCGTCCATTTTGAGAGCGCCCCAACGGCCGCCTTTACTGGGTTGCCGGTTCAGGCTACCGGAAATCTTGAGGGCAAGGAACTACGATTTGGTTCCACCGCCGGTCCATTGTGGGGAGCGCTCACGACGGGCACGAGTAACGGTTCGGTCGACAGCATGCACGACAGCTTTAATCCGCTTACCGGTCTCATTCCGTTGGCGGGGATGTGGCTGAACGTGACCTTTGGCGGAGTTGGCGTAGGTCTGATCAACATGTTCCTGTACATCATCATCGGTGTGTTCATCTGCGGTATGATGGTCGGACGGACCCCGGAATATTTGAATCGCAAAGTTGAAACTAGCGAGATGAAGCTCGCCCTCTTGGCGCTCCTGATTCACCCGCTGTTCATCTTGGGCGGAACGGCCTTATTCGCCTTGACCCCATGGGGAGCCTCGACGGTGCACAATCCCGGCGCGCACGGGTTCACGGAAATCCTTTATGAATTCAGTTCCGCGGCGGCCAATAACGGGTCGGGTTTCGAGGGCTTGAGCGACAACACCGTGCCCTGGAACGTGGCGACCGGGATCATTATGCTGCTGGCCCGCTTTATTCCGATCATTCTCCCCCTATCCATCGTTGGGTCCTTGGCCGCGAAGAAATCAGCGCCGGAAACCACCGGCACTCTGCGAACGGACACTTTCCTATTCGGCATGGTCATTTTGGGCAGCGTGGTCTTTATCGGGGCACTCTTGTTCCTGCCGGTGGCCGTCCTGGGTCCAATAGCGGAGCATTTGGCGGCCGGGCTATGAGCCGGAACGTGGGAAAAGAGGTATGAAGCATGAGCAACCATATCAACGAAAACGCACAATTAAAGCTTGATCGTCGCAAGGCTCGCAGAACCTCGCTCTTTGAGAGAAACCTGGTGCGAACCGCCGGAAAACAATCCGTGGTTATGCTGAAACCTTGGATCATGGCGCGGAATCCCGTGATGTTCGTTACCGAGATCGGAGCTGCACTGACCACTCTGGTGCTGGTTGTGGATTTGTTTCACGAACAGTCGGCATTTTTCTATACGTTCGCCGTGACGACCATTCTCTGGCTGACCGTACTTTTCGCCAATTTTGCCGAGGCCTTGGCTGAGGCCCGGGGTAAGGCGCAGGCGGATACGCTGAAACGGACCCGGCGCAAAACCCTTGCCCGAAGAGTGGTAAATGGTGTCGAGGAACAGGTGAGTTCCGATGAGCTTCGTGAAGGAGATATCGTGTTGGTTAGCGCTGGTAAAACCATCCCCAGCGATGGCGAGGTGATTGAGGGAGCCGCGACCGTGGATGAGTCCGCGATCACAGGCGAGTCTGCTCCCGTGGTCCGGGAAGCCGGAGGTGATCGATCCGGCGTCACGGGGGGTACGCGCGTCCTTTCCGACCAGATCAAGATTCGTATCACCGCGGGAACGGGTGAGTCCTTTCTCGACCGCATGATTGCCCTCGTGGAGGGGGCGGTCAGACAGAAAACTCCCAATGAGCTTGCCCTCACCGTGACATTGGCGGGGCTCACGCTCGCCTTCCTGATGGTGACCGGAGCCCTTTGGCCGATCGGCCGATATTTCGGCGTGGACCTTCCGATCCCGACGTTGATCGCCCTGCTGGTCTGTCTCATCCCCACCACCATCGGCGCCCTACTCGCGGCTATCGGGCTTGCGGGCATGGATCGCGCTCTTTCGGCCAACGTGCTGGCAAAAAGCGGCAAAGCGGTGGAACTGGCGGGCGACATCGACACGTTGCTGCTGGATAAAACCGGCACCATCACCATGGGTGATCGCCAGGCAACCGAGGTTCATCCGTTGCCCGGTGTGACGAGGGAAGAGTTGGCCGAGGCCGCCATGTGCGCTTCTTTTGGAGATCAGACACCCGAGGGTAAATCCATCGTGCGGCTTGGCGAGGAGACTCTCGGACCCGGCGCGCCGGGCGAATCGCCGCAAGCCAAGGTCATTCCCTTCACCGCGCAGACCCGTTTGAGCGGACTTGATCTGCCTGATGGCCGCGCATACCGCAAGGGGGCGTCCGACGCCATTTGTGCCTACACCCGTGAACAAGATGCCCCAATTCCAGCGGCAACCCAGCGGCTGGTGGATGATGTCGCGCGCCAGGGAAGCACGCCCATTGTCGTTGCCGAGGGCAAGAACATCCTCGGGGTGGTCGCGCTTTCAGATGTCCTGAAACCCGGCATCCGAGATCGATTTGAGCGACTGCGGGCCATGGGGCTACGCGTCGTCATGGTGACGGGCGACAATCCCCTGACCGCGGCGGCCATCGCCAAGCAGGCGGGAGTGGATGATTATATCGCGGAAGCCAAGCCGGAGGACAAACTTGAGTACATCCGCAAGGAACAGCGCGCGGGCAGACTGATCGCGATGATGGGAGACGGGACGAACGATGCCCCGGCTCTCGCGCAGGCGGATATCGGGATCGCCATGAACTCCGGCACCCAGGCGGCCAAGGAAGCCGGGAACATGGTGGACTTGGACAGCGACCCCACCAAACTGATCGAGGTCATCGAGATCGGCAAGCAATTGCTCATGACCCGGGGCGCGCTGACGACCTTTTCCATCGCCAATGATGTGGCGAAGTATTTCGCCATCATCCCGGCCATGTTCATGCTGGCGATCCCGCAACTGGCTGCCCTCAATATCATGAGGTTGGCAACGCCGGGAAGCGCGATTCTTTCGGCCCTGATCTTCAACGCCATCATCATTCCGCTTCTGATCCCCATCGCCATCAAGGGGGTCAGGTACCGCCCCATGGGAGCGGACAGCATCCTGCGACGGAACCTCCTGCTCTACGGACTGGGAGGCGTCATGGCTCCTTTTGCCGGTATCAAGCTGATCGACCTGGCTTTGAGCATGACTGGATTGTTTTAGGAGGCATCATGGACAACACGATTGAAAGAAACGGTTTTTACATCCAGGCGGGCACATCGATCAGGATTGTGTTTATAACGATGGTGATTTGCTGTCTTCTCTATCCCTTGGTGATATTGGGCCTTGGACAGACCCTGACGCCGAACTCAGCCAACGGGTCGCTGGTAAGCAATGGCCGCGGCGAAATCGTCGGCAGCAAGCTCATTGCCCAGAAGTTTGACCGGCCCGAATACTTTTGGCCGCGACCCTCGGCGGTTGATTATAACGCGGCGGCTGCGGGGGGCAGCAACTTGTCACCTACCAATCCGGAGCTTCGTGAGAGGGCAAAGGCCTTGGTGGCCAGGTTCGAAGTTTCCGGTGATGACCCCATCCCCGCTGACTTGGTAACCGCCTCGGGAAGCGGTCTTGATCCGAACATCACACTGGCTGCCGCTAAGTACCAGACTAAAAGGGTCGCTTCAGCGCGAGGCCTACCCGCCGAAACGGTCATTGAGGTGCTAAGAAAATACGCATATCGGCCGGGAGGGGCGCTTACACCGCAGTCACGCGCTCGCGTGATAAACGTATTGCTTGTAAATATGGCATTGGACAGGTTGGACAAATGAGATGAACGGAAACCGCGCGGACACCTTCCTGCGTCTGATCCGCCGCTCACAGCGGGGCAGATTGAAGATATATCTCGGCTATGCGGCTGGGGTGGGTAAGACGTATCAAATGCTCCTGGAAGGCCACCGCATTAAGGAGGATGGCATCGATCTGGCTGTGGGACTTGTTGAAACACACGGGAGGGCGGAAACCGAGGCAATGCTCACGGGGCTTCTTGTGATTCCACGCCGCAAAGTCACCTATCGTGGGATTGAAATCGAGGAAATGGACCTCGACGCGGTTCTGTCCCGTCGTCCGGGCGTGGCTCTAGTGGATGAACTTGCTCACACCAATGTACCCGGAAGCAAGAATGCCAAACGCTATCAGGATGTTGAAGAGCTGCTCGCGGCGGGCATACATGTTATCTCAACCCTGAATATCCAGCACCTGGAAAGCCTGTATGAAACCGTCGAACGGGCTACGACGGTCAAGGTGCGCGAGCGAATTCCCGACCGTGTGATCGCGGAAGCCGACCAGATCGTCAACGTCGACATCACCATCGAGGACCTGCGACGCCGCCTGAAGGAAGGAAAGGTGTACACCAAGGAGCGAATTGAAACCGCATTGGACCATTTCTTCAGGCCGACCAACCTGGAACAGCTTCGTGAGCTGACCCTTCGTGAGTTGGCGGCCCAAATCGATTCGCACAGACGCGATCCCCAAGGAGAGGAGATTCCCGTAAGCCCGGATCAGGTCATGGTGTGCTTGAGTTCCAGAGGACCTAACAGCGAGGCGTTGCTGCGCTATGCGTCGCGTCTGGCTGGGAGGCTGAATCGCAACTGGTATGCCGTGTACGTGCAGACATCTCAGGAACGGCCCACCGTCATAGACGCGGCGACTCAGCGGATACTTTCCAACACCCTTACGCTTGCGCAACAATTAGGCGCGACGGTTTTCACCTACAAGGGCGACGATGTCGTTAAGACAGTCCTGCAGTTTGCCGAGGAGTACCGTGTCGGGCATATTGTGATTGGCACCCCAGGCAGAAAGTTACCTCTCTGGAAACGACTGCGGGGGGAAGTAAGCATAGTTGAGCGGCTAATTACTGAGGGAGCAGGGATTACCGTCGTCGTTCTGGACACCAAGGCCATGCGAGAGGAACGGCCAACTCTGGAACCTGTGCTTCTTGCTGATGAAATACATAGCGGTTCTCAAAAACGCAAGGCCTTCGATCTGGAACGCTATGCGGCCCTTTCGAGGACGACCGCCCTGGTTTGGGAAGAGCCGATTGAAAAGGATGAGGCGATAAGGCGTCTGCTTGATTCCTGTCGCGGTGTCGGCAAGAGGTCAAGGGAATCTGCATGGGAACCCGTTCTCGAACGTGAACAACAAGGTGGAACGTTCGTGGGCGAGGACGTGGCGATTCCTCATGCGAGAATGGCGGGTTTGTCTCGACCTCTAATGGCAATTGGCATCGGCAGAGAGGGCATCCAAGACCAAGGGGCTAGACGGAAGGTTCGAATCATGATGCTGCTGCTGTCTCCCGTTGAACCGCCGGAAAGCCACATAGAGATGCTTGGACTGATCAGCAGGATGGCGCGGGATGATCAGTGGCGGAAGGATGTACTGGCTGCCGGGAAATCGGCCGATATCGTGAGGGCAATCCATAGGTGGGTAGCTGGTCAACGGAATTCCAATAAAACATGACATCAACCTGATTATCCAGGCGATCTTTTGTCCTTCCGTCGCTGTACTTGACTTACGCAATGGGCAGGACTCTGGCAGATGACGACCTGCGCTGACTTGAACCCGCCGTGAATTCACGGAAATATATCCTGACGCCGCTTCCGGTCCGCGGGAAGCTTCATGATCTTTGATAACCCTATGAATGACAATAGTGTTCGGTTAACAGTCGGAGAAACGCCTTGATGTTTCGGACCGCCGAAGCCTTCATCATGAGTTAACGCCCCGCGACGCGGGAGGCCTGTCTGGAGTCACGATCATAGGATGGGTCGTACTTCGCGTATCAGGCGGAATCATCAACCGTCTCTTCCGGGAAAAGGCGGTGTCCTTCAAACACGGTCAAGACCACCCGGCGATCCGCAAATTCCTGGTAGACGATGCGGTAATTCCCCTCAATCAGTTCGCGGATATCGTCACGTGAAAGTTCTGGCACCTTGCGGCCTGCAGACGGAGCATTGAGCGCATTACGAGCACGTTCTCTCAAGCGTTCGACCCACCGTTTGGCCGCTGTCGGGTTGTCATTTGCAATGTATCGCTTTATGGACAGCAGATCCTGCCTGGCGGTTTCGGTCCAAAAGAGCTTCATAGTTCTTTGTCCAAATCCTCGTCCGAAAGCACCCGCCCATTATGGACATCCGTCAACCCTCTTTGCACGGCATCAACGAAGCGGGCCTGTTCAGTTAGAAAGTCGAAATCAGACGGAGATATCAGCACGGCCGCTGCCTTGCCGTTTTGGGTGATAACAAGGGGGCGATGTGTGCTCTGGACTTCATGAAGCATCCTGGACGCCTTGTTCTTAAAATCCGATAGAGAAACGATATTTTTGGAAATATTAATCGGTTTCATAGCCTTCACCTATTTAATTTAGGCTGATTTTGATATCTAATATAGGCCAGAATTCGGGTTTTATCAAGAGAAGGTTTTGATATTAGAAATTACCTTTATGAACGACTTCATGGTTCGACAACAGCTCTTAAAAGTAGAAACGACGTTCTCGTCAGCAGTCCCCTTGGTTTTATTCCTTGCACAAACTTTCAAAATTGTTCTATTTTTCATCTGAATTGTCATGCTCGCAACCGCCTTACTACGGACGCCGTAGCGGGATACCCGACCAGAAAGCCAACGCTTAAAGGTGCTGACTTGGGGCCGGGCCGCGGTGGAGCAGTTGGCCGGTGATCTTCAAATGGAGTTTTCCGGTGTCGTTCAACTTTTCCACCTCCAATTTGTGGCGGATGCCGAATTTTTATACGACCTCTGCCTCGGATAAAAAAACTCGCACCAATAGTGCGAGAAATTGATCGGATGGCGAAGGACGGCAAGACTATTTTGGATGTGCGCCTGGAAGGTGAAACCCTGTGGCTCAAACTCAACCAGCTGGATAGGCTGTTTGAGTGGGACAATTCCGTCATTTCCCACATTTTGGAATATAACGAAAAGCAGCTGCGGGAACAGGAACAAAAACTGGCTGATTTACGGTGCACTGTGGGTCTTTTGGAGCAAACGTTGGCTCACCAGGCCATCGGCCTGGATGAGGCCAAAGGACTTTTGCAGTCATCACCGATTATGCCTATGCGTTAACCACCCTGGACCGTTTCGATCACGGGACACTGAAATCATCCGAGTCCATCGGTGTGAATCAGTGGTTCTATTTTTCCGATCATCAATGAAAGGGCGGACTATATGTTCGATACAAAGGAAGATTTACTAAACCAAATCCGCTTAGGCGAGGACGCCCGCCTGGAATTAAAGGCCGTGACGTTTCGCGCCAACCGTGTTTCAGACCCGCATCCCGACAGCCTTGCGGACGAAATTGCCGCATTCGCAAACAGCTCCGGCGGCGCAATAGTTCTCGGCATTGACGAGAAAACAAGAAAACCTCACGGGATGAGTATCGACGAATTGACTGTTTTGGAGCATTGGCTTTTAGGGGTCGCTTTTAGGGGTCTGCAATGATCGCATCAAACCGCCGCCGTTGTGCCGTATAGAAAAATGGGAGTTGCCGGGCGCATCGGATATGCCTTCGCCTGTCTTGAAATTAGATATCCCGCGAAGTTTGTACATTCATGAAAGCCCAAATGGACATTTTCATCGCATCGGCAGCAGCAAGCGAAAAATGTCCACAGATTATATCATTCGCTTGGGGCAGCAGCGTAGCCAAACCCGTATGATCCGCGTTGACGAGCAACCCATTATGCCGGCCTCGTTGGAATCCCTCGATCCTCCCCTTTACAATCGATTTCGAACGCAACGTACCAAGGACGAAGGATTGGATTTCCTCCAAAAACTCGGACTGGTCGCCCAGGATGTTGACGGCGTTTTTCATCCTTCCGTGACCGGCATCCTGATAGCATGCCGAGAGCCGAGGGATTGGATGCCGAATGCATTTATTCAAGCGGTTGCTTATCGGGGAACATCACCGGCAGACAGTGGTAGCGGCTTGCCCTACCAATTGGATGCCCGTGATATATCCGGTCCATTGGATGATCAAGTGCGAGAAGCCTGTCGTTTTGTGGCAAGGAACATGAAGGTGGCCGGCGTGAAAGACCTGGGTCGCAGGGATATCCCTCAATACGACCTGACTGCGGTTTTCGAGGCATTGGTTAATGCCGTAGCACACCGGGACTATGCGATATATGGATCGAAAATAAGATTAAAAATGTTTGCGGATCGTCTGGAAATCTACTCACCGGGAACCATCCCGAATACCATGACCATCGAAAGCCTCATGTATCGGCAGGCCGCTCGCAACGAGACATTGACCAGCCTGCTGGCCAAGTGCCCCGTGCCTTCCGACATAGAGTGGGTCAACACAGACCGCCAGACACTGATGGACAAACGCGGCGAAGGAGTCCGCATCATCATGGAAAACAGCGAGAATCTCTCCGGCAAACGCCCTGTGTATCATCTGATCGACGAAGCCGAATTACTGCTGACCATGTATGCCGCTTAACAAGTTCTATGGATAAATGAACGGCGTGATGTCGAAGCTGATCGTCAACTTGATCAACAGTCGGCAATAGGGGGAATCGTGAAAACAAATAAAAATACACGACGCACCGTGAGACCCAAAAAGCGAAGCAAGATCGATCCGCTCGAAAAAGCCATCGAAGCGGCACTGTCTCCCGGCAGCTTCATCTCCTACGATGCCGCCTGGTCGTTCGTGGACGATGTGCAGGATGTCGCCGATGATATCGGGAAGATCATCGGAAAAGAACCAAAACGCGCAGCGCATCTGTACGAGTTATTCATTGCCGCTTGCCACGAAAAAGCCGAAGAAATCGACGACTCGAGCGGCGATTTCGGCATGCTGGTCGAAGACTTGTTCCTCGGTTGGATCGAAGCGCGCCAGGCCGCGAAGGATGATCCGGATGAGACCGCAAAATTACTGCTTTCCTGGATCGACGACGATCCCTACGGATTTTGCAATAACCTCGATCGTGTGGCTGTCAAAGTGCTCCACAAGCAGGAACTGGAGGCATTCGTTCGCCGGGTTCGAGCCAAGTTCGAATCTGCTCCGATCCATGAGGACAAGGAAAAACGCTTTGCTGGACACGAGCGCCGGCGGTGGACCGGAGTGCTGAAAACTCTGCTTGCGGGTCAGCGAAACGTCGACGCCTACATCGCGCTTTGCGAGCAGACCGAACTCGAGGCCAAGGATTGCAAAGCTGTCGCCGAGATGTACCGCAGCCGGAGGCGCCCGGAAGAGGCGCTTTCCTGGATCGAGCGCGGCTTGGAAATGACACGGTCGGACAGCCGGCAATCCTATGAAGAATACGGGTTGCACGAGTTCAAGCGGGCGCTGCTGGCCAAGCTCGGCCGCCCGGGCGACGCGCTCCAATCAGCCTGGTCCGAGTATGAGGCTCATCCTTCCACGTTCACATACAAGGAGTTGATGCGCTACGTACCGGCCAAGGAGAAAAAGGCCTGGCACCAAAAGGCCATGACGGCATCGGAGAAGGGTGAGCTGTCCTCTCAAATTGAACTCTGGCTCGAGAAAAAAGAAATCGAGCGGCTCGTAGCGCGCCTGCGCAAGGCTGTGGATGAGGAGTTGGAAACCCTCAGCCATTACCTGACCGAACCGTTGGCCCGCAAGCTGGAGCGCTCGCATCCTGATATTTCAGCCAGAGTGTATCGCGCCCTATGCCTGCGGATCATCAATGCCGGCAAGAGCAAATACTACGGTGCGGCGCTCTACAACATCGAATGCGCCAAGAAATGCTACGCCAAAGCCGGGCGAAATGCTGACTGGCAAGCGGTGGTTGCCGACATTCGCGAACGGCACTTTCGCAAAAAGGGGTTCATGAACGGTTTCGAGGGGATCGTTTCCGGCGCACCTAAATATGTCAAGCCGCCTTTTCTGGAACGTGCAAAGGCACGCTGGCCAAGAAAATCGGACAAGAGCTGAATCATTTTTTTAAAGAACAGTCTCGGGAAACAAGATCATCATGCGGTCAAGATCGACACCCAAAACGGACAAAATTGGTTATCGGGATGCATTACAGCCGTCCAGCCTCGCATTCGACGGATGCGGTCTTTCGACGAGCGGAGCCACAACTATCAAGGATACGTGCTACGGGTTGTAAGGACAACCGGAGATGAATCCTTCGGAGAGGCGTAATTTAAAGGAGGATTTTGACAATTCATCCTCCTTGGTATATATTCCGATATATACTAAGGAGGTGTACTGTGCAAACAGCCAAAATTTTCACTAACGGTCGCAGTCAGGCAGTCAGGCTGCCGAAGGATTTCAGGTTTTCCGATGAGGACGTTTATATCAAAAAAGTCGGCAATATGGTCATTTTGCTGCCAAAAGATGACCCCTGGTCATCGCTGATCAACAGCCTCGACCAGTTCACAGATGACTTTATGGAAAACAGGGAGCAACCCAACCAGACGCCTCGGGAAAACCTGTAATGCACTTCATGCTCGACACAAACACATGCATCTATGTCATCAAGCGAAAGCCTCCCGAGGTAATCGAAAGTTTCAAACGGACTGAAATATCGCAGATCGGGATTTCATCCATTACCTTCAGCGAACTTCAATATGGTGTCTCGAAAAGTTCGAGACCTGCACAGAATCAAATGGCCTTGACGCAATTCGTTGCGCCGCTGGAAATCCTGCCTTTTGGGACAGAGGCTGCTCAGTACTATGGCGACCTGAGGGTCCATTTAGAACGACAGGGTACGCCCATCGGCTCTCTTGACATGCTGATCGCCGCTCACGCGCTGTCGATTACCTGCACGCTGGTCACCAACAATGAAAAAGAGTTTGGCCGGATACTGAATTTGAAAATCGAAAACTGGATAAACCGCCTCAATGACGCCGGCCGATTTCAAGTGGCAAACGATCCGGTTCACAGGAATCAACCATTTTGCCAAAAAACACGGGCACGCGCAGCCGTTGACTCCGGCGCCGAGAAAGTGGCCATGTCGCCCAGCATCACCTCGAATCCGGTGAAATCGCTGCGCACCCACGGAGCGTAGTTGCTGCGAACCGTGAGAACAACCCGCAGTTCCAGATCATCCATGCCGTCTTCCAGCATAATCAACCCGAGATTATACCCGTTGCGGCCGAGGCTGCGGTAGAATCTTTGCACGTTCAAAACGCCCAGCGCCAGGGTCGACCAGTGTTCCTCGGTGGCCTTCCGCAATGAGGTGATTCCAGGCAGAATGCCCCAGATCTCAAAGAAGCCTTCCGGCGCGAAGGCCGCCAACCACTGCCACGACCCCGCAGCGCCGATGCAGCGCTGTCCGCCCTGCTTCTCCAACGCCAGATAATCGCCGAACAGCCGGGTGCCGAAAAGCCGTCGGTGCTCGGCGGCGCGGGCCTGCAGGAACCGCTGGTGGTTGGTCGGCGTGCGGTCGGCTTGAACCTGAAAATGGGGATGGAGCAGCGAGCCGCCGGCCGAGGGCAGGTGATTCTGGGTGATGGCCATGTAAACGGCCGCGGGATCGAAGGACAAGACGCGCAGCAGATAGTCCCTGCAGTTCAGAAAACTGTCGACGTAGGATTGCAGTCGCGCCGTGCCGATTTCCACGAAATGCCGATCGTCGAAAAGGCTGACCGCTGAGTACCGGCCGTAGGGAAACAGGTTGGGAAAAAGGGTGGAGGAACCCCGGGTCATGCGTCCGTCCGGACACAATTCAGTCGGAAGCCGCGGGGTATCGGCGGCGATCCGCGCGCGGCAAAATGGGCATTCGTCCCGGTTCACTGCAAAAGGCGGCGGCTCGGGCAGGCCGTCCGTGCCGGGCTCGCGCTCTTCCCCACGGCTGTAAGTTATTCTGCAGGTGCGGCTCGTGATGGGGTGAGTGCGGATCTCGATCGGGCGCTCGGCCGTTTCGCCGCTGGGCAGCAAGATGCGAGCATGGAAGGTTACCTGTTTAAACTGAAGCATAGGCGTTTTCTTCGAAGCAAATCCGCCGAATCCGGCACGCAGGGTAAAATCCGGCAGATCAGGCCCTTGAATCGACCATCGGTACCGACCACAGACGAGGTTTGAGATCCTCGCCGATCATCGCCCCGTTGCTGTCGGAAACGATTATTATATTGTGCAAAGTACCCAGCCGCGTTTGCTTGCCTTCTTCATCGGTGGGGTCGGTACGGGCATCCTGTTGTTGGGATTAACTTTCAATTACTCCGCTGGACACACTGACAGTCCATCAGGCGGCATGGCGCAGCACCATCAGGCAGTGGGCAGCGACCGTGATCCGGCCGCCGGCTTCAACGGACATCTCCTCTTTGGTCCAGCCGTTTTCGGTGTCGAGGTCCTTCAGCCAGCGCTCGCCCCAGTCAGGGCCGGGCAGCGTAAAATCCAAGGGGTCGTGGTGGGCATTGAAAATAATGTAAAAATTATCGTCGATAACCGGCTCGCCGCGTGGATTGGGATTCGGAATGGCCTCGCCGTTCAAAAAAAGGCCGAGTGATTTCGCATAGCCCTGATCCCAGTCCTCCTCGGCCATCTGTTGGCCCTCCAGATTAAACCAGGCAATGTCCTTGACCTCGCTGCCGTGGATCGGCCGGCCCTGGAACCAGCGCCGGCGGTGCAGCACGGGGTGGTCCCTGCGGTACTGGATCAGATCCCTGCAAAAGGAGAGCAAGTCTTCATCGGCAGTCTCCCAGTCGAACCAGGAAACCTCGTTGTCCTGGCAGTAGGCATTGTTGTTGCCCTGCTGCGTGCGGCCGATCTCGTCGCCGCCCAACAGCATGGGCACGCCTTGGGAAAGAAGCAGCGTGGCCATGAAATTCCGTTTATGGCGCCTCCGCAGACCCGCCACGTCAGGGTTGTCGGTCGGGCCTTCCGCACCGCAGTTCCAGGAGCGGTTGTTGCTTTCGCCGTCACGGTTTTCCTCGCCGTTGGCCTCGTTGTGCTTCTCGTTGTAGGAAACGAGATCATTCAAGGTGAACCCGTCGTGGGCGGTGATGAAGTTGATGCTGGCGTAGGGCAGGCGGGAAGTGTTCTCGTAAAGGTCCGAACTGCCGGTGAAGCGCGATGCAAACTCCCCCAACGCCTGGTCTTCACCACGCCAGAAGTCGCGCACGCAGTCGCGGTACTTGCCGTTCCACTCGGACCACACCGGTGGAAAATTTCCGACCTGATACCCGCCCTCGCCCACATCCCAGGGTTCGGCGATCAGCTTGACCTGGCTGATGACGGGATCCTGCTGGATGAGATCGAAGAAGGCCGAAAGCCGGTCCACATCATGCAGTTCACGCGCCAGGGTCGCCGCCAGATCGAACCGGAACCCGTCCACGTGCATTTCCAGAATCCAGTAGCGCAGGGAATCCATGAGCAGCTGCAGCACGTGGGGGTTGCGCATGTTCAGGCTGTTTCCGGTCCCGGTGTAGTCCATATAGTAGCGCTTATCGTCGGTCAGCCGGTAATAATAGGCGTTGTCGATCCCTTTGAAGGAAAGCATCGGGCCAAGATGGTTGCCTTCGGCGGTGTGGTTGTAGACCACATCCAGGATGATCTCGATCCCGGCCTGGTGCAGGGTCTTGACCATTTGCTTGAATTCGGCCACCGCCGCCCCGGGACGCTTGTCGGATGAATACTCGCTATGCGGGGCAAAATAGCCGATGGAGTTGTAGCCCCAGTAGTTTCGGAGCCCTTGGTCCACCAGATGTTTGTCGTGAATGAAATAATGGATCGGCATCAGCTCTACGGCCGTTATACCCAGCTGTTTGAAGTACTCGATGACCGCCGGCTGCGCCAGACCGGCATAGGTCCCCTGCAGCTCGGGTAAAACATCCGGGTGAGCGGCGGTGAGGCCTTTGACATGGGCCTCGTAGATGATGGTGTCGTGCCAGTGAAGGTGCAGGCGACGATCACCGGTCCAGTCGAAATGGGGCTGATGCACGACGCCGCGGGGCATGAAAGGGCCGCTGTCACGATCGCTGCTCACCTCAGGGCCGTCGCTGAAGTTGTAGGGGAAAATGGCCTCGTTCCATTGCACCGACCCGTGAATCGCCTTGGCATAGGGATCGAGGAGCAGCTTGGCAGGATTACCGCGGTGACCGTTGGCCGGGTCCCAGGGCCCGTGGACACGGAAGCCGTAAAGTTGCCCGGGCTCGACGGTCGGCAAATATCCGTGCCAGCAGTAGCCCGTCACCTCGGGCAAATCGATGCGCGTTTCAGTGCCGTCGTCATCGAATAGACACAGCTCGACCCGTTCGGCGATCTCGGAAAACAGGGAAAAATTCGTTCCAGCGCCGTCATAAACGGCACCCAAGGGGTATGGTTGCCCAGGCCAGACTTTCATTTACGTCTTCCTTCCACAAAGTAGGATAAAACAATTTAGTGAAAAAAATAGCCGTTCTGAACTGCAATATCAAAGAGGGGACCAGAAGTCCCCTCTTTTCTGACGTGAAACGGTCATCGAAAGCCATGGCTCAGCTTTTTTTCTTGAGCAGTTCCAGGGTCTTTTCCCTGGACTCCTTGGCGCTCATTTCAAATGCCTTGCCCGCAGCCTCAAACGACTTATCGGTGATCGCTTTTCCCTGGGGATCGACGCCCATGTGACCTTTTCCGTGATCATCGGACGGGCTCCCGCAGCCACAGTTGTAACACATATGCCTCACCTCCTTTCCTGCAAGATACTTTTTGGCCAGACGGGACGCAATAGGGCCAAAAGTGTATATAAAGGAAAAAACACCGGTAGCCGACCAGCGGTGCGGGCCGGCATCTTTCCGGCCTGTTCAGACGAATCTCCAGAATTGCAGCTGTATTTAAAACGATTCAGCGCACATACGGCATCGCCAGCTGCAAAATACCATCAACTCCCTATATGCCTCCGTGACTGATGCGCTATAGTCTTGAAATATTTTGTTAATATATTAACCACCTTCATGCGGAAAATAACCTGATGACGGAGTATTTACTCCAAATCAATTGGTCGCTGATATTGGATCACTCCTGGCACTTGATCGTCGCTTATGTCCTGGCCCTTCCCATCGGCCTGGACCGGGAACTCAGCCAAAGGCACTTCGGGCTGCGGACCTTCCCGCTGGTGGCGGTGGTGGCCTGTGGGTTCATGCTCGTGGGCATTGCGGTGATCGATTCCACCGACGGTGAGGCGCGCGTCATTCAGGGCATCGTGACCGGAATCGGATTTATCGGCGGTGGCGCCATCCTGAATGTCAAAGACAAGGTCGCCGGCACCGCTTCCGCCGCCAGCATCTGGAACACCGGTGCAATCGGCGTGGCCGTGGCCTTCAGCCGCTTCGAAATTGCCCTGGTGTTGAGCTTTCTCAATTTCATTACGCTGTGGATGGTGGGCCGGGTTAAGAACAATATATCCGAGTACCGCCGAGACGAATAAAAGAAAGGCCTTTCCGATATGGCGCAGCCCCGCAGCTCTTTTTTGTCACGGCAGATTTTTTCGGCTTTCCGTACTTTTCGGAGGGAGTTTACCGACCGCCGGCGGCTGCAGGTGATGAGTTCAAGAGGGCGCCCTGATCGGACCGCTCGCTTCACCAGCTCGAGAGTTTATCACTACGGATTCACTGCCGGCTTGAGTGCCCTTTTTGCTGTTTCCAGCCGCGCCTTGGCGGCCGAAGCAAACAGCCAGAGCGTAACGGCCTCTTTAAGGCAGCCGGCTGGCGGAAAAATAGAACCGGCGGATACCGGCTGGCGTTTGTGTGCAGCATGACCAAAATGCAAAGTAACACCGGCGACCTCAAAGACTATCGGCGCAAGCGCCGGTTCGACCGCACGGTCGAACCGGAAGGAAAAGTCTCTCGCAGCGGCTCCGGCCGGCTGTTTGTCGTGCAGAAGCATGCCGCCAGCCGTCTGCACTACGATTTTCGCCTCGAACTCGATGGTGTTCTGAAGAGCTGGGCGGTTCCCAAGGGACCCAGCCTGGATCCATCCGAAAAGCGCCTCGCGGTGCACGTGGAAGACCACCCGGTGGATTACGGCGATTTCGAAGGCATCATTCCCCCTGGTGAGTATGGGGGCGGCACGGTGATGCTCTGGGACAGGGGCGAATGGGAGCCGCAGGACGATCCGAGAAAGGGATATGCCGCAGGCCGGCTCAAGTTCCGCCTGAAGGGCGGCAAGTTGAAGGGACTGTGGATGCTTGCCCAAATGGCGGAGAAGGACAGCGGCGAAGACAAGAACTGGTTCCTGTTCAAGCTGAAAGACAAATTTGCCGACGGCAAAGGGGACATATTGACGGCCGCGCCGCTCAGCGTGGCCACCGAGCGCTCGATGGAGGAAATCGCGGCTGCCGGCGACCGCGTATGGTCGGTCCGGTCCGAAATCGCTCCCGAAGCCGCGGCAAAGGACGGCGCCGACCCGGCTGCCGCGGCGGCGCAGGACCTGGCGACCATCACCGGGATTCGCCGGAGCGCGTTTCCCGGTGTCATCAAGCCGCAGCTGGCCACCCTCGTGGAAACGCCTCCGCAAGGCGATCTCTGGCTGCACGAAATCAAGTACGACGGCTACCGCATCCTGGCGTACAAAAAGGATTCCCGGGTGCGCCTGCTCACGCGCAATGCAAAGGACTGGACGGCGCGGATGTCATATCCCGTCAACTCATTGGAGGCGCTGGCAATCGAGGAGTTCGTGCTCGACGGCGAAATGGTCGTTAGAAGAGACGATGGGACCACCGATTTCCAGTCGCTTCAAAATGTTTTGAAGGGCAGCGCCGCCGGTCGTCTGGTGTACTATGTCTTCGATATCCTCTACCTGGAAGGCTACGATCTGATGCGCACACCGCTGTCCGAGCGGAAAAACATCCTGAAGCGTCTGCTGACCGGTCAAGCCAAAGATTCTCCGGTGCAGTTTTCAGACCACATTCTCGGCGGCGGTCCGGCCGTTTATCAGCATGCCTGCCGGTATGCGCTGGAAGGGGTCGTGTCCAAGCGCGTGGATGCCGCTTACCGGCTGCGGCGCACCAGCAATTGGGTGAAGTCCAAATGCCTTCAGCGCCAGGAATTCGCCATCGGCGGGTTCACCAGTCCTTCCGGCTCCCGAATCGGATTCGGCGCCCTGCTGCTGGGAGTCCACACGCCTTCGGGCGACCTGATGTATGCCGGGCGTGTGGGCACCGGGTTCGACCAGGAAATGCTGCAGATGCTGACCCGTGACCTCGAGAGCATCGAACAAACAGTCTCCCCTTTTGCGACGCCTCTATCCGGGTCTGAAGTCCGCGACGTGCGCTGGGTCAGACCGGAACGGGTCGCGGAAGTGGAGTTTTCGCAATGGACGGCGGACGGTCGTCTGCGCCATCCGGCTTTCAAGGGCCTGCGGAAAGACAAGGCGGCCGGAGAAATCGTTCGCGAAACTCCCGTCGCTTTGCCGCACAAGCCAAACCCCAAGGAGACAAACCTTTCTTCAAGTTCCGCCGGTATGAAATCCGTTACGGCAAGCCCGGCGGGTCGGGTGGCCGGCATTCACCTTAGCCATCCCGACCGTGTTATGTATCCCGATCAGGGCATCACCAAGTATGAATTGGCCCTGTATTACGAGCAGGCGGCCGAACGGATACTGCCGCACATCTCCCGGCGGCCGTTGACGATCGTCCGCTGCCCTCAGGGGCGGCAGAAAAAATGTTTTTATCAAAAGCACTTTACCGATCAACTTCCGGCCTCCGTGAAGGGAATTTCCATCAAGGAAAAAACCGAAACGCGGCTGTACATCATCATCGAAGATATCCGCGGGATCATAGCCCTGATTCAGTTGGGCGCCCTCGAATTTCATCCCTGGGGCAGCCGGGCTGACCGCCTGGAGTATCCGGATCAGATGACATTCGATATGGACCCCGGTCCCGGCATACCCCTTTGTCAACTGGTGGACGGGTGCCGGTTGCTTCGAAACCGTCTTCAGGATCTGGGACTGGAGAGTTTTGTGAAAACAAGCGGCGGAAAGGGATTTCACATCGTCGTTCCGCTGGTGCGCCGGAGTGACTGGGAAGAGGTCAAGGCGTTTTCCGCAGCGGTCAGCATCGATTTAACGCGCCGCTACCCGAACCTGTTTATTGCCACCATGAGCAAGGCCATGAGGAACAATAAAATATTCGTGGATTACCTGCGCAACGCCCGCGGGGCCACCAGTGTGGCGCCGTATTCAAGCCGGGCACGCTCAGGGGCGCCGGTATCCGTTCCGCTTAGCTGGCAGGAGTTGAGCGAGCAGGTCAAACCGGACGCGTACACGGTAGAAAACCTGGAACACCGGTGGACTGTCGTGGAAAAAGATCCCTGGTCGAATTTTTTCAAAATTCGACAATCGATTACGGTAGCGATGAAAAACACTCTGCAACTGAAGCGATAACACATCCCGTTTGCAAGAGAATCGAAGCGATTATTTCAGGAAGGTAGTGCCCATCCCCGATCTTTTTTAGGCACTTCTCAGTGCGAATTCATAAATGTAAAGGTGTTCGCTGGGCAAGGCCGCACAAAATTTGCGGCGAGGCGAACTTTATGTACGCCGCAGCCGGAAACCCGCTGCGACCGGCCGCCCAGCGGAAAAAATGACCAGCTATGGATGGACACTAAGTAGTGTCTGCCCGAAAACTCCCCTCCCCGGGTGGGAGGGGCTGGGGGAGGGGGATATAACTGCTTAATTTCATACACCCCCACCCCATCCCTCCCCCGTCAAGGG
>JBAPSB010000195.1:0-11953 GCA_049281435.1 Desulfobacterales bacterium
GATGAGGGCCACCGCCAGGACGCCGAAGGCCCCGACGGCGGCGGCTTCGGTGGGGGTGAAAAGCCCGAAGAAAAGGCCGCCCATCACCAGCAGGAAAACCGTGAGGGTGTCCCCCATGCCCGACAGCGATTTCATCTTCTGCTTCCAGGTGAACTTCTCGCCCGGCGGTCCCTGTTCCGGCGCAATGCGGCACTGAATGTAAATACAGATGATGAACAAAATGGTCATGACGAGGGCCGGTATGATTCCGGCCACGAAGAGCGCGCCGATCGACTGTTCGGTCAGCACCCCGTAGACGATCAGCACCACGCTGGGCGGCATGATCATGCCGAGGCCGCCGCCGGAGGCGACCGCGCCCGAGGCCAGTTCGTCGGCATAGTTATAGCGCTTCATCTCCGGCAGGCCGACGGTGGCCATCGTGGCCGCCGTGGCCGGACTGGAACCGCACACCGCCCCGAAAGCCGTGCAGGCCGAGACCGTTGCCATCGCCAGGCCGCCGCGCGTGCTGCCCAGAAACTTGTAGGCCGTGTCGTAGAGCCGGCCGCTGATGCCGCTGTTGAAGGCGAACTGGCCCATCAGGACAAACAGGGGAATCGTGGTCAGACCGTAGGAGGAAAACGCTTCGTAGACGTTGCGGGAGAGCAGGTTGAGACCGCCCTGGAGTGAGACCATGTAAGAAAACCCGAGAAATCCCACCAGCGCCATCACGTAAGCCACCGGCATGCGGGTCATGAAGATGACCAGCATGAGGGCGATCCCGATAATACCGATCAGCGTCGGGTTCATTTGTCCCCTTTCAACAGCTGCCGGGACAAGTTGACGATGTCCTTGATGACCAGCAGGGTAAAAATAAGGAAGCAAAAGCCGACGGCATAGATGATCAGATGTTCGGGAAACTCCAGGCTCATCGAGACCTGGCCGGACTCCCGGATGGTACCCGCGTAATCCGCCATGCGCCAGGTAATCAGGCCGATCAGGGCGGCAGTCAACATGCTCGTCGCCAGTTCGACGGCGGTCTGGGTCCTCTGGGGCAGGAGCCGCACGAAGATTTCCACCCCGATGTGGCCCCGGGCCTCATGGGTGTAAGGCAGCGCCAGGGCGGTGGTCAGCGTGGCCAGGAAAATCACCAGTTCAACGGACCCGAACACCGGCCGACCGAAATAACGGCCGATGACGTCCACGCAGGTCAGGCCCATCATTGCCACCAGGCATATGGCCCCCAGGATTTTGAGAGCCTCACTCAACCAGTCGATGACTTTCCAGAAAATCGGCATAGGTGCTAATTCGCTCGGCGCCGGTGGGAGAAGCGGGCAACGCCCCTTCCCCCGCCGACGGGTTGTGGATTTCTTCAAATGGTCTGTCGGGAGCGCGATCGCGCTCCCGGCGCACGTGCGCCAGGGGCAAATCGCGCGCCGGTGTGTCCCAACGCTACTGTTGCTGGAGTTCGTTCAGCGTTTTTATGGTGAAATCGACGATTTCCTGCCCGTTGAGGCCCTTGGCGGTGATCTCCTTGACATACTCGTCGACAATGGGCGCCACCGCCGCCTTCCAGCGCGCCGCTTCCTTGGAATCCTGGCCGAGAATGTCGTTGCCCTGGCTCAGGAAGAAGGCGATGCCCTCCATGTCGCTGGTGTCCCAAGCTTCGCCGTGCTTGACGGCCCATTCGGCGTTGATCTCGCGGATGATTTTCTGTACGTCGGCCGGCAGGGCGGCCCATTTCTTCTTGTTCATGACCACGAAAAAAGAGGTCGTGTAGGCGGATGAAAAATTGGCCGTGCTGTATTTCGTGACCTCGCCCAGGCGCCAGCCCTTGTTGGACTCCCACGGGTACACGGCCCCGTCGACCACGCCTTTTTGAAGCATCTGATAGGTCTCCGGCATCGGCTGGGGTACCGGCGTTCCGCCCAGGGCTTCCACCACCTTGGCGCTGGTGCCGTGGGCCCGGAATTTGAGGCCTTTCATGTCCTCCATCTTCCGCACCGGCTTGTCTTTGGTGTGCACCAGGCCGGGCCCGTGCGCGTGGAGGTACATCACTTCCGTGTCATTCAACTCGGCGGGCTTGAATTTCTCGTACACCTTGTTGATCACCGCCGTCGCGGCCCGGCCATTGGTATACCCGAGGGGCAGGTCGATGGCTCCCATTACCGGAAAGCGGCCACGCGTGTAGGCGAATACGGAAAAGCCGATGTCCGAGAGGCCTTCCACGACGCCGTCGTAGTTCTGATTGGCCTTGGTCAGGGTCTGCCCGGGGAAATACTGCACCACAACCCGGCCGCCGGTCCTTTTTTCGACCTCCTTGCACCAGGCCTCGGCCAGCTTGCTCTGGACGTGGGTCGGGGGGAAAAAATTACTGTAGGTCAGGCTGACGGTTTCGGATTGCGCCGGAACCGGGCCAAAAGTGAAACACGCGATCCCGATTAATAAAAGCACTGCAAAAAAATAGCGTTTTGGCTTCATCAGGCACCCTCCTCGATCGTTGGTCGGTTATTGAACGTGCGACTCGGTGAATGTACCGTCTGCGAGCCGCCTCCCTGCTTTCGTCCCACTGTAAGGTTCACGAAAAACAAGTTCGCATTTGCAGGCGTTGAAACATCCGGAAGGCATGCGCCACCATCCGGAGTGTTCGCCTGAATTCGACGAATCACTTATTGTGTTGGCCGGGACCCGGATTGGGGCGGCATGTGATTCTGACCGGGTTTTTTAACAGAACCGTCAAAAAATGCAAGGGCAATCGCATCGCCAGGCCGGTTGAAAAAAATTTCAAAATATTGTAACATGCTTAATATAAAAGGCATTTATTCTCCCCCCCCCTTTTTCGCAGTTGGCATGAGGCCGCCGGTCCCGCAAAAGGCGGCCTCGAAAGGACACCTTATGATGAATCACGGCACGGTCTCCGGTGACGGGGACACGCGCAACCAGGTCGTGGCGCTGATCGACCGCATGCCCGAAAAGATGCAGGTGAAGCTGCTGCGCTTTCTGAAAGAAAAGTTGCCGAAGCACCTCACCGACAATCTGGTCGTCGAAAATCGGACCGATTCCCGCCGCATGTGCCTGATCGGGGTCGACTACAAAATAGACGGCGCCGACTGTTACGGCTTTATCCTCGATATCAGTGCTTTCGGGGTTTTCATCGAGTCCGACTCCCCGCTCGACACCGGCCGGGATGTCCAGCTCGACTTCACCCTGCCGCGCATTCCGCGCTCCTTCAAGGTGAGCGGCAAAATTGTCTGGAGCGGCTCCCAGGGCTTCGGCGTCAAATTCGACTCCCTGACAACCGGCCAGGAAGCCCAGATTCGCTCCTTCGTGGAAGAGGAAGCCCGCGTTTACACCATCGTCAGCTGAAACACCACCCCTGAGCCGCCGGAATACATCGGTCGTTGTCCGTCGAGCGCCTTCTCGCCTTCCATAACGCTCTAAAGGCATGCTCCGTTAAAAAGAGCCGGACCATGCCTGCTCAGGGTATCCGCAACAACGAACAGATCGATACCCTTTAAACACTGGCCGTTCGCCGGACAACGCCTGACTGCGGCTTGACAGCCTTTTGATTGGCGTTAACCGTTAAAACATGGCCTCATCCAATATCGATCATCAGGAGGAATCCGATTGGCATCCACCACTTCAGCGGATTATCCACTTGACGTGTCGCCGTTCGAAACTTAAATTAGTCAAGTGCTTTTTTGTGGCCGGAGTCATTTAGATTTAAAATAAGCAATTTACGGAAACACACCACGGTCCGTTCTTTGCGGCCAGGACATAAAGGAGGTCAGCCATGCTCGACCAAGCGGAACTCTGCGAGAAAATTCGCGCCATCTATCCCGATGTCGGCGAATGCGGCATCGATGTCAACGTCGACTACGATCAGGATCAGAAGTCGTGGGTCGTCCATCTGAAAAAGGACAAACACGAACTGAAGACATTTCTGGAAGACACCGACGCCGAGCGGTGCCTTCTGGGCGAAAAATGCGTCGGCCTTGGGATCGAAATCGCCCAACTGCGGGCCAATATCGAGCGGATCCCCAAAGACCGGTGACCGGCGATGGAATACCGCGAAGAAAAAGACACCATGGGTACCGTGCGCGTTCCCGCGGAAGCCTACTATGGCGCACAAACCCAGCGGGCGGTTGAGAACTTCCCCATCAGCGGCCTGCGCCTTCCGCCGCGGTTCATTCACGCGCTGGCGCTGATCAAGGAGTGCGCCGCCCGCGTCAATGCCGGGCTCGGCCGCCTCGATGGCCAGATGGCCGATGCGATCGCCGGCGCCGCCCGGGAGGTGGCCGAAGGCCGGTTTGATCGCCAGTTCGTGGTGGACGTTTTTCAGACTGGCTCGGGCACATCGACCAACATGAACATGAACGAGGTGCTGGCCACGCGCGCCAACGAGATCCTGACCGGCCACAGGGACGGTCGGTCGCCGGTCCACCCCAACGATCATGTCAATCAGGGCCAGTCGAGCAATGATGTAATCCCGACCGCCCTGCACATCGCGGCCCTGACATCCCTCAGCCGCAAGCTGGTTCCGGCGTTGGCGCGCCTGCACGAGGCCCTTAATGAAAAAACCGCGGCCTTTGCCGATGTGGGGAAAATCGGCCGGACCCACCTGCAGGATGCGGTGCCGCTGACGCTCGGGCAGGAATTTTCGGGCTATGCGCGCCAGGTCGCCCTGGGAATCGAGCGCCTGCAGGCCGTTGAACCGCGGCTGGCCGAACTGGCCCTCGGCGGCACGGCCGTCGGCAGCGGACTCAATGCCCATCCGGAGTTTGCCGGGCGCGTTATCGCCGCGATCGCCGAGCGCACGGGTCTGGCCTTCGTGGAGGCAGTCAACCACTTCGAGGCCCAGGCGGCGCGCGATGCGGCCGTCGAGGCCAGCGGCATGCTCAAAACGGTGGCGGCCGGCCTGGTAAAGATCGCCAACGACATTCGCTGGCTGGCCTCCGGCCCGCGCTGCGGTCTGGGCGAGATCAACCTCCCGTCCCTGCAGCCCGGCTCTTCCATCATGCCCGGCAAGGTCAACCCGGTGATTCCCGAAGCGCTCATCCAGGTGGCGGCCCAGGTCATGGGCAACGATGTGGCGATCACCATCGGCGGCCAGTCCGGCAATTTCGAACTCAACGTGACGATTCCGCTGATTGCCCACAACCTGCTGCAGTCGATAAACCTGCTGAGTACGAGTGTTGAAGTTTTCGCCGAAAAGTGTATAAGGGGTCTGACGGCCAATCGCGAGCACTGCGCCGGCAACATCGAAAAGAGCCTGGCCCTTGTGACCGGACTGGTGCCGCATATCGGCTACGAAAAAGCGGCCGCCATCGCCAAGGCGGCCTATGAAACAGGCCGCAACATAAGGCAGGTGGCGGCCGAACAGCGCGTCGTATCGGAAGAGCTTTTAAACCGTATTCTGGGTCCGGGTGACCCTGGAGGCAAAGATGGCAAGAAAAGAGTATAAGATCAAATCGGGCTGCCCCCAGTGCGGGTGCAGCATGATAACGGTCTTGTCGGCCGAAGAAATGAAAGAACGCTACGGCGACATGCCCAATCTCCATCTGGAATGTGGCGAATGCATGCTCAAGTATGAAGCCGAACGCAAAACCGCCTGTCCGGAGTGGGACAAGGAGTGTCAGTTGAAGGAATAGCGGACGACCACACCGAAAAAGCCAAGCGCGGATCTGCGCCGGTCCGCATGGGAGCAATCGAGTTCGAAACGATTTCGGGGCGGGCGGTGAACGAAAGTGCACTGCTGAAGCAGGGGATCGTCGGGATTGAATTTTGGAGCACGGATCGGTCCGGAACCGGTATAGCGGCCTGTCGCGCCTGAAGCTTTTTCTGGCGCTCTCAAGAACGCCCCACGGCCTGCTCGACATGGCGACGCCTCTTTACGGCGCCCTGCTGTGGTTGGGCACTTTTCCCCCGCTTGCCATTTCCCTCCTCGGGCTTGTCACGGTTTTCGCCGGGTACATCGCCGTTTACGCGATCAACGATGTGGTCGACTATCGGGTCGATAGAGAAAAAGCGCGGATCGCCGGCGGCCTGCGGGAAGCCGACAACTACCTGGACGCCGCCCTGGTCCGCCACCCGATGGCACAGGGCCTGTTGAGCCTAAAGGAAGGGCTGGCGTGGGCCCTCGGCTGGTCGGCCGTGGCCGTCATCGGTGCCTGGCTGCTTAACCCGGTGTGTGTGCTCATCTTTCTGGCTGGCTGCACGCTCGAGGTCATCTACTGCCGGATGCACCGGGTCAGTCCCTTCCGGGTCCTGATCAGCGGCGGCGTGAAAACCTCCGGGGCCGTGGCCGCGGTTTTCGCGGTCGATCCCGACCCTTCCCTGACGTTTGTCATCCTCTTGTTTGCCTGGCTGTTCTTTTGGGAGATCGGCGGCCAGAACATACCGGCCGACTGGGCCGACATCGAGGAAGACCGCCGGTTGCGGGCCCAGACCGTTCCGGTTCGCTTCGGTCTCGGGGGCGCCGCGGTGATAGCGGTCGGCACTCTTGTCATCGCCGTTCTCGTTCAGCCGATCCTGACCTGTTTCTCGAAAACCGGCTTTCAACCTTTTCTAATGACTGTTTCCCTCCTGCTCGGGGCCGGCCTGCTCCTGCCGCCGGCCTTGCAGCTCCATCGAACCCGGCAACGCACGCATGCCATGGCTCTTTTCAATCGCGCCAGTTATTATCCGCTGGCGATGCTCGCCGTTTTTATCGTTAACTACCTAATATTTAATATGTTTCGGAGGTGACACGCCCATGCAGGAATTCGACCCCCCCATGCTCGCGGAAAACGACGGCCAGGACGGCAAAAAGGTTTTCATCGCCCACGCGGGCAAAGTTTACGACGTCAGCGGCAGCAAGTTATGGAAGGGCGGCCTGCACATGCGCCGCCATCACGCCGGAGCGGACTTGACCACCGACATTCAAGCCGCGCCGCACGGCACCGAAGTTCTCGAACGGTACCCGCAGGTGGGGGTCATCGAGAAGGAAGAGGCGGCGGCCGAGCGCAAGATGCCGCGGGCCGTGGCCTGGCTGCTGGAAACCAACCCGTTTTTCCGCCGTCACCCACACCCCATGACGGTTCACTTCCCCATCGTTTTTTTCCTGGCCAACCCCTTTTTCAACATCCTTTACCTCATCACCGGCAACGCGTCTTTCGAAACCACGGCTTTTCACTGCCTGGCGGGCGGCATCCTGTTCGGGGCCGTCGCCGTGGCCACCGGCCTTTTTACCTGGTGGTACAACTACATGGCGCGGATGATGACACCGATCGCGATCAAAATCCCGTTGTCCATGGCCCTGCTGGCGGTGGCCGTGATCCTCTTCTTCTGGCGCCTCAACGATCCCGCGGTGATGGATGACTTTGGAGGCGCCGGCCTGCTCTACCTGCTTCTGGTTTTGGCCCTGGTTCCGATGATCTCGATCATCGGCTGGTTCGGGGCCACCATGACCTTTCCGGTCGAAAAGAAATAAGAAAAGGGGGCTTCCCCTGCTCGGGGGGCCCCCTTTTTTGTATCATCCGGTCAATTCTTCTCGAACGGTTGACGTAGTGCAGTCGTATTCAATCAATCATAGTTTTCGGTAGCTGCGAATTCGACCCGGCGATTCTGGGCGCGGCCTTCTTTGGTACTGTTCGAGGCCACGGGGTTCGACTCTCCAAAACCTCTGGTGGAAATGACCTTCGGATCGACGCCCTTGTCAACCAGGTAATTTCTGACCGCATCAGCTCGTCTCTTGGACAATCCCATGTTATATTCTTCCGTCCCGATGCTGTCGGTAAAGCCCTGCACCTCTATTTTGAGGCCCGGATTTTTCCGATAAACCATCAGCGCTTCGTCGAGGATCGGATAGGCAGCGGGTTTGATGTCGTACTTGTCGAAATCAAACAAGATGTCGCCCTGGTAGGCCCAGCAGCCGTACTGGTTGACCGTGGCCCCTCTGGGCGTATTGGGGCACTTGTCTAAGTTGTCGAGTATCCCGTCTCCGTCGCTGTCTCCTATGACAGCCACAACCATCGGTTGGGGGGCCTGCCCGCCGCAGAATGCGCCCGTTACAAAGCCGCCCATCCCTTCGCTGGTGTAAATCGCGTCGGCGGTGGTGGCAAAACCGCAATCGCCGATGCTTGCGATCTTTTCCATCAGGGCTTTACCGCCCGGATCGTCCCCCACCAGGATGGTATAGAAACAAACCTTGTCGCCAAAGCGTTGCTTCATCGTCTGGGCAACCTTGGCGGCGTCTTCGCCGACGTTCTGTTTGCCGTCGCTGACCAGGATGACGGCCGAAACGCCGCTCAGCGCGGCCTTATCGTCCGCACTGGCGCTAACGGCTTTGCCGATGGGGGTGAAGCCGCCGTAACTGATTTTCCCCAGAGCGGAAGCCAGGCTTTCCTGAGAGAAAGGCCCGGGTTTTACGGCCGTTTTGGCGTCACTGCTGAAGCCGGCACCGAACGTAATAACGGCCGCATTGAGATTCATGCCACCCGGGATGGTCTTGTTCATCCGGCTGACCACTTCCTCGGCAATCGCGAACTTGGTCTTACCCTTGTACTTTTCCCCCATGCTGCCCGAAGCGTCCAGCAGGACCATGAAATTATCCGTCTTTTGCTCGTAGCAGGTGTCCTTGATCTGTTGAGGGACGAAAGCCGGCTCCATCTTTTTTTGCTCGGGCTGCATGGCACCGCAACTCACCATCAACCCGACCGAAACTAACGCAAAGAAACTTTTCCACAAACGTTTAACCATCTTGTCCTCCTTTTCATTCCCCGAAAATGTTGTTCCCGCTACCTGCAGCAGGCAAGATTGATTGTTGGCCCATTGGTATCCTCCACCCCCAAGAGCCTCGCCAATTAAAGCGCAATTCTACCGAACCAAAAGGCATTGCACTGAAATCCGACCCCAACTTTTGGATAATGATACTGCTGATTGCGCGAAAGTATATTGGACTTTGTTCTAATATCAAGGACTTTGACCTAATATCAAGAAAAAAATGGTGGGGGGAGGCAAAAATGGCTGAAATTTCTCGCCCCGTAGTGACTCCGGCCATTGTCTGAAAGCATTGGACAGCCCTGATAAGGGAGGGTCGATGCCGACGTTCGCTTTGACCTCACTGGCGGCCTTAATATCTTAAGATGCTGATTTTATGATTTAATAACGCTATTTCTTTGAGCTGTCGTAAACGGTAAAGGCCCCCGTCGCGTAGAATTGAATCGAACCTGCCAAGGGCTCACTCAAAAATAACTTCACAATTCAGATGTCGATCCATCCCGTCCGGTGGTATTACACAAACTCGGAATATACAGACATTCCTGCGTTTTCACGCCTTGCCGGCCGGGCGCCTCAACGCCTGAAAGTGGGACCTTATTTTTTCGTGGACTCCTTAAGGCAAATTCGGATTGCCGCAACCGCTAAACGGCGGATTCGAACATGGCCATCATTTTGGCCTGCATCCTCTGCGTGACCGTCACTCTATCGTGCCCGTTTTGCAGTCTCTCCCCGAGCAACTTGCCGGCCGTAACGGCGGCTTCCATGACCTTGGGCTGTTTGGTGACATCCGGTATGATGTCATCGGTAATCTCGACCCCTTCCCCGTGGAGCATCCGGGGAATTCCCACCTGACAGGTTTCGCCATGCCCGCAGCTGTAGCAGGATGCAGCACCCTGGCCGGTGACCTTGGCAACGGTTTCGACGAAATTGTAAAGGAGGAATTTCTCAATTTCATCGCAGGGAAACCGGCCGCTCGTGCCGCCGACGCCGACCGATACGGCCAGCTTGCCCCACAGGGTGTCGCCCGTCTGGTGCCGGAACTGGAACCAGCGTTCGAGAAAAGCGTGGGTGGTGGCGTTCAGGGTGGAATAATAGTTGGGGGCCCCGAACACATAGGCATCCGCCGCGACGATTTTATCCCTCAAAGGGGCCAAATCGTCCTTAACCTTGCAGACGTTGTCCTCCACGCAGCCCAGGCAGGCGATACAGCCTGAAATCGATTGGCCCCTGAGCGACACGAGGTCGTAATCGCAGCCGGTGTTCTCAAGGACGGTGCGAACGAGAGCGTAGACCCCCGATTGACTCTCTTTGCGCGGACTACCCGAAATACCGAGAATTTTCATTTATTGCCCCCACCAATTAATCTGAATCATTTTCAAAGTGAAAAAAAGCGCATGGGTGTTTCCGGACAGTTCCCATCGCATCGTTAATCTCCTAAACATACCGACTTGCCATGTTCTCGATTGTAACACTGCACTGATTTTCAACTGACGCTATATGCCAAATAAATATGCATGTAAAGTCCGCAAGGTCAAGCCGGAATCTGGACTGGACCGTCAGTTCTTCCGTGCCGTCCGCCATGATTTTCTAGCCGGAAAGCAGCACTTCATCCATCGAGACTTCGGAACTGACGGCAATAGAGTTCAGTGTTTGCAAAAACGCGCCCTTCTCCCGCAGGGCAGTCATCGCTTCCGGTTCGATTTCGGCTCCCCCCTTTGCCTCGGGCGCTGTCCCTTTCGTCGATTTCGATATGGCGGTCTACTGCGCCGGGCACGTTCCCGCCGGCATCAGCAATGCCACTGCCAACAGCGCCGCGCCGGCGCTTCTGAAAAATTGATCCGTCTTGGGTTTGACCCTCCTATTGTGTAGCTGAAAATCTTCACTTTATAAGCTCGACATTCACCCGGTCGATTTTTCCGGTAAAAGCGAACGGGCGCCGATCGTAGTAATTCGGTGAGACGGGAGAGCCCAGGTCCATACCGACATCAAAGGTCTCCGTGGCCGTGAACGCCAGCGGCACCGTAAGCTTCACGTCGGCCCTGGCAACTTCCTGTCCGTCTACGACCAGGGTGACCGTGCCGGGGGCGCCGGGATTCTTGATGTCGGTGGTCACTTCGATGATGTGTTTTCCGGCTGCAAGTGGCTTGGCACTCTTGGCAGAGTAGCGCTCGATGATCATCATGTTGTACTCATACGCCAGGTGGCCTTTATCCATATACAAGGTAAGACCACCACTGGCTCCGCCCAGTGCATAGAGCACGCCGCTTGCTGCGTCACCCACCTCCACATCAAGTACCACCTTGTTACTTTGTTTTCCAAGTCCGGGTGCCGTAAATTCCGGCATCCTGCGGGTATCCTGCCGAAAGGTCCAGCTGGTATAAGACGTTTTGTGGATATCCTCCGGGTGCAGTCGCAACCAGTTTCCCACTCCAATCGGGAAATCTTTGTTGTCCTCGGCAACTTCCAGAAAAAGCTTCTTCATTTCCTCGAGTTTCTCCAAGTTCTCCTTTGAAAGATCTATAGCTTGCGAGAAGTCGCCCCGCAGATCATACAGCTGCCAAGCATCCGTTGCGGAATCCCAGCTTTTGTCAAACCCTCCCTTGGCGGCATTCCAGGGAGTGAACGGCCCGAAGGCGCTCGCGAACCAGCCGTTGTGATAGACGCCGCGACTGCCGTTGTTGTCGAAGAACTGGGTCTCTTTACGCCCCTCGGCCGTACCGTCTGAAAAAGTGTAGGCAAGGCTGACACCGTCCATGGGCAGCTGCACGTAGCCGTTGACCACCTTGGGATGGGGAATGCCAAGGATCTCATAGACTGTGGGCGCGATGTCGACTACGTGGTGGAACTGTGAGCGCATGGTGTTATCGGGTTTGATCCCTTTCGGCCAGGACACAACCAGGGGGTTACGGGTACCGCCGAAGTGCGCAGCTACCAGTTTGGTGCTCCTAAACGGTGTGTCGCCCGCCCAGGCCCAGCCGGCGTGGTACATGTTGTCGACCTTCGGCCCGCCGAGCGCGTCGAGGCCACCGAGCCTGTTCAGCGCCTCGAGCTGCTGCTCGACCGTGTTGGGGATGTTGTTCTGGGCCAGCAGCTCGCTGATGCTGCCGCGCTGCCCCTCGGCGCTGGAGCCGTTGTCGCCGAAGATGTAGATCACGATGGTATTGTCGCGGATGCCCTGGCGGTCCAGCTCGTCGATGACCTTGCCGGCCTGCACGTC
>JBAPSB010000196.1:0-14428 GCA_049281435.1 Desulfobacterales bacterium
CCAATTGCTTATATAGGAAATTTAACCAATTAAAATCACTTGATATACGAACAAAATGGAAAAGAAAATAGGCTTTTAATTTGGATTTCTACAAGAAAATACACCATTTTCAAACCGCCAGTATAGACACAATTTCAGGTCGGCCCTGACAATACCAAATGGAACCGAGATGGAAAACTAATATCTGCTTTGATCCGTGATATCCGACGAATGATCGACAAGGCGCGAACACTGGTGTTTTTAGCGGTCAATTCCGGTTTGACCAAATTCTATTGGGATATCGGCAAGCGCGTTCATCAGGAGATCCTCAAAGGAGACCGGGCGGAATAAGGAAAGCAGATTCTTGCCACGCTGTCGCAAGAATTATCGAAAAGCTACGGCAGCGGTTTCAGCTATTCCGCTTTGACCCGGATGGTCAAATTTTACGAATCATTTCAAGATGAAAAGATTGTTGGTGTTGGTTCATTGGCCGCGCCAGTGTGGTAAAACAACGTTGGCCCTTATGGTCGGCGACGCTGCGCGTTACGAATACAGTACTTTGCTGATTTTAGAACCTTTCAACCAATGAATTCTAATAGGTGAACATGCAGGCCAATCGCGGTGCGCTTTGCGGGCTTCTGGTTCTCGACCTTTCGCGGCTTCTGCCCGGGCCGTATTGTACGATGATCCTGGCCGATCACGGCGCGCGGGTGATTGCCATCGAGGACCGGCGCTATCAAGAAGGTGAAATTTTTCCGGCGACGGTCAACCGCAACAAGGAGCGCATGACGCTCAACCTGAAGACCGACGAGGGCCGGGATATCTTTTATCGCTTGGCCGCGGCGGCCGATGTGATCGTGGAAGGTTTCCGGCCGGGCGTCGTGCGGCGCCTCGGGGTCGACTACGAGACCATCCGAAAGATCAATCCCCGCATCGTTTACTGTGCTCTGACCGGCTACGGCCAGACCGGCCGGCTCAAGGACAGGGCCGGCCACGATGTCAATTATCTGGCGCATGCCGGCGTCCTCGACCTGATTGGTACGGCCGACCGGCCGCCGTCGATTCCCGGCGTGCAGATTGCCGATATCGCGGGCGGCCTGAATGCGGCGGTCGGCATTCTGCTGGCGCTCCTGACGCGTGGACAGAGCGGCCGGGGCCAGTATATCGATATCTCCATGACCGATGCCGCGGCCAGCCTTCTTTCACTGCAGCTGCACTTTCTTCAAACAAGCGGCCGGCCGGCATGCCGTGGCGACTCGCGGCTGTCTCACCGCTACGCCTGCTACACCACATATGAAACCCTTGACGGGCGTTACCTTGCGATCGGTGCGGTCGAAAACCGTTTTTGGCAAAAGCTCTGCGACCACTTCGGGGTGCCGCAGTATGCGGCGCTTCAATACGATGACGGGCGCCGGGAAGAAATACTGGCCTTCGTGCGCGGTGCCGTCAGAGAAAAGACCCTGGCGCAATGGGAAGCGGAGCTGGCGGATATCGACGCCTGTTGGGCGCCGGTCGAGACCCTGGCCGAGGTCATAAAATCGCCGGTCTTCCGGGAGAGGGACATGGTGGTGGACATCGCAGACGGGCAGGGCGGCGCCACGACGCTCTTCGGCACAATTGCCAAACTCAGCGACACGCCCGGCGGCATCCGCACTGCGCCCCCGGCCTTCGGGGCCAACACCCGCGCCGTCCTTGAGGAAATCGGTTATTCCAGCGCCGAAATAAAGGTGTTCGAGGAAAAAGGTGTTGTTTAGCCGCATCGAATGATTACTTTTCAATGTTTTTGTATCGGGACAGGAGCGGACCCGGCCTGAGTCTTTGTTTTCTGAGAGGTGCTTGTATACCTAATATGGTGACTTGGAATGTGGGTAATGGAATACGGAGTTGCTGGAATGTTGGAATACTGGAACGGTGGAGTTTTGGAATGATGGAATTTCCCCTATCCACGATTCCAGTATTCCATCAATCCAGACAGTTTGGCTCCACCGGGCTTTTTTGACTGCGATCTCTGAGAGTAACTAAAAACGGTTCAATGACACCCATCGAACGGCAGCGTGAATCCCTGACCAGCCTGCGCGACCTGGTGCCCCAGTTGGTGGAACTGCTGGAGATCGAAGACGCGGTTTCCGGTGCGGCCTGGAAAAATCTCGACGCCCGCCTCCTGCCGCTCCTCGACCCGCGCCTGCCGCTGATGGTGGCCATCTGCGGCGGAGCCAATTCCGGCAAATCGACCCTGTTCAACTCACTTCTCAAGACACGGCTGTCGGTGGTGCGCGGCAACGCCGGGAGCACGCGCCGCGTGCTGATTGCCGGGCATCCGGAGGTGCTCGCCCGCGATGATCTCATTGCCGCGTTGTTCGATCCGTTCGGCCAGCGCCCGCGGCCCCTGGAAGATCCCGCCGATCTGCTCGATCCCGGACCGCCGCTTTTTATCGCGCACCCGGACGTTTTGCGCGGCCAGATCCTGATGGACACCCCGGATTTCGACACCGGCACTCAGGACCGGTACACCAATCGCGACATTGCCCGGGAAGTGCTGGAGGCCTGTAATGTCCTGATTTATATCGTTACCAACACGACTTACAACAACCTGGAAAACACCCGTTTCATGCGCCGGATCTTAACCGAGACGGGCCTGCGCCGCTGCATCCTGGTCTACAGCTGCTCTCGCACCCTGAGCGACAGCCAGGTCAGGGAGCATCTGTCTACCACCGCGACCAATCTTTACGGTTCCGCCCGCCAGGAGTATGTCATCGGCACCTACCGTACCGATACCAGCGATGCCGTGGCGGCCGGCCAAGAGTTCATGAACCTGCGGGCGGTCCGGCCAAATGACCCGGCCATTTTGGACCTGTTGGCAGGGCTCGATCCCCGGGCTATCCGCGAGCAGCAGATTCAAAGCCTCCTGACGGCTTTTCGGGAGCATGTCCGGCGGGTGATCGCCACCGCAGAAATCGTCCGTGACGAAATCGACCTTTACGGCGGCGTCTTGCAACTGACCCTCGCGCACGCCGTTCAACAGTCGCTGGTGGCCTTTCCCCTAAAGCGAATCATGTTGCGCATGAACGACATCTGGCTCGAGACCAGCCCGTCACACCTTAAATTTTTCCGGGGCGTGGGACGTGTGATCGGAACGCCGGCGCGCCTGATCTACTCCATGGTGCGCATGGCCAAGGGCGAAAACGAGACGGCTGAGGGTAAAGCAGGCGCAGCCGGCACGCTGGAACTGATAAAATCCAACCTGCTGGCCGGTGCTTCCGAACTGCGCGACAAAATCCTGGCGCAGGAGGTCATTGCCGAAGCCATTGCCAGGGAAGCGGAAGGCCGGCGTTTGAGCACGCTGGTCGACCGCATCCGGATGAAGGGCGGACGCGATCAAAATGAACTGCCGTCGCGGCATATTTCGACTGCAACCGGCACGGTCATATTCCACGCGGCGGCGCCGTCTTGCACGCATGGTTCCCGCAAGCAGGTCGAGGATCGTCCCTGGTCGGCGACCGCTGAACGGATCGTCGCCACGGCACCTGAGATCCTGAACATCGCTGAGGATGCCGTGCTCAATCAAGAGCTGACCGAGCTGGTCGAATACTTTCGGCAGCAAATGAATTTTCGCCAGAAAACACGGGAATCATTTTTTGCCTCCTTGAATGTTCTGCCTGCGACCCTCGGGATGGCCTACATTCTGACCACCGGCGACCCGGTGGGCGGCAGCGGAATTTACGCCAAGCTGCAGGGAATGTTCGGCATGCATGACCTGTGGGCCCTGGTGTCGATTCCCGCTTCGGCCGGCCTGGATGAAACCGGACGGCAGCGCCTGTCCGACATGCTCGAGCCGGTTGTTAAAAGGTGGGTTGAAAACCGGGCCCTTATCGTTCGGCAGCTTTTCGAGGAAACGCTTTCCGGTGAGGTCACGCGGCTGATCGAAGAGACGTCCGCAACGGTTGACGGGCTATTGAAAAAAATCGAGGCCGAGCTGAACGCCTTTGATTAATGCTTGCTGAGGAAAAAAAGATGCCGACCGCAACCCCCGCGACCACCTTCGACGAATATCGGCTCAAGGCGCGCGGGCGCCTATCGGCCGCCCGGGACACCGTGGAGGTTTATCGAGGCATGGCCGGTGCGGCACCGCACTGGAATCCGGCGCATGTGCTGCAGGCGGAATGCCGGGCGGCGACCGGCCTGCTCGACAAAATGGCCGAGAGATTGGACCGCAAGCTGGTGGTTGCCCTGATCGGCCCCAGCGGTGCCGGCAAATCGACCCTGCTGAATGCATTGTCGGGTGACGACCGTCTTTCACGTTCCGGCCACGACCGGCCGACGACCCGCGAGGTCGTGGTTTTCTGCCGCTCCCGCTCGGATGCCGACCTTCTGCTCTCAGGCCTCGGCTCCGATACGGTTTTCGTGGCCGAGCGGCCGGCGGCCGTGGGTCTGGAGCATGTCATCCTGGTGGACACCCCCGATATGGACAGCACGGAAAGCGAAAAATTCCACCCGGTCCTTGAAAAAACGCTGGCGCTGACCGATGTGCTGGTGTGCGTGCTCAACGCCGAGAACCCCAAACGCCGTGATACGGTCGTTTTCCTGAAACGGTTTGTCGACCTCTTCCCGGGCACGGCGCTTTACGTGGTGCTGAATCGTTGCGACCGCCTTGCGGAACAAGAGCTTAAAGAGGTCATTTTGCCGGACCTGCGCCGCCACCTTGAAACGGCCTGGCAACGGGACGTCGATCATATATTCTGCACCAGCGCACGCAGTCATCTGAACGAGCCACGCTGGCCCGAGGACGAGAAACCGCTACACGACTTCGACCAGTACCCGCAGCTGCGGGATCTCATCTATGGCGGTCTGAGCCGGGGCGGCCGTTTTGTCGATACCCGCGTGGAGCGGGCCGATCACCTGGTGGAGCTGATCCGCGGTTCGGTGCGCGCGAGTGTCGCGGCGGTGAAGGAGCCCCTGACCCGGGCGCGGCAGGATATCCTCGCCCTTGAACTCAAGGCGACAACGGCCGCCTCGGCCGCCCTCAAAGAGAGCGGTACGCAGATGCTGACCGGCATTCAGGCCCTGTTCTACCAGAATCTGGTCGGCCGCTGGTGGGGTCCGGTCGGCTGGCTGGTGGCCCTTTGGGCCCGTTTTCTCATGGCCGGCGCCGGTGTCGTGGCGACGCTGCGTTTCGGCAACCCGGTGTTGCAGCTCTGGGGGCTCGTCTCTTCACTGGTGCGCTACCGCAAGACCCGCGATGCGGTCGAGGAGGCCGCCGCCGGGGGCGAAATGGGCCCGGTGATGCTCAAATACCGCTTCACGCTCCAGCAGGCCTGGCCGGACATCGCCGACAAATTGATCGCCCTGGGATTCAATGGCGGGGTGCGGGACACCGCCGCCGTCCTGCCGGACGAGAAGACGCTGGAACAGCACCTGTCGGCTTCCTGGCGATCCAAAATGGAAACCGTGATGGATCGAAGGGCCGCGTCCGTGTCGGGTTTTGTCCTGCAACTGGCCTTTAACCTGCCGACCCTGGCGGTTATGGGGATCTTCGCCTTTCAAAGCGTGAAAAATTTCCTGTTGCAGTCGACCCTGCCCTCCGGATACTTCCTGCACGCGGCGGTCAGTGTCCTGATGGTGTGGCTGCTCTCCTTCGTTCTGCTTCAAATCATCGTGCGGTTTGCCAGCGGCCGGAGCCTGATCGACAAGACGTTCAAGCGGCTGGTCGAGGCGGCCGAGCCCGGCGGCGGTGAACTGCTCAGCCGCTCGATCGTGGCGGAAGTCGACGCCGTTTTGCGGCTGGGTGACGTGTAGGGCATCGAGCCGATGCCGTCAATTCAAGGGCTTCTCTTGGAAATGATTCCGGCCCGCTTCTTGCCAAGGCGCGGAAGTTAAGGCCGGCATGGCCTCCTTCAGGCCGTGATCAGCGGGCCTTGAAATCATAGCCGTTCCGGGCCAGGGCCGTCTCGATTTTATTGACATGCGCCGGACCGCGGGTTTCGAGTTCCAGCTCGACATGGGTCACGTAAAGGGGAATGCCTCTCAAGTTGCGATCGTGAAAGATATGCAGCACGTTGGCCTTCAAGTCCGCGATAAGGGTCAGGAGACGGGCCAGGGAGCCGGGCACGTCCGCCATGCGGACATGGATGCGCATCACGCGGCCGCTCTTGGTGAGGCCTTGGCTGATGATCCGGCCCAAAAGCGGGCTGTCGACATTGCCGCCGCTGACCACCAGAACGGTCTTTCCCCCGCGGGGGACTCCCACGGCGCCGTTCATCAACGCCGCCAGGGGCGCTGCCCCGGCACCTTCGGCCAGGATCTTTTCGCGCTCCAGCAGCACCAGGATGGCGGCTGCGATTTGTTCCTCTTCGACCAGCACCAGTTTCTCGACGCATTCCTTGATGACGTCGAACGTCAGTTGGCCCACCTGTCTGACGCTGATGCCATCGGCGATGGACGATTTGCCGTCGACCTGGGTAATGCGGCCTTGCATGAGCGCATCATAGGCCGAGGGACAGACCGCCGTCTGGACGCCGATGACCCGGGTGTCGCCGGCGATCGCCCGGGCGACAGCGGCGATGCCGGAAATCAGGCCGCCGCCCCCCACCGGCACCACGACGAGGGTGGCGTCCGGCATCTCGTCGAATATTTCGAGACCCACGCTGCCCTGGCCGGCAATGATGTCCGCATCGTCGAAAGGGTGGACAAAAAAAAGACCCTGCCGGGAAAGGCGCCGGGCCTCATCCAGACACTCGCCGATGCTCTGGCCGGAGATGATCACCCGGCTGCCATACGCGCGGGTGGCCTCCTCCTTCGAGATGGACACCCATTCGGGCATCACGATGGTGGCCGGTATGCCGAGCTGCCGGGCCGCCAGGGCCACGCCCTGAGCGTGGTTGCCGGCGGAAGCCGCCACGACCCCGCCGGCACCGATATCTTCTTTGCACTTGAGCAGCTTGTGGGTGGCGCCGCGAATCTTGAACGATCCGGTCTTTTGCAAATTTTCGAGCTTGAGGTAAATCTCACCGCCGAACATGCGGCTGAGGGCCGGTGAATTGACCAGCGGGGTCTTGAGGATCTTGTCTTCAATCAGTGCCGCGGCCTGCCGGAACTGCGCGATGGGGATCATGCGTCACCTTCAATTACCGGGGCTATCGGCCGGATTGATCATTCGAAGCAAATAGTCTTTTCACACGCGATCTTTTTCAGGCACTTTTATTACCCTCACTCACTTCACGGAGGTGCGTCATGGCATTCGTTCTACCGTCCTACAAGGCGCCGGAGCTGGAAATCGAGCCTTTCAAAAGTTCACCTACCGTGGTTTTCAAACCGGTGACGGCATCCGGCGTGGCCCCCGCCGAGTATCATGCCACCTCGGTCTATCCGGAATACTTTCACCTGCGCGCTGCTGAATGGCGCCTGCTGGAAGAATCGCGCATGGACTGCGTCGTGGTCCGCACCGACGAAGGCCGGCTGCAGGTGACGGAATTCAGGAACCTTAAAGCCGGCGACCAGGTTGCCTGCGGCCGGCGGGAAAACGGCGAAGACGGTATCTACGTCCACACCGAAGCCTTCGAGTTCCCGCCGCACGTCAAGGAGAAATTTGCCTTCCGGTCGCACCTGACCCGCGAGACCTCTTTTTCGATCGACTACGACGAACTCTACGATCTCCTGGGACACGAGCGTGAAAACGGGTTCATCCTCTGGGTCCTCGGGCCGGCTGTGGTGTTCGATCACGACTCGCGCCAGGCCTTTACCCGGCTGATCGAAACCGGTTTCGTGCACGGCCTGATGGCCGGCAATGCTCTGGCCACCCACGACCTGGAGGGCGCCCTGTTCGGAACGGCCCTGGGACAGGAACTCTATGCCAAGCGCACGGTGGCCCTGGGGCATTACCGGCACCTGGACGCGCTCAACAAAGTCCGCGGCATCGGTTCGATCGAAACCGCGGTGGGCGACGGTGCCATCAAAGACGGGGTCATGCGGGCCGTGATCCGGGGAAAAATTCCTTATGTACTGGCCGGATCCATTCGTGACGACGGGCCCATGCCAGAAGTGATCGCCGACGTCTACCGGGCTCAGGACCGGATGCGCGGCCTGACCCGCAAGGCCACCACCATCGTCTGCCTGGCCACCCAGCTGCACTCCATCGCCACCGGCAACATGACGCCGTCCTACACGGTGGCGGGCGGCGTTATCCGCCCGGTCTACTTTTATTCGGTGGACATGTCCGAGTTTGCGGTCAGCAAGTTGGCCGACCGGGGTTCGCTGACGGCCCGGTCGATCCTGACCAACGTCCAGGACTTCGTTGTAACCGTCGAACGCGGCCTCGGCAAGCGGCGTGCTTGACGCCTGTTATTTAACGATCTGCGTGCCCGCCGTGCCCCGTGCGGCCGCCTCGATCTCCGCAATCGAGCAGATTGCCGCCCGTTTGCCCCGGTTCTCAACGAACTGCACGGCGGCTTCGATCTTGGGACCCATTGAGCCGGCCGGAAATTGCCCTTGCCGAAGATACCGTCGAGCGTCGGAGGTCGACATTTCCGTCAGGAGTTCCTGATCCGGACAACCGTAATTGAGCATGGCACCGGCTTCATCGGTGGCCATCAGAAAGAGATCCACGTCCACCTCTTCGGCCAGCCTGGCGCTGGCCAGGTCTTTGTCGATGACCGCATCCACACCGCAAAAGGCGCGTCCTTCGCGGACGACCGGAATACCGCCGCCACCGCAGCAGATAACGATGAAGTCCAGCGCGATCAGCCGCTCGATTTCCCGCTTTTCGACGATGGTCACCGGCTTCGGGGACACGACGACCCGCCGCCAACCTTTGGGTGTTTGACACGTGGGGTAGGGGATGGCGGCGGCCTGCTCCGCGCTGTAAACCGGTCCGATCGGCTTTGTGGGCGTGCGAAAAGCAGGGTCGTTTTCATCCACCACCACGTAGCTGATCAGACTGACCAGGGGTTTATGGTGGATTCCCAACGCCATGAGCTGGTTGTCGAGACTCGACTCGATCATGTACCCGATCTGTCCCTGGGTCTGGGCCACCAGGATCTCCAGCGGCAGTTGGGGTACCAGGCGGCAACTTTCCTGTTGCAAGAGCAGGTTCCCCACCTGCGGCCCGTTGCCATGTGTGATGATGATGCGATACTGCCGGCTGAGCCGTGCGATCTGGCGAATCGGCACCTTCAGGTTTTCGAACTGCTGTTGGGCGGTCCCCTCCTGGCCCTTGCGAATCAGGGCATTGCCGCCCAACGCCACCAGCAGGATCTTTTTCCCGCCCGCGTCGCGTGTCATTAGCGTGTTTCTTCCGGAATCTTTTCGGCGAGTTTTTCCAGGAGCACCTCCTCCAGGCGGGGGGTGCCGTGATCCTGGTATTCGTATCTGACCCGCAGCGTCGGCTTTGCAATCGTCAGAATCCGCGGCAGGTGAATGGGGGTGGCAAAGAGCACCAGGTCGCAGTCGGCGGCCGCGATCGTCTGCTCCAGGTCCCTGATCTGACCGGGGTTGTAGCCCATGGCCGGAAGAACATTTCCGATGTGAGGGTATTTTTCGTAAATGGTTTTAAGAGAGCCGACGGCGTATGGGCGGGGATCGATGATTGTACCGGCACCGTGCTTTTCGGCGGCAATCAGGCCGGCGCCAAACGCCATTTCACCATGGGTCAGCGTGGGGCCGTCTTCGACCACCAGCACGCGTTTGCCGGCAATCAGTTCCGGGCGCTGCACCAGTACGGAGGATTCCGCCATGACGATCCGTGCCCGCGGGGCATAACCGATGATGTTGCGCCGCACCTGATCCACCTTTTCGGCCGGGGCGCTGTCGACTTTGTTGATCACGGCGATGTCGGCCATCAGCATATTGGTTTCACCGGGATAATAGAGGCGTTCGTGACCGGCCCGGTGCGGATCGAAGAGCACGATGTGAACATCCGGAAAATAAAAAGGCGTGTCGTTGTTGCCCCCGTCCCAGACGATGACATCGGCCTCTTTTTCGGCGGCTTTCAGAATTTTCCCGTAATCGATCCCGGCATACACCGCGATGCCCAGATCGACCAGGGGTTCATACTCCTCGCGCTCCTCGATGGTGCACCGATGCTTTTTGAAGTCGGCATAGCTTGAAAAGCGCTGAATTTCCTGCAGGCGCAAATCGCCGTAAGGCATGGGATGGCGCACCGCCACCACCTTTTTGTCTTGACGACGCATAATTTCGCAGACTTTTCGGGTCGTTTGCGATTTGCCGCAACCGGTTCGCACGGCGCATACGGCAATGACCGGCTTGCCTGCGCGCAGCATGGTGTAGGTGGCGCCGATCAGCGTGAAATCGGCACCCTCGGCCATGACGACGGACGCCTTGTGCATGACCTCGGCATGGGGCACGTCGCTGTAAGAAAAGGCGACCAGATCGATTCTGTGCCGGTGGATAAGATCGCGCAACTCCTGCTCGGGAAAAATGGGGATGCCGGCCGGATACATTCCTCCGGCCAGTTCGGGCGGATAGCGGCGGTCATCGATGTCGGGGATCTGGGCCGCCGTGAAGGCGATGACGCTGTAGCGCGGATTGTCTTTGAAATAGACATTGAAGTTGTGAAAATCCCGGCCGGCGGCCCCCATGATGATGACCTTTTCTATCATTTGTCATCCTTCGGATGAAGCAAGGGGCGGGCTTTTTTCTCTGCTGGCCTGGTCTGAATAGTACTGGTGATACTCGAGAACTTTTTTGACGTAAATCTGGGTCGTGCTGAAGGGCGGAACGCCGTTATACTCGTAGACGCGCTGAATACCGGCGTTGTACGCAGCCAGCGCCAGGCTGACGTCGTATTTGAACATTTTCATGAGCTTCTTGAAATACCTGACACCGGCGTTGATGTTTTGAGCCGGATCGAAAATATCCTCGACGCCCAACGATTCAGCCGTCAGGGGCATCAGTTGCATCAGGCCGCCGGCACCGGCGGGGGACAAGGCCTGTGGGTTGTAGCCGGATTCGGCGCGGATGATGGCCTTGATCATGGCCGTATCGACGTTGTATCGGGCCGATGCCGCCGCAATCAGGGGTTGAAAGGTGTGTTCATGCTTGAATTGGGGCAGGCGGCGTTTCGGTTTTGCAGGTGCGGGCGATGGGGCGCTGACGGTTTTTTCTACAGGATGGAACGGCTGAAGAAAAAAACGACGGTTGATCCGTTGAATTTTCAGCGGAACTCGAAAGGGATCGAAAGCGATCAGCCGCTCCGGAAACAACGACGGAATCGGCGGATAGTGGCGGGCGGCTGAGACGCTTGGCAGGCTGAGAGGGTTAGAGGCATTGACGGGGGGAAACAACGCCACGTAAAGAAGGGCCATTCCACAAATAAACCACAAGGTCAACGTATTGAGCGAACTGTTTTTTAATATTTCGGCTTTCATCATAGACTGTTCCCCTTGTTCTTTGATAACCATATTCGGCCGGATGGTCAACACCCAAGTTGGATTGGCGGGTAAAAGAACATGTGTGGCGATTTCAAATCGCAATCCCGCCTGTTTTCCTTCGTGGGGGGTGGGCCTTCACCGCCGGAAATGCAAAATACATGCAAGCCGGTTAAAATATTAAAAATACTTTTATTTTCGGCTAGTTAAATCGATAATCATTTTTGCGACCACCTTAAATTGAGTACCCAAGGTTATACTGATCCCCCGGAATTCCCAGGAAAAAACGGGACAATTCCGTTTACGTCACGCCGTCGGCACGAAAGCCATCAACAATAGGAGTGTATATGCATTCATTTATTCGGCAAGAGCCGGGACCATTTATCGGAACGATCATCGGCATTCCTTCGCCCGAAATCGCAGAGCTTCTGGCGTCGTGCGGCTTTGACTGGCTTTTCATCGACATGGAGCACGGTGCTCTCGATGTCCTTGCCGTTCAGCGCGTGCTCCAGGCCGTGGCCGGCAAAATACCCTGTCTGGTGCGGGTGCCGGCACTGGAAGAAGCCTGGATAAAAAAAATCCTGGATGCCGGAGCAGACGGCATCATAGTGCCGCACGTGAGTTCGGCGGACGAGGCGAGCCGGGCGGTCCGGTTCAGTAAATACCCGCCCATGGGCTGTCGCAGCATCGGGCTGGCGCGGGCTCAAAAATATGGTGCCGCTTTTAGCGCCTACCTGAAGGACGCCAACAGCACCGTGGCGGTTGTGCTGCAGATCGAGACGCTCGCTGCCGTCGAGCAGATCGACGAGATTCTCGGTGTCGACAATGTGGATGGTCTTTTCATCGGTCCATACGACTTGTCGGCCAGCATGGGGCGCACCGGCCGGGTCGATGATCCCGCGGTTGCTGCGGCAATGGCGACGGTGCGTGCGCGGGCTGCGACGGCTGGAATGCCGTTGGGTGTATTCGTGGCGACCGCAGCCGAGGCCCGGCCTTACATCGCGGACGGTTACAGCTTCGTGGCCGTGGGCACGGAGATGATGCACCTGGCCGCTGAGGCGCGCGGGATCGTCGGCGCGCTGAAAACATGATTTCCCTCCGTTCGACCGCCTCGACTTGTCCTAAAAGAAGGTTATATTCAAGCAAAAAGGGCCAATCCCCCTAACGTCAATTTCTTTTTCTGAATCACGGAAGAGGTCAACGCATGGCAACGGAATATCGACCCGAGGTGATAGGAGATCGGGACTTGAAAGGCAAGCCGGTCGATCCTGAAGCGGCGATTGAAAAGATGGAAAACGAACTGAAGGAAATGGCGCGTTCGCTGCGCCAGGTTCGGCACGATTATGTCAGTGGCATGATTTCGGACGACGAGTTCGGCAAGGTCGAGTCGCAGTTCATGGATAAATTGGCCGAACAGCGGAACACCTTGCAATTGCTGCGCAGCGCCGCCGGCAAGAACAAGTAACCAGGTCCTGCGCCGAGTTTACCAGTGCGGCGAAAAGTCTTTAACCATCGGAGATAAAATGGAACAATTAAACGGCAAGGTCGCCGTGATTACGGGGGCCAGCAAGGGCATCGGCCGGGCGACGGCACTGCGGTTGGCACGCGATGGGGTCACGCTGGTGGCCGGAGCCACCGGTTGGGAAAGACTGGAAGCCCTGAAAAGCGAAGCCGCCGGCATGGGCGCGGCAATCCACGTACAACGCTGTGACGTGACGTGTCTGGCGGACTGTGAAGATCTGGTCGAATCCGCCGTGAAACGGTTCGGGGGCGTCGACATCCTGATCAACAATGCCGGCATCGGATACTCGGGGCCGGTGGTCGATTCCAGTCCGGAAGAGGCCGAAACAATGGTGCGGGTCAATGTACTGGGCGTCTATCACATGGCCCGGTCGGTTTTACCGGTCATGATAGACCGGCAGAAGGGCGATATTGTAAACATCGCCTCGGTCGCCGGGTTGAAGTACTCTCCCAACTTCGCCCTTTACTCGGCCACCAAATTCGCCGTGCGGGCTTTTTCGGAAGGGCTGCGCAACGAGGTACAGGCGCACAACATTCGGGTGGCAACCGTGAACCCCGGAATGGTCGCCACTCATTTTTTCGACTCTTTTTCCGCGGGCGGGATGTCTCTGCCGACCGACAAGGGCGAGCTACTGAAGCCGGAAGACATCGCCGAGGCCATTTATTTCGCCCTGACGCGGCCGCGGTCTGTGGCCCTCAACGAGGTGACCGTGCGGCCTTACTGGCAGGAGCGATGAAGCGCCGGCGGCGACCGGTGTAAAAGGGGCAACGGTTCCGGAGGCCGGAACCCGATCGACCTCAAATGACGTTGCCGCACAAACACCTGAGGTAAGATTCCTTCAAAGGCCCATCGGGAATTTCCTGCAGGCGGCCGTGGCACTTGGAACACAGGAAAATGGGCCCGTCGATTCTGCAGATGTCGCAACTGATGATCGCATCCCCGCAGGCATCACAGGGGTAAAAAATTCTCTGTACTTCGGAACTGTCCAGGGACCGGCACCAGCCGTCGAGCTGAACGCCGATAGCGAAAGCGGGCCGGGCACCCGAAGGCAGTGCAGAACACCACTTCACCGTGGCGTTGCAGAGCTTGAAATCCGGGGGGCAACTCAAGGCCTGCGGGTCCTTTTCGATCAGGATGTGACAGGCATCGCCATCCTGCATGGCCGCGTCGCCGACGAAATGCAGCCCGTCGACACTGTTGTTGCGGGTGGTGGCGGCATAAAACGGTTCCTTGTTCCCGAGACAATACATCACCGGCATTTCACACCCCGCGCGGGGCCATCTTCTTTTGTCGGTCGGGGTCATCTCTGCACTCCTTCAACGATGAAGTGGTCAGGCCGCCTTTCGGTTTTCGCCGGCTTCGGTGGCCGAGGGCATGATCGTACCCGCGATTTTTCCACTTGCGGTTGTCGTCCAGAGACCTTCCATTTTTTTGAACTGGTTGTCAACAAATCGCTTAATATCATTGCGACCCTGCCTGATCGTCGCCTGCCATTGCGCCAGAGAGGCATCGATGTGGGGGGCAACACCCATTTTGCGGACCCACCCGC
>JBAPSB010000197.1:0-2515 GCA_049281435.1 Desulfobacterales bacterium
GGAAAATTGACGCCGGCCGCCACTGTGCTGGTGGCAAAAACCGCATCGAGCAACCCCGCGGACATGAGAGATTCCAATACCAGCTTCCAGGCCGGCAGCTGACCGCTGTGGTGGGAGCCGACCGCCTGGTGTTCCAGGTACCGTCGCTGGCGATGGTGCGCGATGTGCGGGCTGTCGGCGACCAGTTCGTGGATGCGGCGGCTGAGGGTTTCCCCCCGATCGCCATTTTGCGGAGCGTATTCCCGGCACAGATCCAGCGCCCGGTCGCAGTCGGCCCGCGATTTCAGGAAGAAGATCGCCGGCAGCAGGTCGTATTTCTTCAGTATGGCGAGCATCTCGCCGAAGGGCGGCAGCCGGCCCGGCAGGGCGATGCGCGGCGGGGGGCGGGTGTTGACGAACTCCTTTACCTTGCGGTACAGCTGGGGCTTGCCGTCGGGACCGGTGGAGGCGACAAAGGGCAGCAGGGTGCCCGAAGGGTGGAAAAAAAGCGGATAGAGCGGCACCGGGCGCCGGGTTTCGGCCACGACGGCGCACTTTCGGCCGCGCATGCCGGCCAGCCAGTCCGCGATCCGGTCGGCATTGCCGATGGTGGCCGAGAGCAGCAGCAGTGGAATGCGGGGCGGAAGGTAGATCATGATTTCCTCCCACACCACGCCGCGTTCCGGATCGCCGAGGAAATGGGCCTCGTCCAGGATCACCAGGTCGGTCTTCAGACTTTCGCCCCGGTGCATGGCGTCGTAGAGATGGTTGCGCAGGATTTCGGTCGTCCCGACGATCACCGGGGCCTCAGCGTTTTCCTTGCGGTCACCGGTCAGGATGCCGACCTGATCGGCACCGAAGATGGCCGAGAACTCGGCATATTTGGCATTGGATAGGGCTTTTAGGGGTGAAGCGTACCAGGCGCTGCCGTTTTTTTTAAGTAAATGCGTGATGGCCTGCAGGGCAATCCAGGTTTTTCCGGCACCGGTCGGTGCCGTCACCAGGCAGTCCGCGCGTTTGATGGCGGCAACGGCCTCTAGTTGATACGGATCGGGTTTGAAAGGTCTGCGCGCCGGCACGCCAATGCCGGCGAAAACCTTCTTGAGTTTGGCATCGGCCCCGGCCTTCAGGTGTTGCACCCGCGGTATTTTGGGCGATTTAGGCGGCGGGTGCGGGGTTGTCGGCCGGCGCCGGCGGCGGGGGTATTCGGCTCGTCTGGCCATCAGAGTCGGGTGATCATTTCTTTGACAACGGCCGTGGCGGACGTTTCGACATCGAAGGGCGATTTACCCTGCAGGTCGGCTTCGATCAGGGCATCGTCGAACGGCAGAAAGCCCAGGAACTCGAACCCGTCGAGATGCTCTCTGAGAAAGGCCTCGTCCTTGGGCCCGCGGATCTTGTTGCCCACGACTGCGATGTTGTTCAGCTTGATCTCGGAGGCCAGCTGCTTGATGTGGCCGGCCGTGTCGATGCTGCGGCGGCCGGGCTCGACCACCACGATGAGCTTGTCGACGGCCTTGGCCGTGGCGCGGCCCAGGTGCTCGATGCCGGCCTCCATGTCCATGACCACGACTTCGTCGCGCTGCAGGACGACGTGCCGCACCAGAGCCTTCAAGAGGCTGCTCTCGGGGCAGATGCAGCCGGCCCCGCCTTTGGACACGCCACCGAGGCGCATCAGCTTGATGTTCTCGAGCTTGGCCGACAGGGCTTCCGGCAGGTCGTCGACCTTGGGATTGAGCGAGAAATAGCCCCCGATGGTGCCGGGCTGCACCCCGGTGCGCTCGAAGACCAGATCTTTCATGTCGGCAATCGGGATGATCTTGTCGGCGTCGGCAATGCCGAGCGCCGCTGCCAGGTTGGCGTCCGGGTCGGCGTCGATCGCCAGCACGCGCTTGCCCTCTCGGCTGAGAGTCCGAATGAGCAGCGCCGCAAACGTCGTTTTGCCGACCCCGCCCTTACCGCTGACCGCTAATTTCACAATAGTTTCCTTTCCTTATAATTTTCTAACGAAAATTATTACTGTAAAAAATTATAGTCATGTTTGGGTTGTCGAATTGTCATTCACATCCGGCAACATAATGCAGGACCTCAATAATGCAATTTAAATGTTATTGCTGGATGGGGATCATTGCCCGCTGCTCGGCGTATCCCAGCTTGACGGCGAAATCCTTGAAATAGACATTGGCGCCGCCATTCCCCGCGACGTGGAGACCGATTTCCGGTCGGGTGAAGGGGAAGTAGGTTGTGGGCGAGGTGAGGGTATCGGTGATAATGATGGAGTAGCGGCCATTGTCGTCCTGTGCTCGCGTAACGGAACTGTCGACGGTATCGTTCCACTGGACGAGGGTAAAATAGTCGTTAAAACCGGTTGGGGGTTTATCTGCATCCGGTGGCCAGTTGGCCGTGCCGAAAAGGTTTCTCAAGCGCTCTTGGTCGTAGGGAAATAAACCGTCCAAGGCGGGGCTGGTCGGCGGTGGGTATACACCGGCTGTGGCCCCGTAATAAGCTTGGATAAAATTTGCCCGTGAGGGTGGGG
>JBAPSB010000198.1:0-3696 GCA_049281435.1 Desulfobacterales bacterium
ACGTAAACGTAGAATATTTTCGACGCGAAGGCCAGGCCGGCCCCCACCAGCAACCCCAGACCACCCATTATGAAAACCGCGTCTAACATGTGTCACTACCCCGTTGTGGTTGAAATATAACTTTCAAGACAATGTCATGATACGCCGTCACGAGATCGCATCGAACTTGCATTTCTCGAAACAGGTCATGCACTGGATGCATTTGTCCTTGTCGATCCGCGCCGCTTCCTTTTTCTTCCAGGAAATTGCTTCGACCGGACAGGCTCGGAAGCAGGCCCCGCACTGGGTGCACACCTCCGGATCCACCTTGAAATCGAGCAGCGCCACGCAGCGTTTGGCCGGACAGCGCTTTTCATAAATGTGGGCGTTGTACTCGTCCCGAAAATACCGCAGGGTCGAGAGCACCGGGTTGGGACCGGTCTGCCCCAGCCCGCACAGGGAAGCCGAACGGATGACATCCGAGAGTTCTTCCAGCGCCTGAATGTCCTCCGGCCGTCCGTGCCCCTCGCAGATCTTTTCGAGGATCTGCAGCAGGCGCCGGGTGCCCTCGCGGCAGGGCGTGCACTTGCCGCACGATTCGTCCTGCACGAACTCCATGAAGAACCGGGCCATGTCGACCATGCAGGTGTTTTCGTCCATGACGATGGCGCCGCCCGAGCCCATGATGGCGCCGACCTTGACGATGGCCTCGAAATCAACCGGCGTGTCGAGAAACTGCTCCGGAATGCAGCCGCCGGAGGGGCCGCCGAGCTGCACCGCCTTGAATTTCTTTTTCTTGGGAATCCCGCCGCCGATGTCGTAGACGATCTTGCGCAGCGGCGTGCCCATGGGAACCTCGACCAGCCCGATGTTGTTCACGTCGCCCGACAGGGCGAAAACCTTGGTCCCCTTGCTGGTCTCCGTGCCGATGCTCGCATACCAGGCGCCGCCCTGCAGCATGATCTGCGGCACATTGGCAAACGTCTCCACGTTGTTTAAAATGGTGGGTTTGTCCCACAGGCCCTTGTGCGCCGGAAACGGCGGGCGGGGCCGCGGCATGCCGCGCCGGCCCTCGATCGAGCGCATCAGCGCGGTTTCTTCGCCGCAGACGAAGGCGCCGGCCCCCTGGTAGATGTCGATGTCGAAGTCGACGCCCGAGCCGAGGATGTTTTCGCCCAGCAGGCCGTATTCCTTGGCCTGGTCGATGGCGATCCCCAGCCGGCGCACGGCCAGCGGGTATTCGGTGCGCACGTAGATGTACCCGCGATTGGCGGCGATGGCCTTGGCGGCAATGATCATCCCCTCCAGCACGGCGTGCGGGTCGGCCTCGAGGATGCTGCGGTCCATGAAGGCGCCCGGATCGCCCTCGTCGGCGTTGCAGAGCACATACTTGACCGCTCCGCCGCTCTTGCGCGCGAACTCCCACTTCACTCCCGTGGGAAAACCGGCCCCGCCCCGGCCCCTGAGGCCCGAGATCTTCATCTGCTCGGTGATCTCCTCGGGCGTCATGTCAAAAAGCGCCCGCGCGGCGCCGAAATAGCCGTCGCGGCCGATGTAGTCGTTGATGTCCTCCGGGTTGATCAGGCCTTTGTTGCGCAAGGCCCGCGGCATCTGGTGCGCGAAAAAGGGAATGTCGTTCTGAGAGGCGATCCGCTGCTTGGTGACCGGGTCCTTGTAGAGCAGTCTTTCGACCGCCTGGCCCTTGACGAGCTGGCTTTCGACCAGTTCCGGAATGTCTTCGGCCGTCAGCTTCTGGTAAAAGATATCGCCCGGATGCACCACCATGATCGGTCCCATGGCGCAAAAGCCGTTGCAGCCGGTCTCCACCACCTTGACCCGGTCCGCGATTCCCCTGGACGCAATCTCCTGCTCCAGAGCAACTTTGACGGCAATGCTGCCGGTGGCGTGACACCCGGTCCCCCCGCAGATCAGACAGTAGGTCCTGTCCTTGAATGCAATCGCAGCGGCCGAATCCGATTTGATCTTTTCCAGGTCGTTAACCGACAACTTCGTCATTCAGCATCTCCTCGCAGTTCAGGATGTCAACCGCCCCGCGAATGAAAAGCCGAGGCGCCGCCATCCTTACCAGGACCCGTCGAGTCCCCTCAATCCATTCATGTAGAGTTTTCCGCTGGCCACAAACTGGGAGTTGCCGGTGCTCATGGTGACCAGGTTAAAGGACCGCGCCAGCTCGAGTGCGCTTTGCTGCGGCTTTTTACCCCGGACGAAAACGACCGCCCCCACATCGGCCACCTTGGCGGTGCGGATGACGTCGTCGCCGGTCAGCCCGGTCAAAATGACGGCGTCCTTGGCCGCGGCGGCCAAAAAAGCCTCCATGATATCCGCGCCCCCGGCGCCGATGACGGTCCGCTCCAACTGGTCTTCACCGGTCAACATCGTTGCCTTGAGAATGTCCTTGACCTCGTAGATTTTCATCGGGCTGTCACCATTTGATCGTGTTCATCAGCGGTAATTTGAAGGCCCAGGTACATAACACTATAAATCGGCAGTGTAGAATAAGATTTCAGGGCTTTCCCACCTATACAGGATAATGCCAAATACCAGAATACGATCACGGCACCATAGGCTTTAAGATAAAGGTTCTGGCAAGGATAGATGAAGGAGGCTGTATTGTGATCCGCCGACGACCGCTAACACAGCCACAACCTTTATCCTAAAGCCTGGCTACTCGTATTTTTGAAGAACATCGAGCACGGCATCCGCCGAGATCGCCCCGTGGGTGTCGCGGTCGACCACCATGACCGGGGCCAGCCCGCAGGCGCCCAGGCATCTTACCGCTTCCAGCGAAAAGCGCCGGTTTTCGGTGGTGTCGCCCTCCTTGATCCGGTATTCATTCGAGATCCGGGCCAATACTTCCTTGATGCCCTTGACGTAGCAGGCCGTGCCGGTGCAAATCCTGATCAGGTGCCGCCCTTTGGGCTTCATCGAAAACAGGGCATAAAAAGACGCGACGCCGAACACCTCGCTGCTCGAAATATCCAGGCCGCCGCTGATGTAATCGATCAACTCGACCGGCAGGTAGCCGACAACATTCTGGCACTCCCGCAAAACGGTGATCACCGCGCCCGGCCGGCGGTAATTGGCCGTGATGACGCGATTGATGTCGGTCCACATTTCCGGGGTGATGTCGGGGTGTTCAGGCGGCGTGTCCGGTATCATCTTCAGATCTCCCTGCGTGCTGCGATTCGCGGGCGGCGGCGCGCCCGGCCGGTCGGCGTACGACTTGCCTATACACCATACTCGGATCATAATGTCAACGACTTCATCGTGCTGTTTTTACAGAATTTGCAGGGTTGACGCCAGCCTCCGGCTGCACTATAAACCGGTCGATTCGGAATGGCTGGGAAGCTGGAAGGCCAGAAGGCTGGGAGGCTGGGAAGCTTGGAGGCAGATAGGTTGGGAAGCTGAGAAGCTTGGAAGCTGGAAGGCTGGGAAGATAGGAAATTGTGAGGCTAAAGATTGGATTGCTGGAAAGATGGAAGACTGAATGGCTGGAGGGTTGGAAGATTGAATGAATTATGTGATGTGGGATTGGCGGGATTTTGGAATGATGGAAATGGACGAATAACATGACATCAACCAATCTCAGGGCTGGAAAACGGGGCCTGCTCCCGGTAAAACCATTGACGACCTTAAAAATTTTAACATATAATTTTAGATACATATATAAGTATTCCTGATAAAGGTGTTCAACAG
>JBAPSB010000199.1:0-3701 GCA_049281435.1 Desulfobacterales bacterium
CGCCCCTCCTCCCACCGTCGTTCAACCAAAAACCGTCCCAAGAGTTTCACAACCAGCATGATCTTGGCGGCAATCCCGACTCCCTGCCAGCGCCGGTTCGACACCGTTACCCCATGCCCGAGAAAAACCGGCCGTCCCAACTCCTTCAGCCGCAGCGACAGCTCCACGTCCTCCATCAGCATCAGGTCCGGAAACCCGCCGATGGCCTCGAGCGCAGGCCGGCGCACGAACTGGGCCTGATCGCCGAAGGCGATGCCGGTCAGCCGCGTGCGCAGGTTGTTCAAGGCGGAAATGACCAACGCACTGGCGGCGCCGGTCTCGAAGCGCATGGCGATCGCTCCGCCCGGCGCATAGGGATCGCGACGCAGGGTATCAATGACGGCCGCCAAAATGCCGGGGCGCAGCACACTGTCGGCGTGCAGTACCATCAGCAGATCGCCGGTCGCCACCGCGACCCCCTCGCGAATCTGCAGCCCCCTGCCCTTCGGGCCGCAAACGACCGTTGCCCCCAGGGCGAGAGCCACCCTCACCGTCGCGTCGGTCGAGCCCCCGTCGGCCACGATGATCTCGGACACGTTGCGGCGCTCTTTCAACGAGGTCAGGCAGCCGGCCAAATTGTCGGCCTCGTTCAGCGTGGGCACGATGACCGACACCGTTCGCGGCACAAAATAGCGGGCGCCGTCACGAAAAAGAAATCCGTCCCTGAAAACCCCGTAGATCAGGAGTCCGAGAAATGGGCCGTATTCGAAGATCTTGATCCAGTGGACTTCCTGAAAAGTTCCGGTCGCCAACTCGACCGCCAGAACCGGAAAGGTGAGTGCCACGGCGGCCTGCAGATAAATCCAGGCGGCCGAGGGGTAATAGACCAGAAACGGGGCAATCAGGATCAAGTACCAGGGATGCAGCGTCGGCAGGCTAAGCAACGTAATACCGATGGCCAGGTTAACACTGCGCAGCTTTTCCGGAACCGACAGAAAAATCCCGGCCAGCAAGGCGGCCAGCAGCAAACCCGCCGCCGGCCCCACCAGGGAGTCCGGAAGAACGAGCCGCAGGATGGAGGTGAAAAAATCGTTGTAATGCAGGGTCGATCCGAATCGACCCAGGGCAGAAAAGAGGTGCCGGCCGGCGTCGCCGTAAAAGAGAAACAGGCCGGCCGGCAGCAGGCACGTCAGCGAGGCCTTCCAGTTCCGGCGCGTGATAAGGAAAGGCAGGGCCACGACCGCCAGGTATTTTGTCATGACGGCCAGCCCGATAACGAAAAAGGCGCTGCCGGCATGGCCCCTGAACAGCAGGTAGAGTCCCAGGCAAAGAAAAAAAGCCTGCGCCGCGTCCAGATGCCCCTCACCGGCGGTGTAAACGATCACCAGCGGATTGGCGGCATACAGCAGCAGGCGCTGAAACGGCACCCGCTTCAGCCGGCAGATCAGAGCTAAAACCACCATGACGCCCAGATCGAAGGCGATGAAACAGAGTTTGAAAATCAGCGGATCGGGTTTGAGGGCGGCAAGGCCCCTGAAGAGAAACTGGGACAGCGGCGGGTAAACGGCGGCAATGGTTTTGTGGGGGATGTTTTCCCATACCGATTGAAGCCCGGCATGCGCCAACACCGTCAGGGCCGGTTCGTCCGGCGCAAAGAGATACGGGTTGACGCCGAATTTCTGGATGTAGCCTTCCCAGACGTAGCGGTAGACATCGTTTCCGACCGGATAAAACAAAAAAAAGAGCCGGGCGGTTGTCCCCAATAAAAAAACGATACCCAGCACCTGCGGGGGTGTGATGGTGTCCGGGAACCGGCGCACCATCAGGAGAAGACAGCCGAAAGCCGCTATATATAAAATACCCGCGGCTACCGGATGCCGGCCGAGCGGACCCAGGACGGCGATACCCGCCATGGCCGCCAGCCAGGCGAGGCTGCTGCCGGCCAACGCAAACCGCCTCATGCCGGGTTGCTGCTGTGACGCCAGGAGAGGATGCCAATGGTGAGATATCCGGCCGCATACAGGAAAAGGAAGTGGCCGACGAGAAAGTGCTCGGTGAAAAAGTATATGATCATCCCGACCAAACACCACAGCCCCACCCCTATCTCGGTCAGATAGAGGCTGCTGCGGGCCGGCAGGTAGCGTTTTGCACTGGAAAATCCCCTCTTGGGCGTTCGGACGAAATCACTTTGACGGCCGATCAGCGCCTCCAGCACGGCCCGCGAATTGTTGACCGCCAGGCCGCAGCCGAAACAGACCATCAGCGGCATCAAAAAAAGCGTTTTCAACCTTGATTTACCCAGGGCGTGCTCGGCCACCATGTAAAGCCGCGAGGGGCCGCTGCAACTCAACGCGAGCAGGCTGCCAAACGCGAAAAAGAGCAAGGCCGTCACCCGCGGCTGGCCGCCAAGAAGCACCGGCAGGGCCATCACCGTCAAAAAGAGCATCAAGGGATGGATCGCGTAGTGGGTCAGGTGCATGAAGGCCTGGAATTTGGCGAAACCGCTGACGTCGGCCCGCAGGATGCGGGGCAGCAGTTTTTTGGCGGTCTGGATGGAGCCCTTGGCCCAGCGAAACTGCTGGCTCTTGAAAGAATTGATATTGCTCGGTATCTCGGCCGGGGCGACCAGATCGATCAAAAAGCGGCAGCGCCAGCCGGCCAGTTGGATCCGGTAGGACAGGTCCATGTCCTCGGTCAGGGTGTCGCCTTGCCAGTTGCCGCCGTCGATCACGGCCGTTTTCCTGAAGATGCCGGCCGTGCCGTTGAAGTTCATGAAAAGACCGCTGAAGTTGCGCGCCGACTGTTCGACCATGAAATGGCCGTTGATGCCGATCGACTGCAGACGCGTGATAAAGCTCTCGTCGCGGTTCAAATGCCCCCAGCGGCCCTGCACGAACCCGAGCTTCGCATCCTTTATAAAAAATGGGATCGATTTCAACAGAAAATCCGGCGGCGGCACGAAATCGGCGTCGAAGATGGCCAGAAAATCGCCCTCAGCCCGCTCGAGCCCGTACCGCAGGGCCCCCGCCTTGAAATTTTTGCGGTCGGGACGCGTGACGTGCTTGATGTCCACTCCTTTTAGCCGCAGTTCCGCCACCTTGGCGGCGACAATCTGGCGCGTCTCGTCGGTCGAGTCGTCGAGCACCTGGATTTCGTGCCGGCCATGCGGGTAAACCATAGCCGCCGCCGCGTCGATCAACCGCCCAGCCACGTTCAATTCATTGAAGATCGGCAGTTGGGTGGTGACCCGCGGCAGATAGAGCGCGAACGGCTGCGGATCGTTCAGCGGAATCGGGCCGCCGTAAAATTCAGAAATAACAGCCCGGTCTTCCAGCCGCCGGGCGGCAAAGCGCCTTTTGAACAGATGGATCATCACATGGCAGTTGATCCCGTAAAAGGCCAACAGCACTGCGGTCATAAAATATAAAAATATCAGGGTCTTCATATTTGCTTTGTCTCTCTATAAGCAGTCTTTTTTAGCTGGAGATCCTTTAAATCCTGTTTATCCTGTCTAAAACCCTTTTCCGGAGATGATCCTCACTTATGACCTGCCGGTCAAGAGACCGCAGTAATACTCATTCGGCTGCAGACAAACGAATTGGTTCCATACACCAGCTTTTGGTTTTGTAAAATACTCAATGCCAGCCGGATGTCAATCGGGCCAGTTACGACCAAAAAACCCATTTTGTCGGGAGTTCCTTTCTGTTGGGAAGGACTTTAAG
>JBAPSB010000200.1:0-1866 GCA_049281435.1 Desulfobacterales bacterium
ATCTCACAGAGCCTGCGGACCACATCGATGTTGGCCCGTTCGGCATTGCCGCCGATATTGTAGGTTTGCCCGGGTCGGCCCTTGTCGAGAACCGTCAAAAGCGCCTCGCAGTGATCGATAACATACAACCAGTCCCTGACGTTCTTACCATCACCATAAACCGGCAGGGGCTTTTTTTCCATGATGTTCAAAATTATCAGCGGGATCAGCGTTTCCGGAAACTGGTAGGGCCCAAAGTTGTTGGAGCAGTTGGTCATGAGAATCGGCAACCCGTAAGTGCGACAATAGGACTTCACGAAATGATCCGACGCCGCCTTCGAGGCCGAGTAGGGGCTCGACGGGTCATAGGGCGTCTCTTCCGTAAAATAGCCTGTTTCTCCCAGGCTGCCGTATACTTCGTCGGTCGATATGTGCTGAAAACGGAAATCCGGCAACCGACCCCGTTTTTGCCATGCATGCAGGGCCGCCTCCAAAAGCCGGAAGGTGCCGACGACATTGGTTTCGACAAACGCCGCCGGGCCCACAATCGACCGGTCGACGTGAGATTCGGCCGCGAAATGAACAATCGCATCGAATTCATGCGCGTCAAACAGCGCGTCTATCAATGGGCCTTCACAAATATCCCCATGAACCAGCTGGTATCTACCGTCGGCCCTGTCGGCAATGTCCGCGAGGTTGGCGGGATTTCCGGCATATGTCAGAGCATCCAGGTTGACAATCGACCACCGCGGCCGCGCCGTATACACACAGCGGATAAAGTTGGTTCCGATAAACCCCGCGCCCCCGGTCACCAGTATGTTTTTATAATCGGGCATGATCCCACCTATCGACTTCGCAATAATCCGAATAGTTCAAGGTTTGTGTGTCCTATACGGCTAACGGCTGACGGCAAATGGCTAAAGGCTGAGGTTTTGTATCATATTATATGGCTAATGGTTGACGGCATGGCTAAAGGTGAGGGAATTACATCAGGGTTCCGATCTTGCTTTTATCAATTTCATCAACATCCCAGAAATGGCTTGTATACCGCGAGGTCCTTTGATCTCTGCCAAACTTTTAGTGACATGAATTTGCTCATAAATCACGGTCTCCTCGAATCAAAAATTACCTGTTTGACGTTAGCCTGCGCCCTTTGCCTTACTCCTTTAGCCGTCCGCCGTTAGCCTTTCCCTTATCCCTTTCGCCTTTTCCGTTAGCCCTTCGCATTTAGCCTTTTGCCTGTCCCTTTTCCCTTCCCTTCTCCGTCCTCCGTCCTCCGTCGTCTGTCATCTGCCCACCGCCCACCGTCATCCGTTTTTTCCCCAGCTTTTTCTTTTCCTTACACCCTGTACCCTACACCTTGGACCTATCCCCTACCAGTCCTTCGCCCTCCGCCTTTTGCCTTTCGCCTTTCGCCTGTCCCTTACCACCCCTCTGTCCCCTGTCGTCTGTCTTCTGTCCTCCGTCGTCCGCCCTTCGCCTTTCGCCTTTCGCCTGTCCCTTTTCCCTTCCCTTCTCCCCCCTCCGTCGTCCGTCATCTGTCCTCCGTCATCTGTCGTCCGTCCTCCGTCCTCCGTCATCTGTCGTCTTTCCTCCGCCCTTCGCCTTCCGCCTTTTGCCTTTTTTAATTTCCCTCCCTCATTATCTCCATCAGATATTGCCCGTATTCATTTTTAAGGTACGGCTCGGCCAGTCGCTTCAATTGGTCGGTGTCGATGTAGCCCATGTGCCAGGCGATTTCTTCGACACAGGCGATTTTCAGGCCTTGCCGCTTTTGAATCGTCTGAATAAACAGGGCCGCTTCGATGAAAGACTCGTGGGTGCCGGTATCGAGCCAGGCGAAACCGCGGCCGAGCAGTTCCACCTTCAACTCGCCGCGCTTTAGGT
>JBAPSB010000201.1:0-28832 GCA_049281435.1 Desulfobacterales bacterium
TTATAGCTGTGAGCGGTGTGGGCCGTAACGAGCAACTGGCCCGCTATTCCAACTACGGTGCTTTTATCGATGTGGCGGCACCGGGTGGCGATCTATCTGATGATCTTGACTTTGATGGATACGGGGACGGCGTTTTGAGCACTGCCGCAATAGCGGATTCGACAGGACTGACCTACAGCTACAGCTACCTGGAGGGGACCTCCATGGCCGCTGCGCACGTGTCAGGGGTGATTGCCCTGATGAAGGCCGTCAACCCGGCCTTGACGCCTTACGAACTGGAAAAGTTGCTGGCCGAGGGCAGCATCACCAAAGCAAGGGGCTCCGCCGGCCGCGACGACTTTTACGGCTACGGTTTGATCGATGCGCAAAAGGCGGTCCAGGCGGCCCGGCCCGGCGTGTTGACGGTCACTCCGGGCAGTCTGGCGTTCGGAACGGACCTGCGCACCGATGCTTTGACGATCGGCAAAACCGGAACCGGACCGCTCACGGTTTTGTCGGTTACCTCCGCTGCGCCCTGGATCGACGTCGAATTCGATCAGACCAGTGGGGTGGTCGGCGAGGTGCCGGCGCGCTACGTCGTTCAGGTCGATCGCAGCGCACTGACGCCGGGAAACTACAGCGCGGTCATCACCTGCGCATCCGACAACAACACGGTGACGGTCCCGGTCAGCCTGCAGGTGGCCGACCGGACCGCCGTCACGACGCTGACCGTAAACCCGAACGGCCTTGATTTCGGCACCACGCTGAACGCTGCCGACCTGACGGTTGATAAGACCGGATCCGATGTGATCACCATCAGCTCCGCCAGCGTCAATGCGTCCTGGCTCGCCATCACCGAGATGATCCTCGGCGCCGGTGCAAGCGGCAGCCTGCCGACGACCTACCGCGTTCAGGTCAACCGATCCGGTCTGGCGCCAGGCGAATACAGGGCCGCGGTCACCATCGTGTCGGCGAGCAACACGGTGCAGGTTCCCGTGCTCATGACCGTGGCCGATCAGGCCTTGTTGCCCACTACTCTGACGGCGAGTCCGTCCGGCATCTATCTCGGCACCACTTTGTCTACGTCCGATCTGGTGATCACTAAATCAGGACCGGCTTCCATTGCCGGTCCCTACGTCGATGCGGCCTGGCTGGCGGTCGCGGAGACGGCACCGGGCCGCTATCGTGTCACGGCCGATCGCACCGGCTTTAATCCGGGAGATTACACGGCGACGATTTCATTTTTGTGGCCGGGCAGCAGCCTGGAGATTCCGGTCGTCATGCAGGTGGCCGGGGTGGCCGATGTCGCCAACGGCGCCCTCTACGTGCAGCTCAGAAATCCCGACTCTTTTGAAACGGTTTACAGTGAAACCGTCTTTTCCGACAACGGCATTTACCGCTTCGACTTCGCGGGCGTCGCCGCCGGGCGCTACGTATTATCCGCCGGCACGGATCTGGACAATGACAAATTAATCGGCGACGGCGGAGAGGCGTACCTTTCGCTGGCTCAGCCGGTCTCGCTGCAGGTCAACCAGAACCTCAGCGGGCTCAAACTCGGGGCGGGGTTCAATATCGTTTTCAGCGCGCAGTCGCGGTAGACTCAGGTCCGGGGCGTGTCAACCGGGGGTTAGCCCCGAATTCGGAAATCGAGGAAGCATCGATGTTGAATTTGCCGGTGAAGGTGGTGCTCTTTTTGTGTTGCAGCCTCTGCGCAGTGGATCGCACCGCGCAGGCCGGTGGCCCCGACGTCGAACGCCTGCCGGTGCAAATTCTGCTTCAGGATGCCCTCTGTGGCGGGAGCAGGCCGGATCCGGCCGTGGTCCTCGTATCCGATTCGGGGCAATTAGAGCGGATTATATCCGCAGCGAAGAGGCACACGATCGGCCAACCACCCCAGGTGCCGGCGGTTGACTTCACGGCGGTCAATGTCGTTCTCATCCGGATGGGGCAACGGCCGACCGGCGGCTACGGAATCGAAGTGGCGGAGCCGCAGGCCCGCCTCGATAACGGGTCGGCGCTGATCCGGCTGCGGTGGATCGAACCGGCACCCGGCACCGTCAGCACGCAGGCCGTCACCAGCCCCTGCCTCATCATTGAACTGCCCAAAGGCGCCTACCGGAAGATTGTGATCACCGATGAAAGCGGAAAGATAAAAGGCGAGATTTCCGTGTGAATCAGGCGTGATTGACGCCGAAATTGCGGAAAAGGGCCATTCTCATATCCGGAAATGAGCAATTTTTCGCAAGTTCAAGGAAAGCGGTGGAATTGCGCGGAGGCATACATTTGTATGCCGCACAAGCGATTTTACCGATTGACGCCGAAATTGCGGAAAAGGGCCATTTCCGACCTACATGGCGGCCTGTTTCGGCGACTCAATCGCCGGCCGGTCGACGTCCGACCCGGCAATCTGCTTTTTGTTTTCCAGGGAAATGATCCGGCCCTCGTGGTTGATGAGACGGTCGTCGTCGGTCAGAAACATGCCGAGTTGCAGCATCACCTCGCGTTTGTGGTCGGTCTGGTATTTCACTTTTTCGAGCTTGAATTTCAGGATGAGCCAGACAAAAGCGAAGATCGTGAACACGAGAAACAGCACGCCCAGGATGACGAGGGTATACAACACCGCTTTTTCCCCGATCTTTCCGATGACGACGAAAATGTGGTCGATCTGGGAAAAAATAACTGCCCCGACGATCAGGAAGAGCAGGCTCAAAAGAAAAGGGGCCTGGCGTAGAAAACTCAACGAGGAATTGAGCTTGGCAAAAGTCCCGCCCGGTTGGCGGTTTTGATCGTCGGTTTCGGAGCCGCTCCTTGCTTCAAAGCCGGTTTCGATAAAGAAAACGTTAAACGCCTTGACGATCAATCCCAACAAGAACGTCATCACCACCGGGGTTAAAAAAGAGGCCAGCAGGTAATAGCGCCAGGGGAAGTTCATGCTGAAGGGTTCCAGCAGGCAGAACAGGCTGATAAAAAAAATGAGGGTTTCGAGGAGGCAAATGGCGAATAGATAATTCTTGAAGAATCTCTTGATCTCCTTCGACTCGAAGAGGGACGCAATCCCTGCGAATTTTGTATGGTTGTCCGAATCCATCGGTTTTCTCCCTGCAAGGTCAAGAAGTCGCGCTGTCCGGCGGTGGGCCCCTGTAAATCAGACCTCTTTCCGGAGCCCGTCATTTTGTGAAAAGGCGTGGTTCCCGCGGTGGACAGAACTGATTCAGCGGCCCGTCGAATCCGCCGACGTGTGAAAAATAAACATCCCGAAATCCAAATCCACCCTTCGAAGTCACTGAGGTTTTAATACAAAATTTTCGGTCGTATTGTCAATCTTTACGATTCGGTGGCCGCGCCCCCATCCAATTCGTTGAGAAGCGCCGTAAAAAGTGATACTGTGTTAAATTTCGTCATAACCATATTCTTATGAACCTGGCGCCTCGATCACCATTACGAACCCGGATCCGTTAAAACCGATGATACCCTTGCAAATTGTCCATGAAAATTTGCCCGCTTTGATCGCCCTGGGTGTGATGGTTGTCGCACTCGGCTCTTTTTGGGGTTTCACAACCTATCGATCTGCCCGGCGGAAGCGGAACCGGCTGGCTTCGGGCGCACTGCGTTTTCCCGGTCAGTCCCTGCTGGAAAAGTTGGATGACTTGGACCAGAAAGCCGACAGCAGCCTGGTTTACCTGCTGCTGGCCCCGCTTCTGCTGTACGCCGCCTACCTGTCGTATCTTTATTTCGGCCGCCGGGAGATCACCCTTGCGGGGGGAGCCATCATCGGGCTGGCCTGCATCGGGCTGATCGTCTGTTTTTTCATCAAGCGCCGCCGGCATGTGGAAGAAAGACGCGACGTGCGGGTCCAATACGAAGGCGAAGCGGCCGTCGGCCAGGAACTCAACCGGCTGATGCTGGAAGGCTATTGTGTCTACCATGATTTTCAGGGTGACGACTTCAGGATCGATCACATCCTCGTCGGTCCGAAGGGCATCTTTGCCATCGCAACGAAGGCGCGTTCACATCCGAACCCCAAGGGTCAGACGCCCGGTGCGGTCGTCGCTTACAACGGCCGGCTCCTCGAATACCCCCAAGGGACCGATATTCATACCATTCAACAGGCCGAGAGCCAGGCGGCCTGGCTATCGAACTGGCTCAGCGGCGCCGTCGGCGAGTCGCTGACGGCCAATGCCGTCGTCGCATTGCCGGGGTGGTACGTCAAGCGGACCGCACCGGACGGCATACCCGTCATCAATCCGAAACAGTTTCACTCATTGCTGAAATATGTCCGCGCCAAAGCCCTCGACGACGAGCTGATTGTCCGGATCGTACTCCATCTCGAAAAAAAGTGCAGCGCCACAGAATCCGAGACGGAACCGGATCAACCCCCGGTCCCCGCCCACGAGAATTGAATTGAGGCCATGAAGATCATCGCCCGTAAAAGCGGTCCGATCGTCGAGCTGCTGGTCGAAGCATTCGGCGCCGCTTCCAAGACGCACATCCGCAAAATGCTGAAATACAAAATGATCAAGGTTGGCGGTCAACCGGTCACCCGTGCCGATTTTGCGGTCGGCGCCGGGGATGCCATCGAGTATGTGAAAAAAACCGGGAAACGACAAGAAACCCGGCCGCCCGCGCCGATCCTTTTCGAAGATGACGACCTGCTGGTGACCGAAAAACCGGCCGGCCTCATCACCTTCGGGGAGAGAGGCACGGGTGGAACGTCTTTGTACAAAATGCTGAAGGATTTCGTCGGTCTCCGATCGGACGGGCGGCAGCAGGTGTATGTCGTTCACCGGCTCGACCGGGAGGTATCCGGTATCATCCTTTTTGCCAAGAAGGCCAAAGTGCAGCAGCAAATAAAAAAGAACTGGAAAGAAACGAAAAAATTGTATTACGCACTGGTCGAAGGGCGCCCGCAAAAAGATCGCGAAACAGTGCGGACCTGGCTGCGGGAAGGCGCGGACCGCAAAGTGGCTTCTTCCGACCGGCCGGCCGGTGCGAAATTGGCCGTGACCCATTACCGCGTGCTGAAAGACGTAAAAGGTCACACGCTGCTCGAAATCGAGACCGAAACCGGCCGCAAGAACCAGATCCGGGTGCATTTGGCGGAAATGGGGCACCCGATAGTCGGCGACCGCCGCTACGGTGCCGACGCGACGGTGACCCGCCGAATTCGCCTGCATGCCTTTTATCTCGGTTTCAAACACCCCGTCCTCGGCCGGTTTGTCGAATTCACCAGCCCGATGCCCCAGGGCTTTCTGGCGCTGGGCAAAAAAGACGAGACGTACAAATAAGGTGAAACCTGTATATTGGATATGGGGGCTTACAGGATCGGCGCCAGCAGGTACGAGGCCCGGGCGGCGAATTTGAATAAAAAGGAGCGCTTTTCGATATCTTCCATATCCAGCGGGAGGCTATCGGCAAGGTCGTTTTGCAGCATCAGATCGACTTCGGCGGCAAAGTCGCGGTCCTTGGCCAGGATGGTGATTTCAAAATTCAATCGAAACGAGCGGTTGTCGAAATTGGCCGTTCCGATGGAAGCCGAGTCATCGTCGACCAGCATCACTTTCTGGTGCATGAATCCCTTCTGGTAGCGGTACAGTTTGATGCCGAGCGGCAGCATTTTATCATAATAGGCAAAAGAGGCCAGAAAAACCAGGAAATGATCCGGTTTCTGCGGCAGGAGAATGCGCACGTCCACCCCGCGCAGCGCGGCCAGTTGCAGGGCGCCGATCACCTGCGGGTCGGGCACGAAATAGGGACTGGCGATCCACACCCGGCTGACGGCCGAGTTTATGGCGTGGACGAAAAACAGGCCACAGGTTTCCAGCAGATCGGCAGGGCCTGACGGAATGACCAACACTTCCTTGCCCTGGGGGGCCGCCGGCTTGGGGGTCCAGTTGCAGTCGGGGACGTTGCCGGTGGCCCAGTACCAGTCCTGAATGAAGCTGTACTGCGTCTCCTGCACCGCCGGCCCGGTGATTTTAACCAGCGTGTCGCGCCAGGCCCCGAGTTGCCGGGTTCCAGACAGGTATTCATCGCCGATATTGTGACCGCCGATAAAGGCGGTTTCGCCGTCGACGACCACTATCTTGCGGTGATTGCGAAAGTTGAGCTGGAACCGGTTGGCCCGGCCGCGCGTCGTTTTGAAGGCATGGGTTAACACGCCGCCGGCCCGCAATTCCTCCACGTAGCTATCCGGCAGTTTATGGCTTCCGATTTCGTCGTAGAGAAAGCAGATTCGAACGCCCTCGCCGGCCTTGCGCACCAGGGTCTCTTTCAGCAGGCGGCCCAGCTCATCGTCCTGGACAATGTAGAATTGAACCAGCACGTAGTGCCGGGTCGCCAGGATTCCATCGAAAATGCTCTTGAAGGCTGCCTTGCCGTCGACCTGCAATTCCAGATGGTTGTAGCGGGTAAAGGGCATGTCGGCCAGCTCGACCAGCGCCCGGTCAACGCCCGAACCGACCGGTGAAATCATCCCGGCCGCATCCATGGCCTGGTGCTGTTTGTCGAGGATGTGGCGGATTTCCCGGTTGCGGGTCGACCTGAGCTTGACGTACCCTTGGAATTTACTGCGGCCAAAAATCCAATACAGCGGCAGCGCGAGAAACGGAATGGTGATCAGGGAGATCGTCCAGGCGATCGCGCCCTGGGACGTGCGGGTGTGCATGATGGCGGACACCGCGGTGACGACGGCCAACAGTTCGAGGAGGGGAATGAGGACAGCGAGAACCGTCAGGAGCGTGTCTGATACCATCTGCTTTCATTTTATCGAAGTGAACAACCGCCGCGGGCTCGATTTTTTGCGACGCGCGTCGCTTACGCCTTGCCGATGTACTGGCCGTTGTAATCCCTGGTGCTGAGCGGCTCGGCGTCTGAATTCAGCGTCGCCTCGACCACCTCGCCGACAAACAGCGTGTGATTGCCGGGCTGGATGCTCGTCTTGACCCGGCATTCGAAGCTGGCCACACAATCGGCCAGCAGCGGGCATCCGGTTCGGCCGGGTTGCCATGTTATCCCGGAGAACTTGGTTTCCGGGTCCGAGCCCATGAAACGCGTCACCATCTCTTTTTGTCTTTTTCCCAATACATGCAGCGCGAAAAGACCGCTTTGCCGGAGGAGGCCGTGGGAAAAACGGTTTTCGTGGACGGCCACGGCGATCAGCGGCGGCTCGTAGGACACCTGACTGGCCCAGGAAGCGATCATACCGTTGATCTTGCCTTCGAATGTTGTGGTCAACACGTACACGCCATTGGTCATGGTTCCCAGGGTGCGAACCCATTGTGTATTCATGGCCTGCCTGCTTTCACCCGTTACGGTTTTAGGTTTTGTTTTTAGCGGCGGCTTCCGCCAGCAGTTCGCGATGGCGCTCGTTCTCCGGATCCGCATCCAGCGCCTGCTGGCCCCAGAAGACGGCCTTGCCCCAGTCTTGCATCTGGCGATAGTTTTCCGCTATGACATAGAGCAGGTCCTTGCGCGGCACCCGGCGCTGCTGATCCGTTGCCTGCAGCAGCGTCATGAAATCATCGATGGCCAGCTGGTGCTGCCGGGTGACGGTATAACAGCTGCCGCGGCCGATGAGGCTTTCCTCGTCGAAACGATCCACGGCCAGCGCCCGCGTGTAGAACATGATGGCGGACTCCAGGCGGCCCTCGACCTCGTGGATCTTGCCCAGGTAGAAATACGGATTGTCGCCGTCCGGATGTCGATAGGCCGGATCGAGGTCGATGACGCGTTCCAGGGCGTTGACGGCAGTCGGGCCGTCCGGTTCGTGGAAGCATTTCCGGCCTTTTTCGAACCACTCGGCGGCCGATCGGGGTGACAACTCTTCCGGCATGCGGCTATTCCTTATATTCTGCTCAATCGGGGGTCTTCACACGAGCGGCTGGCCGGCAATGATCGGCAGCTGAAAGGTGGCGGTATTCCATTGAATGAGCCCTTTGTTTCCTGGTCAAGGTTCAACCACTAATCGAGTAAGTTGTCAAATATCATTTGTCGAGCAGCGGAGCGGTTTTTACTTTTTCGCCGGATTCAGGCGGGCGCCGGATAAGGACATCGTCCGGAAGGTTTTCAAACTGTTCCTCGTTCAGCTGCTCTGCGAGAGGTGAATAATACAGGCCCAGTTTGATTTCAGGGCTGGACTCGTTCATCTTGAGCTTTATCTTTACGTTGTCGTCTTTCCAGCGATAGACTGACTGACGGCCCTTGCGGTTTATTTCGACGCACAGCGGCAAATAATCAGCACCAGTGAGGAGAAGCGCAATGAAAATCATCGTCGTCGGTGCCACGGGCACGATCGGAAAAAGTGTCGTTGCAGCCCTTTCCGGGCGCCATGAAATCGTCGAAGTCGCCCACTCCAGCGGGGAGGTGCGTGTCGATCTGGCGGATCCCGGCTCCATAAAAAAAATGTTCGGTGCCGTCGGAGAGTTCGATGCCCTCGTGAGTGCGGCCGGTGCCGCCCGATTCGGTCCGCTTAAGGACCTGACCGACGAGGACTACCGGATCGGCCTGGAGAACAAGCTCATGGGCCAGGTGAACCTGGTTCGTTTCGGCTGCGACCTTATCCGCGACAAGGGATCTTTCACCCTGACCAGCGGCGTTTTGAGCCAGGAGCCGGCGCCCGGTTCTTCGGCCATCAGCATGGTCAATGCGGCCGTCGAGGCCTTTGTGCGTGCAGCCGCACTGGAACTGCCAAGGGGGATCCGCATCAACGCCGTCAGCCCCATCTGGGTCAAGGAGACTCTCAAGGCCATGGGGCGCGACAGCGCGGTAGGCCTGTCGGCCGAGGAAACGGCGATAGCCTATGTCGAGAGCCTCGAAGGCCCTCACACCGGTGAGGTACTCGACGTCCGTCAGGTGGGGTGATGGGAGCGCCCGGCAGCAAATCCGGATCGAGGCGGGTGCCCGCCGCCTGGTTGAGACATGTGCCTTGACAGACCAGCCGGCGCGAATGATGTTGACGGTGTCAGGATCTTCCATACGGTGCCTTTGCAGCAATGAGGAGGTCAGGCCATGTCGAACGCCATTTTTTTTATCGTTCTCGGGTTGATTTATGTCCTGCTCAAGGTTTATCTCGAAAAACGGCTGGCGCCGATGGACTCGCTCGGCGATGAATACGACCTTTCCGATCTGGCTTTTTCGACCGGCCAGAGTGTGTACGATGTTTTCAAGGTGGCGGCGGTTACCTGGAATGTAACGGTTGAGAAAAGTGATGATGATTTTAAGAAATATCTCACCCAGGGTCACATTCCCCACTACGTACGCGATTATCTGCGCCGGCAGACGAAACCCGGTGACCGGACCCTCCAGAAACTGGTTTTTTCCGGCGGCAGGCCGCCCTACCTGTAGAACTCACTCTAAAATAACGTCACATTTCAGAAGCGGCTGTCTTTTCTTTGCTTCCAAACGCCGGAAAACCGGATTTTTATGGGCGCATTCTTCTTCGATTGTCACGCGACAAAAGAACTATAAGCGGGAGGAACAATGACCGTTGAGGAATTTCTCGAAAGCATTGCCGACGATCGGCCGCCGCCGCAGCTGCCCGAAACTTTGACGTCCCTGTGGTGGGACAAAAAAGGCGACTGGGACAAGGCGCACGCGATCGCGCAGAATATTGCCACCGGTCAGGGCAGCGCCGTGCACGCCTACCTGCATCGTGAAGAAGGTGTCCTGTGGAATGCGGATTACTGGTATGCGCGGGCCGGGCGGCAGCGGCCGGACATGGCCCTGGAAGCAGAATGGCGGCTTCTTGTGGAAGAGATGCTGTTCTCGTTGGGGCGAAAAATTTTTCGCCCCTACACGGCATTGACTTCGGGTGCGGGCCGAGATTCCATGTACGGCTCAGACAGTCGGCCGATGTGGGCAATCCCCCATCCGAATTCACTGACGACCCATCGGCGAAAAATTTTTCGCCTACTCACGGTTTTGATCCGCACACTTTAAGGAGGCTCTATGGCCCTTGAAGCCATCAACCCGACCACCGGTGAAAAAATCAAGACATATCCCGAAATGACGCCCGATGCGGTGGAGAAACTGGTCGGCCGGGCCAACGACGCCTTTTCCGACTGGAAAACGACGGCTTTTTCCGAGCGCGCAGCCCTGATGAAGACGGCAGCCGGCGGGCTGCGGGAAAAAGCCGGCGATTTCGCGCGGCTCATGGCGCTGGAAATGGGCAAACCGGTCCGGGACGGCCGGTCGGAAGTTGAAAAATGCGCCTGGGTGTGCGAGCACTACGCCGACCAGGCCAAGGCGATGCTGGCTGCCGAAGAGGTCGCGACAGACGCCAAGCGAAGTTACGTCGCTTTTCAGCCCCTGGGAGTGGTTCTGGCCGTCATGCCCTGGAACTATCCTTTCTGGCAGGTGTTCCGGTTTGCCGCTCCGGCCCTGATGGCCGGCAACGCGGGCGTTCTGAAGCATTCCGCCAATGTTCCCGGCTGCGCCCTGGCGATCGAAGACGTGTTTCGCCGCGCCGGTTTTCCCGAAAATCTTTTCAAAACCCTCATGATCGGCGGCGACAAAGTGGAAAAGGTCATTCAACATCCGCTGGTCAAGGCGGTCACGCTGACCGGCAGTACGGCGGCCGGAAAGGCCGTGGCGGCCGCGGCCGGGCGGCAGCTGAAAAAATCGGTGCTGGAACTGGGCGGCAGCGACCCCTATGTCGTGCTGGCGGATGCCGATTTGGAGGCCACCGTGAGGGCGTGTGTGACCAGCCGGCTGCTGAATTCGGGCCAAAGCTGCATTGCCGCCAAGCGTTTCGTTGTGGTCGAGAAGGTGCGGGAAGCCTTCGAGACGATGTTCGTCGAGCAGATGCGGCTTAAAGCTATGGGCGACCCCCTGGAGGAAAGCGTCGAGGTCGGTCCGCAGGCCCGCTTCGACCTGCGGGAGGACCTCCACCGGCAGGTTCGTCAAAGTGTCGACAAAGGGGCCCGTTGCCTGTTGGGCGGAGAAATACCGGGCGGCGCCGGGTATTTTTATCCCCCGACGGTTCTGACCGATGTCCGCAAGGGGATGGCCGCCTATGACGAAGAGACGTTCGGGCCCGTGGCCGCCGTGATCGGCGTCAAAGACGAAGCCGAAGCCATCCGGGTGGCCAACGACACCGTTTTCGGCCTGGGGGCGGCCGTCTTCACGCGCGACATCGCCCGCGGCGAACGCCTGGCCGCAACGGCCATCGAGGCCGGCAGCTGCTTTGTCAATGCGTTCGTCAAATCTGACCCGCGCCTGCCCTTCGGTGGCATAAAGGAAAGCGGTTACGGACGCGAACTTTCGCACTACGGTATCAAGGAGTTTGTCAATATCAAGACGGTGTGGGTGCAGGGATAGAGTGTCCATCCATAAATGGTCTTTTTTCCGCAATTTCGGCGTCAATCACACCAAGGCGTGACCAAAGAAGTGACAAAATACCCAATCGTTTCCACAACAGTATCACACGATAATAACCGTAGGGGCAGACCTTTGTGTCTGCCCTTTAACAGGCACAAAGACCTCGGGCGCTTCCCACATGAAGGGCACACACACAGGTGTGCCCCTGGAGAATTGCCCGTTTCTGAATCGGAAACTGAGCAGTGTCAAAAATGAAACCCGGATGAACACAAGATAATCAATTCGCCTCATAAAAAAAGCGGCCCGGGCTTGTGCCGGTGGGCATGGACTGCGACCGGGGTGCGGCGGTGCCAAAAAAAAGTATATGCCATGGTCAAGAAGATTGTTTCCGGCGGACAGACCGGCGCCGATCGGGCGGCGCTCGATGTCGCCATCAACCTGAACATTCCGCACGGCGGTTGGGTGCCGAAAGGCCGCAAAGCCGAGAACGGGCGGGTGCCGGATCACTATCAGCTCAAGGAAATGTCGACCGTGAGCTATCCGGTCCGGACCGAGGCCAACGTGGTTGATTCCGGGGGAACCCTGATCCTGACCCACGGCCAGCCCAAAGGGGGATCGAAGCTGACCGTTGAATTGGCCCGCAAGCACCGAAAACCCCACCTTCACATCGATCTCGATGCCCTGCGCGGTGACGCCGGCCTGTATGCCATCGTCAACTGGCTGGCGCAAAACAGGATCGAGGTGTTGAACGTGGCCGGATCGAGAGCCGGTGAGGATCCCGAAATTTACGATGCGGTGTTCGAGGTCCTGAACAATGCGCTGTTGCTTCTGATGATCCGGCGACCGCCGCAGTCGGCCGAAAGGCCACGGACGCTGGCGGAGGCCGTCAACCGGCTCGGGGCCGGTGTGCCGTTCAAGGAACGGGTCAAAATCGGCAACATGGCGCAAGAAGACCTGCCGTCCCTGTACCCGGTGTTCATGGCGCAAGTGCGCGATGACTTCGGTCTGTGGGAGGACAACGCGGCCCTTCTGGCATCCTGCCGGTCGGTGGCGGCGGATCCGCACCTGCATCCGGACCAGGCCGGTCCGCTGATTGTCAGAGAGCTGTGGAAAGAGCTGAAAGAGACCTATCGATTGAAAGTGGTGAAGTGATGGGGAGGAATTGAAACTGGAAATTGGAAACCCGCAACCCGGAGCTGCACCCCGGCTGTATTCCGGGCGGTAGGGGCACGGCATGCCGTGCCCTTACGGTGGCAGCCATCTACGCGCATTTATGTGCCATAAGATATTGGTCAGTGTCCTTCTATGGGCGGCAGAAGGGTGCGCAGAACATCCTCTTTGCCGATGACACCCACCAGGCGGGTGCCCTCCACCACCGGCAGGGTGTGAAGGTTACTGTCGACCATCAGGGCCGCAACGGTTTCGAGTTCGGTGTCCGGGTGAACGGTGACGGGCCTGGGCGTCATGGCCCCGGCCACCGTCAAGGCGGCGATCTTGCGGATCTGCTTTTCGATCTGCCGGTTGGAGGTGAGTTGAATGATGCCGTCCAGCAAGGTGAAAAGTGTCGGTATCGGCAGCTTTTTCTGCTGGGCGATCAGGTCGCTCTGGCACAGGATGCCGACCAGCCGGCCGTCCTCGCCCACCACCGGCGCGCCGTTGATGCGGTTTTCGAGCAGGATCTTGGCCGCTTTGGAAATATTCATGTCCGGCGTGACGGTAATCAGGTCTTTGGTCATGATGTCTCTGACGGTGATCATGGCTCCCTCCCGTGCAATTGAGTAATTGTTTTCAGCAAAAGCCCCTCCACGGTGTCACTGCCGGTGCTGAACGATGCCGATCCACAACTGAACAATTGCATGCCGGTTCAAAGATGCCAACAATTCACGCAAAGATGTCCGCATCGGCGCCGCGGAAAAGATTTGGCCGGTTGACGCAGGAAATCGCGGGTAAATGGACGTTTACGGACAATAAAACAGCAAGGTGAGCGATGACCCAGCATACACAAAGCCTGTTGCGGAATCAATGTGAAAGCATGTATGGCCCCCAGCGGACTGGCGGAAAAAGGCTTTTTGCGCTATAAAATAGGGCGGTCCGCGGATATACCAAAATCAATGCCGCGCGCCATTAGAACAGAATCCAAACGGTAAGGACTCGATATGACCGAAGGGACGTTTCAACCCATAGCGTCTTCACGCCAGCGGATGCATGGCCCGAAGGGGCTTGTAATCTGCGGGTTTCCGGCCGCTGAACACGGCCCGCTGGCCGATGCTATGGGGCAAATCGGTTTTGACGACCGGCCGCTGATCTTTGCCGTGGAAAAGGACCTGGCCCGGTCCCTCATCGACGTGTTGTCTTCCGGGGATCGCTCGGGGATGGGGCAGTTTGCGCCGATGCCGCGCGCGATCATCATGTCCGGTTTCCTGCAAAGTGAAGTCCACACTCTTATGACCGCCTTTCGCCAGGCCGGCTTGCCGCGCCAGCTCTGGGCCACGCTGACGCCGGTCTCTGAAAACTGGACCCTGGCGGCGCTGCTGGCCGAACTGGCCGAAGAGGACCGGGCGATGCAGCCAAAAAGGCTGGCGAAAAACGGGGATGAAAGCTCAGACAAAGGCTAAAGATCTGACAGAATTGACGCGCGCGTGAAATGGCCGCGCAACTCTCGTGAAGGATATTCCTGTGGTCTACCGGATTAAACACGCGGCGACGGTTTTGTTGAGCGCAGCGCTGCTGCTGTGCGCCTGTTCGGGCGTGAAACACGCGCAGCCGGCTGACGGCGGCACCCCGCGGCCCAGCCCGGCGCCCCGGGGACTTCCCTACCCGGTCCGACTGGCGCAGTTCGAAAAAGGCAACCTGACCGCCAATCCCTCTTTCGAGGTGAATGAGCCGGCGGGGGCCGACAGCGGCACCGCCTTCGGGCTTGCGCAGTGGACGGCGGCCGGTTCCGGCGTCGAACGGGTCGACACCGACTCCGGACGCTATGCGCCGGATGAAGTCGCCGACGGCCGGCAGGCCGTTAAAATTGTCAAGCGCGGTGCCGGTGAACTGGATGAGGCGCAGGGGATCATCAGCGACTTCATTCCGGTGATCCCGGGAAACTATGACTTCTTCTATGATGTCAGACTGGAAAAGATAACAAGCCCCAAGGCCAGACTGGGCTCGCGGCTTGATGATGCCGTCGTGGTGAAGACTTTTTTCTTCGATGCGCAGAAAAAAATGCTCGACCCGGCCTGTTTAAATCCGGTCACCGGGAGCACGATAGACAACTCGGACAAAAGCTATTCGTTTTCAAATTTTTGGCGAATCGACGACTTTGGCTGGGCAACGGTGCGCGGCAGGACCTACAACTATCCTTTTTCCGAAGGCGACCTTCCCGAAGGCACCCGGTTCGTCCGGCTGTTTTTCGGCTTGAAGGGCAGGGGCACCCTGTGGGTGGACACTGTCGTCTATCGCTACTCCAAGTGGAATTTCTCGACCCTGGAGCGCATGCGGCCCTACTTCGACCGGCAGCTTTCAGCGGTCGAAAAAATCATCCCGACGCCCAAGAGCCTCGAACCGTTAAACGACATCGTCTATTTCGATCCCCGAACCCCCGGCTCGCGGCCGCCGATTATCATCATACCGCAAGAGCCGGCCGCGGCCGAGCTGACGGCGGCAAGAATACTGCAACAGAAATTAAACGCGGGCCTGCGCCAGGCGATGCCGGCTGGCAACCCATCGGATGAGCCCGTTCGAATCCTCACCCACGACGTGACCCCGGAAGACATTCGCGACAGCCGGCTGGTCTTCAGCATCGGGCGAAATGACCTCTATCGAATAGCGCGGCCCGATCTTGCCTGGCACCTGGTCGCCGAGAAGTCGCAGGGCTATGTCATCACATCGCAACCGGTGGGCCAGGCGCGGGTCGTTTTTCTGCTCGGCCAGACCCCGGCCGGAACCTTCAACGCCGCCGCCACGGCAGTTCAGCTTCTCGAAGAAGAAAAAAACGTTTATCACGACGCCAGGGTGGCCGACTTCCCGGACTTTCTGGGGCGCTCGTATTGTCTCAAAAACTGGCAGAGTGCCGCCGAACTGCGCAAGGATCTTGCCGCGATCGACCGGATGAGCCTCTACAAGCTCAACAAGGTTTACTGCGGCCACAACCGGACGCATCCGGCCTGGTATATGATTGACGACCTCTTTCGAGCGGGCGTGGCCGAAGCCGGCCGGAAATGCCGGGAGAACGGCGCGGTGAGCCTGGCGCTGATGGTAAACCCGTATTCGCACCTCGGGTTCGAGTCGCCGGCCGAGGACCTCGACGAAGAGGCGCGCAACGTGTGGAGCCACGGCCGCCCGGAAAGCATCGACCTGCTCAAGGGCTTTTATAAAATCGGGTTGGATGCCGGTGCCGAAACCATCATGCTCCAGGCGGACGATTCGGTGCCGCACGCCGGCGCCAATCGAAAAAATTACGCGCTTTACACGGCCGAGGACCGCAACCGGTTCTTTAATCTTCAAACCGCGCAGGCGCACGTCATCAACACCCTGAAGCAATGGGTCGACAGCACCTATCCGGGCACGCGGATCGAGTTTTGTCCGCCCTGGTATGCCAATGAATTCATCGATCGCAGCGAGGGCCGGGCCGAAGTCTATTTCAGCGAGCTGACAGCCCGCATACCGCCTGATATCGCGATTGTCTGGACGGGGCCGACGGTGCGGTCGCTCTCGGTCGATAGGGCCGACCTGCACCGCTACGGCACCCTGATCGGAAGGTGGCCCATGATGTGGGACAACACGCTGTATGCCAGAAACCTCGAAGCCAAAAACTACGGCGGATACACGACCCACTATCCGGACAAGGTCAGGATGTGCAGTCTCTTCGAGCCTTTCGATACGTATCGGCCCGAAGGCTTTCAGAACTATAACGACGGTCGCCACATGTACACCAACGTAAATGCCTACAGCGAGGTCTACAAGATTAAACTGGCGACCGTGGCCGATTACGAGTGGAATACCGCGGCTTACAACCCGGAACTCTCGTTGTGGAAGGTGCTCTGCGGTCTTTACGGAATTGAATGCGCCCGGGAGCTTGTTCTTTTCAACGATGCCTATTACGGCATCTACGAAATCTGTTCCCGGATGGAGGCCGATGGGGCGACGGCGGTGTTCATCGAAAATGGCCGGGCGTTTATAACCGAGATGGATCGCCGGATCAGGGAAATTTCGCCCTTGCTACCCGCGGTGCATCCGCTTCTGAAAGAATTGATCGACCTCCGCGACAGGCAGGAAAAAAGGTTTGCCAATTTTTCCCGGTCAGTTACGGGATTATTGTAGTTAGTGTCAGGCCGGAATTAAGGCCTTTCCCGCCGGCACCGGTCGCTGCGCCCTTGAATTGCCCGATCGAATGCACATTATAAGCCTAAAATTTAAAAGGAATTTTAAACCAGATGCGCTTGCTTTTGTACAACATTCGTTACGGGGCCGGCATTGGAAAGCAATTTCACTTTCCGGTGCCTTACAGCGGGTACCTCAAACCCACCAACGGCCACTTCGCCAAAATCGTTGATTTCATCAAATCCGTCAATCCGGACATCGTCGGATTGGTAGAGGTGGATTTCGGCTCCTACCGGGTCGACAAGTTCAACCAGGCCGAAACGATCGCCCGCGAGTTGAACCACCAGGTGGCCTGCCAATCCAAGTATGCCGAGGCATCGATGGCCCGCAAGGTGCCGGTGCTGAACAAACAGGGCAATGCGATCCTGACCGGCCTGCCGATTCTCGCGCGCCGCTATCATTTTTTCAGCGAAGGGGTCAAGCGCCTCGTCATCGAGGTCGACCTGCAGGACGTCACACTTTTTCTCGTGCACTTGTCACTCAAATTCCGCCATCGCCAATATCAGCTCAACGACCTGCATGCCCTGATCGCCGGGTGTTCCAAACCGGTTATCGTGGCCGGAGACTTCAATGTGCTCTGGGGGGACCGTGAGTTGCAGCTTTTTCTGGCCGCCAGCGGATTGACCAGCGCCAATGTCCGGAGCCAATTCTCTTATCCGAGCCGTCACCCCAACAGGGAACTCGACTACATTTTTCACAGCCCGGAAATCAGCTCGACCGCTTTTTACGTTCCGCGGATCAAGCTGTCCGACCACGCCCCGCTGGTATGGGATTTCGAGGTCGATGCGCCTAGACCGGCCGGATTTATCGTGGAACCCGCCGCCATTGCTGCCGGCCCGCATGGCCGCGCGATGTCGATTGCCGCTTAAGCTCAGCCGAAGCCGGTCACAAGAGTCTTTTCCCCGCCAGATCCCGCTTGAATTACCCGCGGGTTTCCAGTGCCGCGACGGCTTCTGCGATTTCGCGCGTGAAATCGGCCACGGCCCGGCTGAGCGCCGACAGCAGGTCCGCCATCTCGGGGCCTGTGACCGGCTCGGTGATGATGGATTCCTTGCTCAACAGTTCCCGTTGATCCTTCTCCGCAATGAGGCTCCAGCGAACCCGCAGGGTAGCATTCTTGCCGACATCCCCGTCAAAACGGATGACGGACACCTCGAGCCGGTAGGCCCCGTCTGCCGGCCGGGCCCAGGGCAGGGTCTCAACACGGTACGGCTTCAAAAGAATGGACAGGTTGTCGACAAGGACCCGCGTCAAGCCGTCCTGCAGGGGTTCGGCCCAATATGAAAACGTGGAGATCCGAACCCGGTTTTCCTCCGCACGGATCACGATATGGGGCCGGTCCAGATACTGCGGGATGCGGACCGGGCCGACCCCGACGGGCGCACCGCTCGCAAGGGTCATCGTGGGAGCCGCGGACCCCGTTTCCATGTCTTCCCGGGAGTTCAGGACGTAAAACTGCGTCGGTTTCGAGGGGGCGCCGATGTTGGGAAAACACCCCCCCACCAACACCGCCAGGCTGCTCAGCAGCAAAAGTGAAAATGAAACGGATGATGCGCGCATCACTGACCTCCATCGGTTTTGCCACTCAGCAGGGCCTCCGGGTGCCGTTCGAGAAACTCGGCCAGAATTCGAAAGGCCCTGGCCGCCGACTCGACTTCGTTGAGGGTAGAGGAGATTTCAAATCGCAGCGGAGAGCCATTTTTAATAACCGATTCGACGGTCCCCAGTGTCTTCTCGGCCTGGGTCAGCGTCGTCTGAAATGATTTTGCAGTGGTGTCGAGCCTGCCTTCCAACGGCGTGGCGATCTTTTCGAGGGTCGTCACCAGCTGTTTGATACCTTTGAGGGCCGCCTGCGCCTCGGTGGTCAGCGGACCGGTTTTGGCATTGATCGTGGACGAAAGTTTTTCGATGTTTTCCAGTGACTGATTGAGCAGCTTGACGCTTTTGCCCAATTCGGGGGAATTGACGAACCGCTGGAAGCCATCCAAAGCGGCTACGACCTGATCGGCGATGTCTTGAATCGGAATGTTTCTGATTTCATTCTCGATCGTCTGCAAGGGCGAGGGAATGGTCGGTATCTCCTTGTAGTCGACGGTGGCATTGGCGATACCCGGACCGATGAGTTTCAGCGGTGTCTCCGGATAGAAATCGAGGTTCACGAAAAGTTGGCCGGTGACCAGGCTCTGGTTTTGGAGTTGGGCCCGCAGACCGCGACTCGTCAGTTGTTGCCAAATTTCCGTCTTGGACATATGGGTCATCTTGCCCGAACCCCTGATGCGCGAGGGATCGACCTGGATGACGACCGGAATGAAAAAGGTCATTTCCTGGGAAATGAATTCCACGCTCAACTCGGTTACCGAGCCGACCCTGACGCCCCGGAACGCGACCGGCGCCCCGACCGACAAGCCCTTTACCGATCCTTCAAAATAGGCCACATAGGTTTCAATGGGTTTGAAAAATTTACCGGAACCCAGCACGATCAGAGCGCCGGTGGCCAGCGCCAAGGCGCTGACGATAAAAAGACCGATGGCGGTTTTGTTTGCCTGTTTGCTCATGCTTGCCTACCCTCTTGTTAATTGAACCCTCGATGGTGCCGATAGCGATCGCGGACGGGCGCTTAGCAGGCGCCGCCTTCACCGCGCGTCAGGAAGCGGTGCACTTTTTCGTCGCTGCAGTCTTTCAGCAGTTCCTTGGGGTCGCCCGCGGCGATGATCGTCTTGCGGTCGGCATCGAGAAACACCGAATTCTGTCCGATGGCAAAAATGCTCGCCAACTCGTGGGTGACCACCACGATTGTCGTGTTGAGGCTCTCGCGCAACTCCAGGATCAGATCATCCAGCAGCCGGGCGCTGATCGGGTCCAATCCGGCCGAGGGCTCGTCAAAAAACAGTATGTCGGGATCGAGCGCCATAGCCCGTGCCAGGCCGGCCCGTTTGCGCATGCCGCCGCTGATTTCAGACGGGTAATAGTCCTCGAAGCCGGCCAGGCCGACAAGGGCCAGTTTCAAGGAGACGATTTCGTCAATCCGGGACCTGGTGAGTGACGAGTACTGCGTCAAGGGCAGGGCGATATTTTCAGCCAGGGTCCTTGAACTCCACAAGGCGCCGCTTTGATACAGGATCCCCACCTGTCTCATGAGCCCGTCTCTTTCGGCGGGCCCCGCCTCCCAGAAATCGACGTTGTCATAGAGCACCTGGCCCCTGGCCGGCGCCATCAGCCCGACCATGTGCCGCAGCAGGGTGCTCTTGCCGCACCCGCTGTCGCCCATGATGATGAAGATTTCGCCGCGGTTGATGGTAAAGGTGAGGTCCCGCTGCACCACGAAGCTGCCGTAGGCCATGGTGAGGTCCCGGACGATGATGTGGGGTTCTTTTGCCATTGCCGTCAAAGGCCCAGATAGTTGCAGACCACGGTGATCACCGCCGTGGCCACGATGATGCTGACGATGCCGGTGACCACGGCCGAGGTGGCGGCTTCGCCCACGGCGGAAGCGCTGCGTCCGCACTGCATGCCGCGCAGGCAACCGGCCATGGCGACCAGGACGCCGAAGACACCGGCCTGAAAAATGCCGATCAGAAAATAGCTGAGTTTCAGCGCGCCTTGGGTCTGGTGGATATATTCGGTCAAGTTGATGTCGAGCATGGCGACCCCGACGATCAGGCCCCCGACAATGCCCATCAGGTCGGCGTAGACGCACAGCAGCGGCATCATCAGCACCAGGGCCAGCAGGCGCGGCAGTACCAGAAACTGCATGGGGGAAATGCCAAGGGTTTTGAGCGCATCGATTTCCTCGTTGACCTGCATGGTGCCGATCTGCGCCGCGAAGGCGGCCCCGGTGCGCCCGGCCATGATGATGCCGGCCATTACGGCGCCCATGACGCGCACCATGGCGATGCCGACCAGATCGGCGATGTAGATCTGGGCCCCGAACATCTTGAGCTGGATCGCGCCGATAAAGGCCAGGATCAATCCCACCAGCATACTGATCAGGGTGATGATCGGCAGGGCGTTGACGCCGCAATCCTGAACCAGCACCAGCAGGTCGGATCGCTCAAAACCGGCCTTGCCGGTCAGCAGCCGGCCGAAAGCGGTCGCGGATTCACCGATGAAGGCCAGGGAGTCGACGGCGGCCCGTTTGAAATCGATGCCTGCCGCACCGATTCGCGCCAAAAGGGGTTCATGGCCGGCTAGGCGGCGGGCGCCTTTGCGCTCGGGGACGGCGGATGCCAGATCGAGAAGCCTCCGGACACCCTCGGGTAACCCTTTTATGTCGATCGTGAGATCGCGGCTCGCGCCGAACTCGGTTACCTTCACCAGAAAAGTCAGCAGGCTGGTGTCCCATTTGGCAAGGTTTTCGGTATCGAAGACGATGCGCCGGATCCCTTTTTCGCCACCGGCTTGGCGGATATCCTCCAGGGGAGCCGGAAGGTGTTGCTGCATCGTCCAGCTGCCCGTCAACCGCAAGCGCAGGGTGTCCGCGGCCGGCCGGTCGAGTTCCAGGCCGCTGGCGGCGGGCGGGGCTTGTTCAGCTGTTGCGGGTTGCGGGTCAGCCATTTCCATGCGTCTTTGGGGCACACCCCTATGTAGGTGTTATCTGCGCCGGGACTTTGCGGCCAGCGTGCGTGCCATTAGGGCGACGTTAATTTAAATTCAGTTATTTACAGGGAAGGTGGCGATAGTGCAAGAGTGCTGTGACATTTTTTTCGTGTCTCGACAGCCCTGAACGAGGCAAGCGACCGGCGCATAAGGTTCACGGTTCACGGGGTAAGGTATATGGTTCATGGTGTATGGTGTAAGGTGTAAGGTATACGGTTCACGGTTCAAGGTTTAATGCTCAGGGATGACGGATGAACGCACTGTGGATGGTCACTCGTCTAAGGGGTCCTGGATTCAACGACTTTAAGAAGATATCGGCCCGCATTATCCGAAAGGCCGAGCCGATTTATATCGGCCTTCAGGTCGGCCGACGTGCCGTAGCCGCCGAGATATCCATTCACCCTCGCCGCTGCGGTCGAATCGACCAGGTCCTCGGTTGCCGGATAGATCCGTTCAAATTCCCGCAGCAGGTTCTTCTCGCGGCGCAGCCGGTACTTCTGGTGATACTCTTCGGCTATATAAAAAGCCGTTAGGGGCAGAATTTGAGTCTGAATCGGTTTTCCGATTGCGGATGCCCGGCGATCTCTGCTCTCTTCGGACAGTTTTTTCTGCTCCTCGCCGTGATAAAAGATCGCAGCCATGTACTGCTTCGACCAGGCGCGCGCGCTCGGGTCGTGACTCTGCCAGAAGATGTCCAGAAGGTCGTCGTAAGAGATGCGAGAGGGATCATAGTCGATCTGGATTGTCTCCGTGTGATCCCCTAAGCTGTGATAGGTCGGTGCCGCTTTCGTGCCGCCGGTATAGCCGACGCGGGTTTGCACCACCCCCTTCACGCTCCCGAACCGGGAGTCGGGACCCCAGAATCAGCCTAGGGCGAAGGTGGCGGTTGCGGTTTCAAGCGGCGCGGCGGCGTCGATAGGCGGAATTGCAGCGGTGTTTTCCTGGATTATTGTGGCCGTTTCCATTGTTTTTGCTCCTTCGATATGTCCTTCGCTATGGGAAGTTTTTCCGGAAAATGCATCACAGCCGAAATAAATCGCCGCTGCCAAGACGGCGACAAAATAGGGAAACGTCCGCCAGGCCACAGACCCGAAACCGCATAGCTCCGATTGGAAAAAACGTCGGCCTTCTTCCGGAGGGTAGTTTCTGTCTTTCATTTCTCAGTCTCCATCTTTCGGCTGTCGTTGCTTCGTGGCCGACGATAGTAACCGGGCGACAGTGCCCAAGAAAGCGGCTACCGCAGATGACTGTGCGATGAATCGGATCCTGCGATTTCCTTTAGCAGATTCTCCACGGCCAGGTTCTGCAGAACATCGATGGCATACTCCCAGCGTCCCTCGTGGCAGAGCCCGCTGATTCCGGCCTCCTCCCAGGAGCGCCGCAGGATTTGCAGGCAACACTTGCGTACGGCCTCGGCGAACTTAAGTTCATTCATGATAAGGGTCATTTCGGTTCGTTCGCAACATTTTTAGCGTTAATGGCATTCAATCGAGACACAAGATAATAAGCATCCGGCGACCATTTTCCACCCGTCCGGCAAGGGATGCTGGTCGCGAAGCACAAGAAGCACAAAAGGGGGTTCACATGATCAAAATCATCGATGTCAAAAGCAGAAACCGGTTGGCGGACTACGAGGCCTACGTATCGCTTTTTCCGGTGGTCAAGGATTTTCGGTCGGAGGCCGAGATTTTGGTCCCGAAGCTGGACAACCGGCGGGTGTGGATGGTCAATTCGACCGACAGGGGCGGCGGCGTCGCCGAAATGATGCCGACCCTGATCGATTTGCTGCGTCAGCTGGGTCTCGATGCCCGGTGGGCCGTCATGGGGACCGCGCTCGAGGAATTTTTTCCGCTGACCAAGAAAATCCACAACCTGATCCACGGCAACGGAACGCCCGAGTTTTCCGCGGCGGAAAGAGACACTTACGAACGGGTGAATGCCGAATGTGCCGAAGAGTTTTCTAAATTGCTGCGCGCGGGCGACATCGTGGTCATTCACGACCCTCAACCGATGGCGATGGCCGGCTTTTTCAAGGATACCATCGCCGTCCACACCATATGGCGCTCCCATATCGGCCTCGACGAAAAAAATCCGCAAACCGAAGCCGCCTGGCGATTTCTGGAACCCTATTTCAAGGCCTATGACCTGACCGTTTTTTCCGCGCCCGAATACATACCGGATTATCAGCCCGACAAATTTACGGTCATCGCCCCGGCCATAGATCCGCTGTCGCACAAAAACCGCGACCTGAATTTTCACAAACTGGTGGGAATCCTCACCAATGCCGGCATCCTGCCGGCAGATCACGCGATGCTGACACCACCCTTCGCCGACAAGGTCAGGCGGCTGCGCGGCGACGGGTCCTTCGTGCCGCCCGGTGAAACCGGTGACTTCGGCCTGCTGTCGCGGCCGATCGTGACCCAGATATCCCGCTGGGACCGCCTCAAGGGGTTCCTGCCGCTCATGGAAGGCTTCATCCACCTCAAGCGGCAGATCGACCGGTATCACGGGGGCTCGGCTCGCCACAAGCGCCGCCTCGAACTCGTGCGGCTGGTTTTCGCCGGGCCCGATCCGGATTTCGTGAAAGACGACCCCGAGGGCCGCGAAGTCCTCGAAGAACTCAAGCGCTACTATTGTGCGCTGTCTCCCGCGCTGCAGCAGGACATCGTGCTTCTGCTGCTGCCCATGTCTTCGAGGAAGGAAAACGAGCTGATCGTGAATGCGCTGCAGCGGAGTTCGAGCATCATCGTGCAGAATTCCCTGCGCGAAGGTTTCGGGCTGACCGCCACCGAGGCCATGTGGAAACTGGTGCCCTTCATGGGAAGCACGGCCTGCGGGTTGCGCCAGCAGGTGCGCAACCGGGTGGACGGGCTGCTCATCGCCCGCCCGGAAGATAAAAGTGCCATCGCCGAAGGCCTCAACCAGATTCTGGCGGATGTGAAAAGGCGTCAGGTGTGGGCCTACAACGCCCAGAAGCGCGTCCTGAACCACTTTCTCGTTTTCAACCAGCTGAGCCGGTGGTTGAACGTCTTTGTCGACTGCGTCAACAGGGGCTGTACCAAGCAAGAAGAAAAGAGATGAACTCCCGGCAGCAGCTCAGACATTTTCCAGCTGCCGCCGGCCTTGCCGATGCGCCGAAGCCTGGCGACGCTTCGCGAAAGGCTCTTGCGGGTCTATGCCGATTTTGCGACCCTGCTTTTCGAAAATGCAACATTTCCGGATGCAGATAGCTTTCACTGCTGCAGTAAATATTCTTGAATATCCTTACGGCTATTCCAGGGCTTGAAACTCGCGCATGAACTTGCGGTCGATATAGTCTTTGACGAGAAAGGCCGGCCGGCCGCCGAACAGGAGCCACCTTTTTCTGAAAATCCCAGTGCCGTCGCCCAGGTTGAAGATCAGCAGGTAGTCGCCGCCGGGATCGAAGGACTGCAGCGGTCCACCTTCCAGGGCGGCCATCAGGTTGTGCAGGAGCACCGGGTTCTGGCGCACGGCATAGACGCCGACTTTGTCCAGGGTCCGCTCCTCGAAGCAGATACAGTCGCCGCCGCCGAACATGTTCGGATGAGCCGTGCTCTGCAGATAGTGGTTGACCAGCAACCCGCCATCCGGCCCGGTCGGCAGGCCGGAAGCCTGAAAGACCGGTGAAGGTTTGACGCCGACGGCCATAAAAATGATATCTGCGGCCTGCTCCTGGCCGGAGGCCAGCCGGATGCGGCCGGTGCCGATTTCCTTGACGCCGCTCTGCTCGCGAACTTCGATCCCCCTGGACGTCAGCGAGGCAAAGGCTTTGGCGCGAATCCGACGGGGATGACCGGGCATGAGGGTGGTTTTGGTGTAGATGACGATGTCGGGCTGATGGGTTGCGGCGCCGCGGACCAAACGCCAGATGTTGCCGGAGATTTCGACGGCCGAAGGCCCCCCGCCGATGATGCCGATGGCGATCTTTTTTTGACGCACGAGTTCGAGGATCCGGCGCTGGGCCTCCAGCAGTTTTTCGATCGGTTTGACCGAAAAGATGTCGGCCCCGTTGCCGGTGATTCGATCCTGGGGAACCTGACTGCCGACATTGAATGAAATGACGTCAAACGGCAGCGATTCCCCGGATTCCAGCCAGACCCTGTTTTCTTTCGGATCCACCCGCACGATCTTTCCCAGGACGAAAGTGCCCCCTTTTTTTTCCACGACGTGCCGGGTTGCAAAGCGGATCTCATCGGGCCGATAGGTTTTCCCGAGCATTCCCGGACCCATGCCGGAGTAATAGTGATACGCCGAGGGTTGGATGACTGTCACGCGGTGGCCCTTTGCAACGAATTGGTCCAGGTGGGCCAGGGTCATCATGTGAGCGTGGCCGCCGCCGGCCAAAACGAGGTGCTTTGTCATTATCGTCTCCCATAGGCTTTAAGATAAAGGGTTTGGCTGTGGTGTCGGTCGTTGGCGTACGACCATACGGCCGCCTCCCTCTGGCCTTGCCAAAATCTTCACCTTAAAGCCTATAATTAGTTTCCGTCCAGAAATGGCCCTTTCCCGCAATTTCGTTATCAATCACGCCAAGGCGTGACAGGTCTGGGCCGGTCCGTCTATAGTTGAGCGAACAGTTTGCCCAGCTGGGCCAGGTGCGTCTGCTCTTCATCGGCGATCTGCATCAGGACTTTTCGGCTCTCCGGATTGTCGCTGCGCTCTGCCGCCCGCCGGTACAGATCGAGCGCCTGGGCCTCGATGGCCATGGCCAGCGAGATGATATCGGGCGTGGATTCCAGGTCGGGCTTGTAGAGGCGCACGTATTCCTCGGTTGTCAGCCCGCCCTCGACGGCGGGGGTCACCACGGACTTCACGAATTCCTCGCGGTCGATCTCCGTTCCGGTCAGTTGACGGTAGTGCTCGAAAATCCGATCCTGATGTTTGACTTCGATGGCGGAGAGCTTCTCGAAGAGATCACGGGCCGTCACGTTCTTCACCCAGGGAATCATGGACAGATAGAACTCCCGCAGGCCGTCTTCCATCGAGTAGGCGACGATCAGCGTTTGCTCGGGGGTTTCCTTGCCGGTAAAAAGATCGAGCCCCAGGTCCTCCGCACCGATGGCGCGCTCACTTTGCCAGGCCTTGAATCCACCCGAGACATTGTAAACCTCGCTGAATCCCTTCCCGGCCAGCATTTGCGCCGCCACCCGGCTGCGTCCGCCGACGGCGCAATAGACGAGGGTCGGTTTTTTCGTATCGATCTCGTTCAACCGCTCGCTAAGTTCCGGCAGTGGAATCAGTTTGGCGCCCGGAATGTGCCCGGATTCGTATTCGCCGGGCTGACGGACGTCCAGGACGGTAACATTTTCCAGGGAATTGGCGGTGAGGTAGCTTTTAGCCTGGGGGGCATCCATTGATTTGACCGGGGTGAAAAACTGTTTCCAGCGCATAGTCCCTCTTTTGGTGGATAAGAAAATGTTGGAGTTTATTTTTAATAAAAACTGACGTAAATTGCAACAATCCAATTTCACGGCGCAATATCAAACCGGTTCCCCTTGCCCCCCCGCTGCCAACGGCCTGAATTTTGACAAATAGGCCATTATCAGGTAAAATTCAATAAACTGATTTTATTTAATAATTGTCACACGACCCGGAATTGCAGGCCGGGGTGCGGCGACACCCCCCCCTCCAAAAAAAATAATCAATGCGGAGGTAACTGAATGGGAGCATTCGTCGACCGTCAGGTTCGATGTATTATCAGGTTTGACCGAAAAAAAACGGTTGCGGGAGCCTTTCCGATCGGAAATTCGTTTTTATTCGACACCGGAAACGGCCGGTTCATTTCGATCGGCGACATGAAAATCGAGCCCCCGCGGCCACAGAAAAACAGCGTCAAGACCTGGTTGATATGCAACCATCTGGCGACCCCTGAGAAATTCATCAGCAATTATTTGAAGAACCGTTACTTCGTGGTTTTCGACAGCCATGTTTTCTGCCATGACTGCAATGAAAACAACATGCTGGGCGGAGAGGCGGCCTTCTTGAAAATGGAAAAGGACGCTGCGGCCCTGACCGACCAGGAATTGCAGGGGCGGATATTCGATCCTTTCCTGCAAGTCAACCTGTGCTGCGACGGCCGCAAAAATTCCCGGAGAAAATCGGCCCGTCCCGCCCGGACATGGTCCGTCTGCAATCACCTGGCGAGCGAAGCCAATTTCAGGCGGCATGTCTTCGACGGCAACCTCATCCTGTTTGCCGAAAATAACATCACCTGCCCGGATTGCCTCGATTTTGCCATTAAGGGCCCGGTCCGGCGCGATGAGAAAAAGATGGTGTCGATGCCGGATGAAAATTTTCAATGCGCCATCGTCGATACCCTCTGCTCTTTAAACTATGAGCTGTCGATGGCCCAGGGGTTCATCGAAAGTTCGACCTGATGGGCCGCGGCGGTGGCGATTCTGCAAAAGACGATGGTAACGGGGGGGGGAGTGACAGTCTCGACGTGCGTCAAAAGCGCAGGCGAGCAGTAGGCCTTTTGCCCATGTTGGCAAAGGATCCACCATTGCATCCACATGTCCAGCCTTCATCACACTGATTTGTCGAAATGGATCGTCTTTTGAGGAATTATCCAGGAGTCTCGCTTCATCGACGAGGGATAAAGCCGTTTTGATATGTTCCATGGTTCTGGGGATTCGAGTATGAATCTTTTCAGCTGGGACGCTATGGCCGCCCTCGGCGACACGCTGTTTGACCCTGGCTTCATTCAAGCCTGAATCGAACAAATGAATGTAGACAAGGATGATTTTATAGCCGTTCGCCTTTGCCTGGGCCGGGTGCAGCGGTCGACCAGATAAAGGATGGAGGTGTAATCGATTCCGCCGTGGGCGGAAAGTCCGATCTCGCAGGTCCGGCTGGTGGCGAATCCCTGGCTGACTTCCGCCGGTAATTGCTCTTTGAGACGCCTGAGGCCGAAGGCGTTCAGCGCGGGCAGGGTGAACCCCTTGTCGCCGGCGAACCCGCAGCAGGTGACGTCCGGTGCGACCACTTTGGCGGCGCACATCTCCGCCAGCCGCCGGAAATCGGCTTCGAGCCCCATCTTCTTGGCACTGCAGACCGTGTGCAGGGCCACCGTCTGCGGTATTTTTTCGAAATCCAGTTTGTCCGCCAGATAGGTGAGGGTGAAGCGCACCGGTTCATAAAGCCGCAGGCGCTTGTCCAGGGTCTGCTGCATGTGATACAGGCAGGGGCTCATGTCGCACAGGATCGGCAGGCGGCCGTCGTCGGAGGCGGCCAGCAGGGCCTGGCCGAGTTCGTGGGCCTTGTCTGCGGCGGCGGCGTTCATGCCCTTGCTGGCAAACGGCATGCCGCAGCACAACCGGTCCGGCCGTTTGGGATAAATGACGGTAAACCCGGCTTTTTCAAGCAGCTTTTCGGTCGTGCGGACCAGAGAGCCCGCGGCGCTGCCCCTGGCGGGACCCATGGTGCGGTTGATGCAGGAAGGAAAGTAGACTGCCGCATCCGGTCCGCGGCGGCCGCCGTTTTGCGGTGTCGCCCGGGGTGCCGCGGCCGGCATGGCCGGCAGCCACAGCGGCAATCGATTGCGGGACAAC
>JBAPSB010000202.1:0-6477 GCA_049281435.1 Desulfobacterales bacterium
GCAAATAGACCTTGACAAAATTAGGCCGAGCCCCTAGTTTGTGAGCATTATCTCATAAAGGAAGGGTCATGGTCAGGCCGCGCAAGGATCGTATTGTCGGGTTCAAACCGAACACCAGCTATTTCAAGCCCCGCGGAATCCCCATGCTGGATCTCGACGAGGTGCGGTTGACGGTGGATGAACGCGAGGCGATTCGACTTTCGGATCTGCTGGGACTCTCTCACGAAGACGCCGGACGGAGCATGGGGGTTTCGCGCGCCACTTTCGGCCGCATCATTCAGCGGGCCCGCAGAGCGGTGGCCGATGCCATCATCAACTGCAAGGCCATCAACATCGAGGGCGGGAACTTCAAAATGGTCGATTTGGCGCGCCTGTTCCGGTGCCATCATTGCGACCACCACTGGGAGGAGCCGCGCGGAACGGGAAGGCCTCCGGGATGCCCACAATGCGGGCACACGGAGTTTCATCGAATTACCGGCATCGGCGAAACACCGGTATCGCCGCAGTGAGGGGTGCCGTTTTCGAGCCGTTTAGCCGGGGGGTGTCCTGGTACACGGGTATCGACCGCGAGATTTCAATTACGGGCAAAGGCACTGGCTGCCGATCCGAACCGATTTTGATCGGATCCGGCAGCCCATCGGTGTCACCAATAAAACCACAAACGGACAAGGGCTAAGGAGGCAACTTTTTCATGGTAGAGATACTGAACAAGGTTCCGGATCCTTCCAACAAGAAGGATCCGCATGCCGAGCAGGATGCAAAGATCAACAGCACCCTCGGCAAGATCAGGTATAAATTTCTGGTCATGAGCGGCAAAGGCGGCGTCGGCAAAACCAGCACCGCCGTAAATCTTTCGATCGCCCTGGCGAACAAGGGCTTCAAGGTCGGCATCATGGATGTCGATCTTCACGGACCGGATGTCCCGCGCATGCTCGGCCTGACGGGCATGCTGGAAGTGGGACCAAACGGTAAATTGGCTCCCGCCAGCTATTCGAATAATCTAAAGGCCGTTTCGGTCGAATCCCTCATGCAGAGCAAGGACGAAGCCGTTATCTGGCGCGGGCCCATCAAATATTCCGCTATTCAACAGTTTATCGGGGATGTGGAATGGGGCGATCTCGATTTTCTGGTGATCGACTCACCGCCGGGAACCGGCGACGAGCCTCTGACCATCGCTCAGATCGTCAAGGACGCCAAGGCCATCATCGTGACGACCCCTCAGGAAGTGGCCTTGGCCGATGTGCGCAAGTCGATCAGTTTTTGCAAGCGGGTCAAGATGGACGTTTTCGGACTGATCGAAAACATGAGCGGGTTGAGTTGTCCGCATTGCGGTGAAACTATCGACCTGTTCGGTGCCGGCGGCGGCGAGAAAACGGCTGCGCAGTTCGGCCTGAACTTTCTGGGCAGAATTCCCATCGACCCGAACGTCGTGCAATGTGGAGATTCGGGGCGATGCTACCGCGAGGCCCACACCGACTCGAAGGTCACCCGCGCTTTCGACGAAATCGCCGGCAAGATGGCCGAGCTGGCCCAAAAGAAATCATAACTATCATCGGCGGGCGTGCCGGTGCCGATCGCCAGGCCCACTGCCCGTTGCTGCAATAAATGGCTTTTCTCCCGACAAAGTTGACCGGCGGGTGAAAAGCCTTTTTTTTTGCGTCCCATCCCATCAGTAGGGGCGAAAGATTTTTCGCCCCTTCATCTCGTCGTCCGTTCTTCCATTGTGCTTCTGCATGAACCAGATCAGGCAGGCCGAGCGGTGTTTGCAGTAGATTTTTGGATCCCGGCATTCAAGACACTCCTCGCACAGATAGATCTCGTGCTTCAGGCACATGAAGCTGGTCTCTTTTTCCGGATGACAAGCGCACTTTCCCATGGGGTTGCTGTCCCAGATCGTGTCCGGCGGTCATAGAGCCCTGCGGGCCGCCACGGGTACGCAGATGATTTGTTTCAGTTGAGTCAGTTGGTCGGTTAAGTCAGAGAAAGGGTATCCTCGACTTATTAATTCGATTGGCGGAGCGGAGCGCCTTCCTTATTGGATGTTCAGCGTTCGATGTTCGATGTTGAACGTTCGCATCAATTTTCGTTCTAAACGATCATGGCCATGTTTTTTCTATTATTTTTCTTAGTTCCTGAATGTCGCCCTGATCCGGATGGCCCACTGCCTGGGGCGCATCCTTGAGCCAAACCGGCGGTTCCGGTTTTTGAGATGCTCTTTCCAACACTTCGGGATTGACCGCGCCCTGACAAGTGAACGTGCCCAGTATCTTCGCATCGGGTGCCAGGCTCCTGGCATGATCCATGGCGCCTTGCGCATGGGCCGAGTCTGCCGCCGCGCCGTGCGTGGCAAAGAGAAAAAGACGTTGGCCCTTGATCTTTGAAAGAAATTCCAGGGACAAGGGATCGGGTTTGCCGGCCCTGAGCCAGAAACCGACGGCGACAGGATTGTATCCGCCCGGGTCCGGCGCTTTTTCTATCGGGTAGATTTCCGTTTCGGTATCAATGGCATCGAACACCGCCTCTGCCAGTTTGCGCGTGTTGCCGGATTGACTCGAATAAACGATCAATGTCTTCATAAAATTCCTCCACGAGTAAAAAGTGTGATCTACGCGGTTCAACAGGTCGTGAGCGTGTTCCGATTCTATTCCGCCAGTGAAGTGATCCGGCGATCCCTATTACACCACCTTTCAAGAAATATCGACCCCGCCGTCTCGGCGGGGTCGATAGGAGGGAGGAGTAAACGATGGAGGTAATGCCAAGTCACCCCTTGAGACAAACATAAGCACTTTATGTGCCAATAAAACCGGCGGCGGCTTGAAGGGTGGCGGCATTTAAAAAAATCTACGGGATCTCTTTGACGAAACGGCTCTTCTTGGCGGAGATGCCGTATTTTTTCATCTGGTTCCAGACGGTCACGCGGGTGACGCCCAGAATTTCCGCGGCTTGCGACTGGTTGCCGCCGGCCTGGTCCAGCGCCTCGATCAACCGGCGTTTTTTCAGGTCGTTGCGGGTCCCCGCGGTACCGGCCGCGGATGGCATTGCCGGCGGCTGCCCGATAATGTCCGGCGGAAGGTCGCGCGGCTGGATCATGAGCCCCTGGCAGGTGACGAAGGCATACTCGAACGTGCTCTTGAGTTCCCGGACGTTGCCCGGCCAGGTGTGGGCCATCAACAGGTGCATGGCGTCCTTGGCGATGCCGTTGATTTTCTTGTCGCTTTTGAGTTGGATGCGGCGGAAGAAATGCTCGGCCAGCAGCGGAATGTCGCTGACCCGCTCGCGCAAGGGCGGAACGTGGATGGGAATGACATTGATGCGGTAAAACAGGTCTTCCCGGAAGTTTCCCTGCTCGACCAGGCGTTTCAAGTCATGGTTGGTGGCCGAGAGGATTCTGACGTCGATTGAAATCGGCCGCTGGTCGCCGACCCGTTCGATCACTTTCTCCTCCAGAACCCGCAACAGCTTGACCTGGGTCGCAAAGGGCAAGTCGCCGATTTCATCCAGAAAAATATCGCCCCCGCCAGCCGCCTCGAACCGTCCCGTACGATCCTTGTGGGCGCCGGTAAACGCCCCCTTGACATGCCCGAAAAGCTCGCTCTCCAGCAAAGATTCATTCAAGGCGGCGCAGTTGACCTTGACGTAGGGCCGCTGCTGCTCAGATTTGGATTCGTGGATGGCGCGCGCGACCAACTCCTTGCCGGTGCCGCTCTCCCCGAAGATGATCACCGGTGCATCCGATTGGGCGGCATTGGCGATCAGGTCATAGACGCGCTGCATCGGCGCCGCGGAGCCCAGAATCCCGTGGAAACCATCTTCGGCGCGCAGCTGCCGTCTGAAGGCCTCGATCTGGGTATCCTTTTCGATCAGCTCCGTGACATCGGTCATGGTTTCCACGCCACCGATCACCTCACCGTGCACGTCGCGCAGCAGGGCCGCGTTCTTGAGGATATGCAGGTAGCGGCCGTCTTTGCGCATCATGACGCAGCTTTGTTTGCGGACGTTTCCGATCCTGAACAACTGGCACCAGTGACAGTCCGCTTTTTCGCGGGTGGCCTCGCAGGTGGTGCAGCGCAGGATCGTGCACGACTGGCCGATGATTTCATCTCTGGCATAACCCGTAAGCGACTCGAAAGCGGTGTTGACCGAAACGATCGTTCCCCCCGTGTCGACGATCATGATGCCGTCGTGGATCGTATCGACCACCGTTTTCCAGTAGGCGTTCAACTCCTGGTCGCTCATTTCCCGGCTCCTATTTAAAATTTAACATTTGTTAAATTTAAGTTTTTAACATTTTAACAATCAAAAGCAAGGAAATTTACAGCGGGCATCCGAAATTGTTGGGGACCGAATCCGGTATTTGAACTCTGTCGGTTTTCAATTATCCGCAATTACAGCTAAATCTAAATAATCTGCGCCCGGTGACTGCTGGCGGAATATTTTTCTGATGTCCGTGGCATCCTACTTGCTCATAGGACTATTCAATGAACGCCAAAAAGAACAAGGTGAATCGTTCGATAAGCCATTACCTCGATCTGCGCGGGACCATCATGCCGTTTTCTCTTTTGAAGATCAGCCAGGCCTTAAGGGGTATCGAACCGGGAGAGTCCCTCGAGGTCCTGTGGAGCGATCCGGACACACCGGCGGATCTTTTCAAAGTACTTCAGAACACGGCTTACGAACTGATCGGCATGGATCGCCTGGAAGAAAAAGATCCGTATTTCAGGTTGGTGCTGTTGAAGCGGTCGGCCTCCGGCTGCCACGAGGAAGACGGACGCCATCGTGACGGACGCTGCCATCAACCGTTTTTCGTAAAAGCCGCTGCAGAGCGGTGGATTTCATCAAAAACCAAGGAGGATATCATGACAGAATTGAATCTCAGCGAAATTAAAGCCAGCAGCACCGTCGATGCGCGGGGCAGTGCCTGCCCGGGGCCGCTTCTCGAAGCGAAAAAGGGAATCGGCAAAGTCAAGGTCGGTGAAATACTGGAGATCTACTCCGCCGATTCCGGCACCCGCAAGGACATCCCGGCCTGGGCCAAAAAGGTCGGTCACGATTATCTGGGAATTCTGGAAGTTGACGGGTACGACAAACACTTCGTCCGCAGAAACAAGTAGGCCGGAGCACTATGGTGACCAACGGCAACGGAGCCAACATGGAAAAGATTTTAATACTGGCCACAGAAAGCTGTGCCTATCCGGGTGCCGATTCCGTGGGGCAGGCCCATTCGACCTACCCCACGAACACCTATATCCTGAGAGTCCGCGCACCGGTGCTTTTCCCGGAACACTTCTACATCGATTGTTATAAAAAAGGAATCAGCGGGATTATCGTCATGTCATGCGGCGAAGAGTGCCCCTATGAGGGCGCCTATAAGGCGATGGCGATGCGACTCGACCGGGTTTATGCCAGGATGAAAGCGCTTGAACTTGACATTCGGAGGCTGCGGCTGACCGCAATCTGCACCGTATGCAACCGGGCCTTTCTAAACGAGGTCAATCAAATGAACGACCTGGTCAAGGAACTGGGCCCGCCGGTTTTCACACCGAGCTGAATTTTTGCCTGATGGGTGCGGATTCACGGCCCGAACAAGAAAACACCCCGCAGGGCTGCGGTCGGGTCTGTCGGCCGTATGTCAAGAGGGGGCCTTTATGAGGAGAAATGAATGGAAGCCACCCGAGTTTTAGAATTCGATGCCCTTGTTGTCGGCGGTGGGATTGCCGGCTTGCAGTCAGCCCTCGATCTGGCGGATCAAGGCTTTCAAGTGGCGGTGGTGGAAAAAGATGCATCGATCGGGGGCAAGATGATCCGCCTGTCCAAGGTGTTTCCGACCCTGGACTGTGCCAGCTGCATCACGACCCCCAAAATGGCGGCTGCGGCGCACCACGACAACATTTCTCTTTTCACCTACTGCGATTTGAACACGCTCGACCGCACTGAGGATTTGTTGACGGCATGTGTCACCCAGCGGCCGCGCTATGTCGATCCGGCCAAATGCATCGGCTGCCGGCAGTGCGAATACGCTTGCCCGGTGTACGTGGCCGATGACGAGCAGGGCGGGTTTTCGGCGAGAAAGGCCATATCCATTCCCTTTTCAAACGCCATCCCCCAGATCGCGGTGATGGACGTGGAAAACTGCATGCTGTGCGGTAAATGTGCCAAGACCTGTCCCACCGATGCCGTCGATTACTTGCAACAGCCCGAAGACTTTGTCATCCGGTCCAAATCGGCGGTGCTGGCCACCGGGTTCGAGCTGACACCCGTCACCACCAAGCAGCAATACGGCAACGGAACGATCCCCAACGTGATCACGGCCCTGCAGATGGAGCGGCTCCTGGCACCGCACGGTCCCTATAATCGTGTCCTGCGGCCATCGGACGGCATGGAACCGGACTCGATCGCCTATATCCAATGTGCCGGTTCACGGGATAAAAGCATGGGAATATCTTACTGTTCGAGGGTTTGCTGCATGTATGCCATCAA